>NC_010571.1:4456603-4756803 GCF_000019965.1 Opitutus terrae PB90-1
CACGCGCGCCGCGGCCGCCGGCAATAACAGCAAGGTCGAGGTGCTGCCGTGCAAGCCGATCAAGCTCGTCGTCATCGCCGCGCCCACCCAGACGGCCGACGGCACGATCGCCGCGCTCAATTCGACCGCGGTCAATCCCACCAAGGCCGACTTCGACGCGCTGCTCGCCGAGGCCGGCAAACTGCAGGCCGACTATTACGCGCTGGCGGCCGCGCTGGCGACGCCGGCGCTCGTGAAGGTCCTCGCCGAATAATCGCGGCTGCTTCAACCCTCGTTCATCAACTCCAAATTTTCCATCACGTGAAGAAAATCACTCGCTCCCTGCTGCAGCAGAAGGCGTTTCTCTCCCGGCTGCAGGCCATCGAATCCGCGCCGCTCGAGCTCATCGATCACGGCGGCGGCAGCGTCCAGCCCGGCGAGATCTACCTCGCCAACGAATCGCGCTTCCAGGAAAACTATTTCCAGGAGCACCTGACCACCTACGCCGTCGGCTGGCGCGACCCCAGCGACATCAGCGCCACGCGCCGGGTGTTTGCGCCCGAGGTCGAGGTGCCGCCGTTCTTCGAATACTCCGAGGCGATCAACGCCGAGGAGTTCATCGGCACCGACGACGACGACGTCAGCGCGATCGGCGCCGATTACAAACGGATCGAGCCCGACAAGCGCACCAAGGTCGTGGCCAAGGTGCCCGATCGCGGCATAATGCTCGTGGTCGATCTGCGATCGGTCCGCGGTCAGAGCGGCTGGGAGCAGAAGAAGGTGGCCCGGCTGCTGCGCCGCGTGGAGCGCAACCGGCTGCGCCGTGCCGTGGCGCTGATCAACGCGGCCGCGACCAACACGGGCAAGACCTGGGGCTCGAGCGCCGATCCCGACATGGACGTCGAGAACGAGCAGAAGCTCGCGCTAAACATCAACGGCGTCGGCTTCAACCGCGTCGTGTATGGGCACTCCGCCTGGATCCTGCGCAAGCAGGCCTACCGCGCCCAGGACAACGCGGGCGGCTACGCCAGCGCCGCGATGAACGAGAGCGATCTCGCCGGCTCCTTCATGGTCGATCGCGTGATGGTGTCGCGCGAGCGCTACCAGTCGACCGACGCCGCGAAGACGGAGATCGTCGGCTCGACGGTGCACATGTTCCACGCGGTCGACGGCGCCGACGTCGACGACGCGAGCAACATCAAGGCGTTCGTGGCGAAATACGGCGAGGGCGAGCAGGGCGCGGGCAACTTCGTGCGCGTGTTCATCGCCCCGATCTCGATCAATCTGGTGGGCATCGTCGTGAGCTACCAGGAGCTCGTCAAGATCACGAGCACGCTCGCGATCCGGAAGTTCACCGTCAGCTAGGTCAGCGTGCGTTTAGCGAGGCCCTGGGCGACGGCGTTGCAGGGCCTTTCAGAACCCACGAACCAAACCCAAACAGTGAGACACAGAGAACACAGAGAGCCCGATCCGAGAGCACAGAGTAAGGCAGGGTGCATTTGCTCCGTGGCCTCTGTGTCAGCGCTCCGTGACCTCCGTGCCCAAAGTCTGACATGAGTGCCTGGGAACCCATCATCATCCGCGACCTCGAGGACGCCCGGCACGCCGAGCTCGTCGAAGCGGTGCGCCGCAAGGCGCTCGCCATCGGCCAGCCTGATCCGCTGCCAAAGCTGATCCAGGACACGATCGACGAAATCCGCGGCTGCATCGGTTTCAAATCGCCGACGAAACTCGATGCCGACGAGACGAAGCTCGCGCGCAACCTGAAGCCGCTCGCGATCGGGAAGATCGCCCGAGAGATGGTGCTCCGCCTCGGCCGCACCTGGAGCGACACCGACGACAAGGCCGAGAGCACCTACCAGAAGCGCCTCGAGCAGCTCCGCGACGGCGACTGGCCCGTCGACGCGCCGGATACCGCGATCGCCGCGACTGCCCAGGCCCCAGCCAGCGGAATCTCGGTCGCCAAGAAAACCAAACGCCTCTCTACGCGCCATACCCTCGGCGCCCTCTGATCCGGCTCTCAGCTCTAGACTCTCAGCTCTCAACTAGATCGTGCCCTTCTCCCTCACCAAGCCCATGCCGCTCGACGAAGCGGTGCAGCGGATCGAGTCCAAGACTCCGATCGCCGCGAAGCTGTCGTCGGCCGAGTGGCAGGAGGTCGCGGTGGGGCTGAGCGATCGCGCGTTCTTCTCCGCCAAGGTCGACGACATCCGCACCGTCGTCACAATGCAGGGCAACATCCAGGAGGCGCTCGACCTCTCGTCGCGCGATGCCGGCCGCGCCTTCATGTCGCGCGACAAGTTCGTCGCCGACATGCGCGAGCAGCTCGGAGCGAAGGAAGGTGATACCGGGCGGATCACCGACATCACATCGCAGCGCAGGCTGAATCTCATCTACGACTTCCAGGTCGAGGACGCGATGGAGCACGGCCGGTGGCTGATCGGCCAGGACCCGGAGAGCCTCGCCGCGGCACCGTGTCAGGAGCTCGTGCGTGTGGAGTCGCGCGAGGAGGAGCGCAACTGGAAGCAGATCTGGCAGGACGCCGGCGGCACGCTCTACGACGGGCGCATGATCGCGCGCAAGGACGATCCGATCTGGACGAAGATCTCCGACTTCGGCCGGCCGTGGCCACCGTTCAAATACGGCTCGGGCATGGGGGTGGAGGACATTTTCTACGACGAGGCGATCGAACTCCGCGTGATGAAGCCCGACGACGTGGTGCAGCCTACGGCCAAGGATTTCAATGCCGGGCTGCAGGCGAAGATCCCCGATGCCTCGCCGGCGGTGCTCGAGGGCTTCAAACAGATCTTCGGCGATCAGGTCGACGTCGGCCGCGACGGCAAGATCACCTGGCAGGGCGATCGCATCGCTAAGCTCTACGAGCGGGCGATCGCAGATCCGGCCGTGAAATGGTCGCTCGACCTGGGCGAGGCCACGGGCGAGACGATCGCGGCCGCGCAACAGGCGGGCGTGGATCTCACGGACGCACACCTGCACCTGGACGCCGACTCCATTCGCCACGCGCACAACCTGCACGGCCCGACGGAAGCTCGCGCCGATCAGCGGCCGATCATGGCGCGCGATTTCAAGCTCGTGCCCCACGTGTGGCGTAGCCCCGACGAAGTGCTGCCGGGCAAGACGCCGGGCACGCTCGAGCTGCGTAAGCACGTGGCCGGCCAGGTCGTGGCGGTGGTGTACGATCGCGCGGCGCATTCGCCGCGGTGGGGCTTGCGCACGCTCTACGTCAAAAAAGAGGAAGGAGGCGGAACCTGAGCTCCGCCTCCCATCGCCGCCGGCTGCCTTGGTGCTCTGTCGAGCTCCTGGCTGAACGGCCGAACCGCACCCACCGACGCGCATCGGTAACCTAGCACCTCATCTTACACTTTCAACCTTCAACTCGCGTCAGCGACATGATCCGCGCCACCGTCATCGCCAATACCGCCACGCCGGTCCTGAACGCGCTTTACAACCGCGTGGCGCCGGGCCGGCGCAAGCCCCTGATGACGGCCGTGGGTCGCCGCGTGGAGCGACTGTTGCGCCGGCACTTCACGGCGCGCGATGCCGAGGGCAACAAGCGCGGTTGGCCGCGATCGCACTTCTGGTCGCGGATCCGCCGCGCCACGGCCTTCGCCGGCGCCAACGATGTGGCCGCAAAGATCTCCATCTCCGATCCCGCGCTTGCGATGAAGGTGCACGGCGGAAAGATTTATCCGACCGCCGGCCGGCAGAACCTCGCGCTGCCGCTGCGGCCGGAGGCCAAGATCGCCGGCTCGCCGCGGGCGAAGCTGATCCCTGGTTTGTTCGTCCTGGTCGGGCCTGGCCGCGCGTGGTTGGCCCGCCGCGAGGACCGGGCCTTAAGGCTCTATTACAAGCTCGTAAAGAGCGTCACTCAGACGGCCGATCCGCGCGCGCTGCCGTATCGCGTGGAGATCTATCGCGAGGTGCGCGTCGGCATCACCACGTTCCTCAAGCGCGAGACCAGCTCCCAAGCATGAGCCACAGAGAACACAAAGCTCCGACACAGAGAGCACAGAGCAATGCCTTGCTCCCGTGTCCTCTGTTTGGTCCTCCGGCTCGGCTCTGTGTCTAGGTTCGGGCTCTCAACTCTCAACTCTCAGCTCTCAACTAGCTAGTGCCCTACGTATCGACAGTCACACTTCTGGAAGCCGTGAAGGCTGCGCTCGAGGCGCTGTCGCACGACGCGGCCAACGATCACGGGGCGAAGATGTTCGATCTGGTGGGTTTCTACAACACGAAGAGCCCACAGAAGGCGCTGTACGATCTCTTCGCCACGCAGGAGCAGCGCTGCGCGTTCATCGTGCCCGGAGGCGATGCCTATCAGAACGCCGGGGGCCGGGATGCCGTATCCGTGGTGTCGCACCGCGACACCGACTTTTCACTGCTGCTGTGCGATCGCGCATGGGTGCCGAGCGAACAGGCTGCGCTGATCGGCGGACCCGACAATCTCGGCGTGCTCGTGCTGAAGGAGCGCGTAGTGGCCGCGCTGAGCGGCCAGTCGCTCGCGCTGCCTGGCGTGGTGCTGCTGCCGCAGGAAGGCGGCATCCTCGAGCTCTACGATCCGCGCGGCGGCGACGACGGACGCACCTGCTGGGATCAGCCGTTCACCACCTATGCCGGCCGCGAAAAAATCTCCGTCGGCTGAACCCCAATATCCGAACATGAGCCACAGAGCACACCCCACAGAGTTCACAGAGCAAGGCCTGGTGGATTGCTCCGTGCTCTCGGTCCGGGCCTCCGTGACCTCTGTGTCCAAGGTCTGAATCTCCGAAACCCGAACCTCAACACTCAACCCTCAACTAAACTCCCATGGCCAGACCCGCAGTCGAATTCTCCGCGGCCGATATCGTCATCGGCCACACGTCGATCCTCCAGCTCACGCCGCCCGGCGCCGAGCCGACCCCCGTCAACCTCAAGTCGAAGCTCGTCGACTACGACGGCAACAACGAGATCCTGCGCGCGAAGTTTCCCGACGCGACCGGCGTCAAGCGCACGCGCAAGGTCAAGCGTATCGGCGCGACGGAGATGTTCATCGTCGAGACGAAGGAGTTCAAGAAGGTCGTCACTCTGCTCGCCGGCAAGATGACGGCGGTGATCGACACGCACACCGCGCAGCTTTGGGTGTGCGATTACGACGACGCCGCCGGCGACAGCGCGATCGTCACCGACGCCTTCCCGTGCGCGTTCTACCGGCAGAACGGCCAGAATCGTTTCGCGGCCGAGGGCGGCGACGACGCCGGCACCTCCGCCACGATCGTGGTCGAGGCGATGAAAGACGGCGACGTCATCCTCTCGATCGACAGCGCGACGTAAAGCCGGAGCACACGAGTCATTCATAGCCTATCCACCCATGCGCCTCCCGCGTCTCCAAGTCCGACTCGGCAACACCGTCACGTGGCAGATCGACATCGCCCGTGACGGTGCGGCCATGGACCTTGATGGCTGCCTCGTCGAGGCCACGATCAAGCGTTGGACCGATGCGCCGCTCGAGGATGCCCCGGTCGTGCTCACCGCGCGCAGCGGCGAGGCGATCACGCACAGCGCCGTGCGCGGCCGCGCGTTTATCCACCTCTCGCGCGCCGCCATCGGCGAGCTCGATCGCTCCCAGATCTACTCGCTCGAGGTGGTCGTCTCCGACGCCGGCGATCATCGCTCGACGCCTGACGGGCTCTTTCTCCGCCTGGAGGTGCTCCCGAGTCACGGCCGCTGATTCCCCCTACCTGTAAACCTCAACCCAACCTCCCGCCATGTCTGGTTTCTTTACCACCGCCTTCCGCAACAGCTCGCTCGATCATTCCTTCGGCGGCCCGGACCGTGCCCGCGCTGCCAATCTCTACTTCGCACCCGTCACCACCGCTCCGGCTGCCGACGGCTCCGGCGTGGTCGAAGCCGCATGGACCGGCCTTGCGCGTCTCCAGAAGACGAATAACGCCGTAAACTTCCCCGCGTCCGCCAACGGCCAGAAGCTGATTGCCACCGATCTCACCTTCGCCGAACTGCCGGCCGACCACGTGGGCACGATCGATATCGTCGGCCTCGCGATCTACGAGCAAGCCGTCGGCGGCACGCCGATCGGTTACGCGCCGGCGCCGAAGACGGTGGCCGCGCTCGACACCTACTTCGTCGCGGCCAACACCGCGTCGCTCGAGTTCAACAACGCCGCCTGAGTCCGTGTATCTCACCGGCACAATCAAGCAGGTCACGCCGCGCTGGATCCTCGCGGCGCCTGGTCTGCTGGTAGCCGCCTACGGCCGCGTGACCGCGGCCGCGCACACGGTGCGCCGCGTGGCGCCCGTCGTGCGGCTCTCCGGCGCGATCTCAACGGCGGCCGGCTGCGTGCGCCGCGTGGTGCCGGCGTTGACGCTCTCTGCCAGGATCTCAGCCATTGCCCGGCGCGGGCGCCGCGTCGTGTCCGACGTCGTCGCCGGCGCAGCCCAATGTGCCGCGATCGCTCGCCGGGCCCGGCGTGGCGTCGCCGAGTCCACGCCGGCGCTCGGCTCGATCACCATCGTCACCGGCGCGCGCGCCAAGTCCACGCTCCTCTGGGCCGACGGCACCGCCGCCGGCTGGGGCGATGGCACCGAAATCCAAATCTACCGTTAGCCATGGCCACCTCTCTCAACTCCAAAACGCGTACGTCTGACCTTCGCGCGACCGACATCCTCCACCTCATGCGCGACCCCGATTTGCCGGGGCGTGCCGATCTCGGGATTGTTGCCGCCGCCCTTGGACACCACATCGGCGGCGGGCGTGCTCTCCGTGATGCGATCTATCTTGATGGCGCCACCGCTGGGGCGCGTTTCTTCTGGGCGTTGGGCGCCCCCGGCGATGTTAGCGCGTCCGACTGGACACTCCCTTTGCTTTGGCTCGATCCACCCAGCGCGAACCCCTCCGGTTCTGTGAGCATCGTCGGTTTCGGCGCTAACTCCGATCCACTCACGACGGGGGACGCTGGTGTCCTCGCCTACCTGACCAACACGGGCCGACTCAATATCGAGATCACGTCACTATGGGGCACGAACACGCGGCGGAAGGAATACGACAATTTTGTCACGACCTACCTGAAGGGGCTTCCGACCCTGCTGCATTTTCGGCGGAACTTCGCGGGCAACGACTTCTCGCTCGTCGTCAACGGCACGCCGGTAGCCGCGAGCCGCGAAGGCGCCGACGGCGCGTCCCCGCCGGCATGGACTTACGCGCATCCCGCGGCCTATTTCTCGATTGGCGCGCGCGGCGGTGCGACGCGCGCGGGCGGCCGGTTCATCGTGTTCGCACCGATCAATGCGGTGCTGAGCGACGCCGACTGCACGACTCACGCACTAAGCGGAAAATTGCCGCCGTGGTGCGAACTTGGGAATGGGAGTGCGGTCGCAATCGTTTCGCCGTCTTTGCGCAACGGCGGGTTTGAGACTGCTGGAGCCGGCGGAGCCGACCAGCTAGCCACGTGGGGTGAGTCAATCACAGGCGGGTCATCGGTGCTGCGTGATACTACGGTTTTCCGGTCAGGAGCGGCATCGGCCAAACTGACCGTTACGAGTTTCGCGGAGTATGCGACCGTTTGGCTCAACCTCGCCAGCGGCGGGATGGTCTCTGGCTGGAGGTATCGCCTTGAGTTCTGGGCACGAGGGGCCACGGGCGGAGAGAAAGTGTCCGTCCGCGCAGTCGATGCGATTAAGGGGACCTACTTGTCGGGCCAGGTGTTGACCGCAGAGTGGGCCAAGTACGCAGTAGAGTTTATCTGCGTCGACGGATTTCAGATTTCGCTCACGTACAGCGAATCCGGCGCAGCTTCGATCTATATCGACGACGGAACGCTCATTGCGCTTGGGCCCTCATTCAAGCCAGGACTGCAGGACGGGTCGTATCAGTCCTGCCGTGATATGGGCGCAAACGGAATAGACAGCATCCACACCGCCGGCGCGTCCGTGCTCGTCGACGGCAAGCGCCGCCCGCAGGTCCGCGCCAAAAACGTCAACGTCGGAACAGCCGCCTACCTGATCCAGTCCGCCGACATGCTTTTCGCTGGGTGGGATATCGACTGTATCCAGATCACGAACAACGGCGCCAGCTCCGCCGTCGACGTCAAGGTCCAGCTCTCCGACGGCACCAATCACACCGACCTCATGGCCGCAGTGACGATCCCGGCCGGCGGGACGAAGCTCGCTTATCCCGCGGACGGCGGACTCGACACGCGCCGCCGGCTTCGTGCCGTCGCCACGAGTGGCGCCGACAACCTCACGTTCAACTTCAGCCTGCGCAAACGCGCCTAACCGCCATGGACTACCTCGCCGTTTATACACTCCCTTCTGGCCAGACGGTTGGTTGTCTCGAGGTGACCGAGACAGAAATCGTCTTCGATTTCCTCGCCGCCGATGGCGTAACGCGCCTCAACCCGAGCGCCGCCAACATCGCGCCGAAACTCTCCGAGGACGCCGCAGCCGATATCTCCGCCGCCCTGGCCCCACCGAGCGAGGCTCAGGCGGTCGCGCAATTCTCCGCCGCGGTGGTCGCCGCCGTGCAAGCGTGGATGGACGCGCGTGCGCGCCAGGACGGCTACGACCACATCCTCTCCGCCTGCTCCTACGCCGCACCGCCGGAGAACCCGTTCGCCGCCGAAGGCAACGCTTACCTCGTGTGGCGGTCGTCGGTGTGGGCCGCGTGCTACGCGGCGCTCGGCGCGCATCAGTCCGGCGATCCGCTGCCGACGATCGAGGACTTCATCGCAACGCTTCCCGTCTACGTCCCGCCGCCGAATCCGTGACCGGACGGCTCTCGACCCTCAGCTCTCAGCTCTCAACTCGTCTCGCCTGGCGAGACGCCAGCCATGCCCAAGCCCACTCCTCTCCAGGTCTTCTTCGCCGGCGAGCCGGCAACCGCCGAGCTGTTCGGCGGCCGGCGCGTCGGCGTCTTCATTCGCGAACTGCCCGCCCGCTATCACCCGCTTGTTTTCCGCTGCGCCGATCGCATCGGCGATTTGCTCGAGCTCTGCCTCTACGTGCGCGCCGGCGATCCCGCCAACGGCGAGAAGCCGCTCGAGCGCAAGTCCTGGCCGAAGCTCGAGCAGATCCGCGCGCAGGCGCGGTTCCCCGACGTCAGCGTGCCCGAGGGCTACTGGCCCGTGCCCGCCGGCTGGGCCGACAACCTCACGCCCGCCTCGGCCCGCAAGCTATTCGGAAAGGCGGGTGATGAAATAAATTTTACGCCGGCGGCGGAGACCGGAAAGCAGCTGGTGGCCGCCAAGGAGTGGAAGATGCCGCTGCTCCTGGAAAGCGAGGAGGTGCTCGCGCCCTTCGTCGAAAGACTCAGCAGCTCCTTGATCTCCTCACTGACTGCGCTCTCGACGCCGGCGAAATCGACCGCGAGCGACTCCTCGACCAGCCCTTCAGCTGGTTGATCGCGCTACGCGATCGCGCGCGCAAGCGCCGCACCGAAGCGCAGCTCGACCAGCTTGAGGTCACGCACACCACCGATCCAAAATCGATGCAACGCCGCCTGCAGAAGTCTCTCGACGACCGCACGCCGTATGAGCGGCTCCACGACGCCGCGCTCGCTCAGCGCGCCGAGCGCCGCGAACGCAGCGAAAGTCAAAGTGTGAAGTCTAGAGTGTAAGTCTCTGCCTTCAGACCTCCGTCCTTAAACTTCAACTTAACACTTCCCACTGGGAGCGAAGCGACCACATGCCCGACGCCACCTACGACATCCTGGTCTCGATCCGCGACAAGCTCGACGGGTTGGACAAGACTCTTTCCGGGCTGAAGGGCGTCGGCCAGGGCGTCGACGACGTCAACGCCAAGGCGACGCTGCTTGGAAAAACGTTCAAGGCGGTGTTCGGCGCGAACATCGCGGAGCGCGCGATGATGGGTCTGGTGAACACGGCGAAGCAGGCGGCGACCGCGGCGTTCACGCTGGCGAGCGAGATCCGCGACGGCGCAGCCAATCTCGATCTGTCGATGCGCGGCTATCAGGTCTACCGGCAGCTCATCCGCGACACCGGCGGCGACATGGGCTCGTTCACGATGTCGCTAACGACGTTTAACCGCGCGTTAAGGGACTCGGCCGACTCGTCGAGCGCGGCGGCGGCGGCGTTCGAGGCGGCCGGCCTCGATCCAATCTCGCTGCAGGCGACGGATCTCGAGCACGCCTGGGCGGAGGCGGCCACGGCCGTCGAAGCGATGGACGACAAACAGACGGCGCTGGCTGTGAAGGCCACACTATTCGGCGAGCGCACGATTCCTCGGTTGCGCGGGGCGATCCAGGATCTGGCGGAGAAAGGCTACGACGAACTCGCAGCATCGATGGAGCGCGCCAACATGATTCTCGCCGACTCCGAGATCGCGCGGCTCGACGCCGGTGCGAAGCTGGTCGAACGCACGATGCTGCAGGCCACGCGCGTGTCCGGAGCTCTGGAGGCAGATCTGCTCGGCATTGGTATGGGAGCAGGCACGCTGCCGATCCCGCGGGCGCCAGCCGACGAAGGTAGACTCCGCAACCTCGCCACGCAACGCCAGGCGCTCGAGCGACTGCGCGAGGCGTTCGAGAATGCCGCGAAAGCGGAGGAGATCTTCGAAGGCCATCCGGGCAAGACTGACCAGGAGCGACGAGACCAACGGATCCGCTACCTGCAGGCGCAGATCAATCTGCTGCGCGAGCTCAAGCAGCTGCGCAAGGACATGCCGGTCGACGTGACTCTCGGTGAGACGCAGGACAAGCGGCGCAAGGAGCAACAGGACCTGATCATCCAGATCCAAAAGCTGGAGAACGAACGCAACGCGCTGCAAGGAGTGCAGCCGCCCACGCTCGCGAACCTCAAGCGGCGTGCGCTCGGCGTGAACGAGCGCACGATCAATCCCAACGCACTCACGGTCGGTCAAGGCGTGCAGGCCGGTGCGCTCGACTGGATCGAGTCGCTGGGCTCATCCGGAGAACAGGTGGCAGGCGTCATCAGCCAGAGCCTCGGTGGTGCGATCTCGGCCGTGTCGGCGAAGCTCGGCGGCCAAGACGTGCGCTCCTGGGGTGAGGTGTGGAAGAACACGTTGCAATCGCTTCTGGTTATGTTGATCCAGGTGCAGCTGCAGATGATCGCGCTGAAGGCGTTGATGGGCATTTTCGGCGGGCTCGGCGGCGCCGGCGGCGGCGGCGCCGGTGCGGGTGGCCCAGCGAGCGGACTGGTGGGAGACGGGCTTTCCGACGTGTGGTCCACACCGGTCGATTTCATGTCCAACCTGCCAGGCCGGGCCACTGGCGGTGATGTACAGGTCGGGCGGATGTACCGGATCAACGAGGGCGACGAACCCGTCGAAACCTTCATCCCGCTCGTGCCGGGTCGGATCTCATCGAGTGGCCCGCTAGTCGCCGGCGGAGGAGGCCGGTCGATCGTGGTGCATCAGACGCTGCAGGTGTCGACCGGCGTCCAGGAAACGGTGCGCGCAGAAATGGTGCAGATGATGCCCATGATGCGGCAGCTCTCCGTCGACGGCGTGCGCGAGGCGATCGCGCGCAACCAGATCGAACTCGGCTGACATGGCTTTTCCACTACCTTACCCGAGCGGTGTCGGACTCTTCCCCGAAAAGGTGAGAGTGCGGCGGATCCGCGTGCAGGCGGATTTTTCAAACGAGTTCACGCTGCAGTCGCAAGTGCAGCTTTGGCCGACGATGGTTTACGCCATCGACGTGACGCTGCAGCCGCTCGACCGCGCTGACGCCGCGACGATGGAATCGTGGCTCGAAGAGCTCAACGGGCTCGAGGGCACATTTAGCTTCGATCTAAATCCGTGGGCACGCGGCTCGCTGCCCGGCACACGCACGTTCCGGATGGTGCTGCCCGACGACGAGTGGGACGGCGAACTCGCGGTGACGTTTGGCTTCGCATTCTCCGCGCAGGAGGTCCCCTCGTGAGAGCGCTTACCCCTGAGTTTCGCGCGGCCGCCAAGGCTGGACTGGTGCGAGTCGGCGTGATGGCGGAGATCGACTATCCCGGCGCGCCGTTTCGCGCGTGGACCGGGCCGACGCAGTTGGTGTGGGACGCGAAGGAATGGAGCGGAGTAGGCAACCTGGGCGGCATTTCCGCGGTGCAGGAATCTTCGTCGCCCGAGGCGCCGGCGATGACGCTCGAGATTAGCGGTATCTCGAGCGCGAGCATTGCCCTGGCGCTCGACGAAACGAGTCAGCGCCGGCGCGCCACGGTATGGCTGTCAATCTTCGAGCTCGTCGGTGAGGCGTGGCAGGTCGTGCCCGATCCGTGGCGGCTGCGCCGCGGCTGGACCGACGTGCACAAGCTCATGATCAGCGGCAAGACTGCGACGATCCAGGTGACGGTCGAGTCGATTTTCGTGCGGCTGAAGACGGCGCGTACGATGCGCTACAGCGACGCAGACCAGCAACGGCTGTTCCCAGGCGACACCGGTTTCCGCTACGCCAACACGATCGGCGAGAGGCCGATCTACTGGGGCGTGGCAACGCCGACCGGAGCAATTAGCAACGCGGGCGGAAATATCGGCAGCGGCCGCGTGAACTACGCGCTATGAGCAAGCCTCGACTGCAGAACTGGCCCACCGCGCTCGCCGCCTATCTCACGGCTTCGCGCACGAAGAAGTTTGCCTGGGGTGAACACGACTGCTGCTTGTTTTCCGCCGGCGCGATTGCCGCGCAGACAGGCGAGGATCCGGCGGCCGAGCTGCGCGGGACCTATCACACGGCAAAGGAAGCGACGGCGCTGATCCGTACGCGTTATGAGGGTAGTCTGTGGAATGTGCCAGAGCAGCATGGGCTGCGGTTGGTGGACGTGCGACACGCCGGACGTGGAGACATCGTGGGGGATGTGCTCGAGCGGCGCCGGATCCTCGGTGTGTGCGCCGGTGCACGTAGCGCATTCCTTACCACGCGAGGACTGGTGTGGCGGGATACACTGGCCTGCAGGTTTGCCTGGAGGATTGCCTGATGCCGTTTCTCGCGAATCCAGCCTTTTGGAAGGGCGTCGCCGCGGCGCTGAAGTGGCTTGCAACGAGCAAGTCGTGGTGGGCGATCGGCGCGCGGCTAGTGCTGACCGTGGCGGCTAGCTACGGCATCGGCCGTATGATGCAGCGTAAGCTCGGTGGACTCACTAACGGCAATCCGCTCGATGTGACACGTGACCCGCTCACGCCGCGTCGCGTGATCTGGGGCCACTGTCGCACGGGCGGAGCGATGCGGCTGCATCACGTGCGGGATGTGCCAGGAGATCCGCCAAACGAATACCTCTACCTTATCCTCGTCTGGTGCGCGCATCGAGCGCGCGCGATCGACTACCTGATGTTCAACGACGAGATCGTGCGCTTCGACGCGGCTGGCGATGCACTGGGCACCTACGCCGGATTCGCGCGCGTGACGCACCATCTCGGCGAGTGGAACCAGGAAGCCGACGCCAATTTCCTCGCGGAAATCCCAGGTATATGGACGAGCACCGACCGCCTGCGCGGTTGCACCTATTCAGCGATCAGGCTCAAGGCTGATCAGTCGAAGTGGCCGACAGGCCTGCCGCTCATCACGGCGGTCGGCCGCTGGCGCATCCCTTACGATCCGCGCGACGAGGCGCAGGATCCCGACGACGACAGCACGTGGGAGTATACTGACAACGCAGCCGTCTGCTGGCACGATTTCAACCGGGGCGTGCCGGTGCGCGATCACACAGGCTCGCTGGTGCGGTTGTATGGGCTCAACGCCCAGGACGACGAGATCGTCACTGCGGCCGCCATCACGGCAGCCAACACCTCCGATGAGCTGGTCGGGCTGGCGGCTCCCCTGACGCGGACCCTCGACTACACCGGCGGGCAAGCGTGGATCGGCACATGGGAAGAAGAGCTCGATGGACTCGTCGCGGGTATGGTCGTCTCGGGTCCGGATATTCCCCCAAGCGCGGTGATCGCATCGATCAGTCGCGTGGTGCCATTCGGGTTCACCCTCGATCTCGCGCCGACGGGCACGCACGCTGGTGCGACGGTCTCGTTCGCCGATGCTGAGGCCAGGCGGTACACTGTCGCCGGGGCCTACGACCTCGATGCACAATGCTCCACGGTGGTCGACTCGTTCATCAGCGCCACGGCGGGCAAGATGTATGATGTCGCTGGCGATGTGGTCATTCGAGTCGGCGCCTGGGAGGAGCCCGACGTCGAGCTCGACATGAGCGCGCTGCGCGGTGCGGTGAGCGTGTCCACTCCGCTCTCCTGGCGCGAGAAGCTCAACCACGTGCGTGGGGTCTACACCAATCCCGACGCCGCCTACAACCGCACGCCGTTCCCCGCGGTGGTCAGCGATGCCTTCGTCGCGCTCGACGGCGTCGAGCTCGCCACCGATCTCGACCTCGCATTTGTCGCATCATCGGCTCAGGCGCAACGGCTCGCGAAGATTAAGTTGCTGCGCACGCGCCAGGGTACGATCGCAACGAAGGCGTGCAATCTGCGCGCGCTCGAAGCGGTGGCGGGCGAAAACTACCGGTTCACTTTCGAGCCGCTCGGGTGGGACGCGAAGGCGTTCGAGTTGCTCCGCTTCGACCTCTCGATCGAGCGCGACAAGAAAGCAAAGCCCGGCTTCGTGATCGACATCACCGGGCAGGAGACGGACGCGTCGATCTTCGACTGGCTGACCGATGAGGAGAATGTCGATGACCCGGCGCCGAACACCAATCTCCCAAACCCGCGCGTGGTGCCCACGCCCACTGGCCTAACACTCACGCCGGCCGCGTTCCTCCAGCCCGACGGCACAAGTCTCTCGCGCCTGCTCGCGACGTGGACGGCCGCGCCTTCGGCCTGGGTCCAGGGCGGCGGCTCGATCGAGCTGCAATATAAGACCACTGCGGCACCCGTATGGCAGACGCGCATGCTGCCCGGCACGGCCGAGCACGAGATCCTCGCCGATCTTTGCGGGCTGCTCGACTACGATGTCCGGCTGCGGTTCCGCAACATGCTCGGCGTCTATGGCGCCTACTGTGCGCCGGTGACGGAGACCGCACCGGCCGACAGCGTGGTGCCGTCCGCACCGACGGGCCTGACGGCCTCGGCTGGCACGGGCAAGGCCGTGCAGCTGAGCTGGACCAAGCACTCCGATCCTCGGGTCGCGGAGTACGGTATTTACCGTCACTCGAGCAACACGCCGGCAAGCGCGACGCGGATCGGCCAGGTGAGCGGGACCAGTTTCGTCGACCTCAAGATGCCGCTAGATGCGACTTCTTACTACTGGGTCACCGCCGAGAGCGCGTCGAATGTCGAAAGCGCCAAGAGCACGGTCGCGAGCGCCACGCCGCAGAGCATTCCCGAGGGTGGCATTGATCCTACGCCGCCAGGTAATCCATCAGCGCCGACGCTCTATATCACTGGCACCACGATCGCAGCGGATGGCAGCGCCACGGCCAAGCTGGTCATCAATCTGCCGGCGCTTCCGTCGCTCGCCGTCGGGCTCAATGTGTTCTGGCGAGTGCACGGAGTGGCTGCCGGCTGGGTGCTGGCCGATCAGATTGACGAGGATCGGCGAGCAGCGGACAGCCGCGCCACGATCGACGACTTGCCTACCGGGACGTCAGTCGATGTCGCTGTGCAGGCGTATTCGGCTTATGGTATTTGCTCCGCGGTGGTCGAGGCGACCGGCTCGCCGTTCACGACGCCGACGCCCGCCGCGCCAAGCGCTCCATCCGGGTTGGTGCTCAGCACGACAGCGAGCGACGTCAACCGCGTGCCCCCGGCCTATGCCGGCAGTGGTGGGACCAAGTATTCTGCGGCGATGCTCAAGTGGACCGCTTCGCCTTCCAAGGATGTCGCGTATTACGAGATCCGGCGCGACGCGGGCGTGCCAATTACGCTCGGCCGCACGAAGGGCACCGAGACGGAGTTTCCGCTGTACGCGGGGCTCCAGATCAATTCCGTGACTGACGACATCGGCGTGCGGGCGGTGAGTCGTTCCGGGGTAGGGTCGACGTGGACGACCAAGACTGTGCCTCACTCTTTCACCGACAACTACGGAACCGCCGACATGGCGGAGCAGTCATCCTCGGCTGTCGCGGTCACCGGCATCCAGACCGGCAACGGATCGAGCGTGCGAAAGGTACTCGCGCGCTACCAGAACAGCGCCGTGCCCACACTCACGGGTGGTGCGGCGACAGAGAATTTTAACGTCTCACTGTCTAACCGGGGTTTTTCGACGAAGCCGGATGCAGGCTACGCACAGAGCTCAAGCGACGCCGCTGTGCTTGCAGCGTATGACTTCGACGCCGCTGGGAACAGCTCCAGCAACGCGGTAATCCGCGTCACGAGGCGAGACGGCGCCAATCTGGGCGCCGGTCCCTGTCGGTTCTCCATCGAACTTCTTGAGTACGACTAAGCCATGGCATTTCAAAAGACCTTCATTCTCCCGAACGGAATCACGGGCCACTATCTTCGCATCGGAGCACACCGGCTAGACCGTCGCACGCGCGAGGCGTCATTCCAGTTCGACTTGTTCGCGAGCCAGGCGCACGCCGACGCCTGCCCCGCGGATCCAGTCCGGTCGCTGGTGGCGAAGCTGCGCCTTGATGGGGACAAGTTCGACACATGGGTGTCCCACACCGCCATGGCTCAATCGGGGCAGACGCTGTATGCTCGTGCCTATGCCGCGGCTAAGGTTGAGTCGGTGATCTGCGATGTGCCTGCGGCTGCAGGCTGCGCGACGGTCTTCAGTGACGCCATCGACGTATGAGGCTATGGTTTGACGCCCGGTTAACCGCCGCTTAAGCCCCCTTAATGCGCGCTCAAAATTCCTCCATGGGGCCTCGGACTGGCGCCTGCCGCATGCGCCGAATCGTCCCAAAGCTTTGAGAATCCGTCCCAACCCCAACGCGCGCTACTGGGGCTCGGCCCCAACTCGGTTTGTCCTCGGTTTGCCTCCTGTGAAAATCAGCGCCAGAGGCGCTGTCAGCTTAAGGCGTAAAGCTTAAAGCATAAGGCCCAGACCGGTTGGAACAGGAGGAAACGGAGATCGATCCAAGATCCAATCTCCAGATCCTTGAACCACAGATGGACACGGATGAACACAGATCTAATCCGCGATGATCCGCGTAATCCGCGGTCGGTTTGAGGGCCGGAGCCCCACCTCGGTTCGTCCTTGGTTGCCTTCTGTAAAACAAATCCGACTTGTTTGAACAGGAGTCGATCCGAGGGCGAACCGAGGACAATCCGCCAATCGTTGAAACACAGAGGACACGGAGCGTGGTCGCGCGATCGTGCGGGACCGTCGACCGTCCACGGCCTGCCGTCCACCGTTCGCCTGCCGCCGGCTCGGCTCGGCGCTCAACTCTCAACCCTCAACTCTCAACTCTCCGCGTTCATCTCTCCGCTCTGGGCTCATCTTTTCCAAACTCCAACCGCACCTTCTTCGTCGCCGCGTCCAGGACGAGCTTCGCGCTGTACGGGTTGCCGGTCTTCGCCGACACCAGCCCGGTCACCACGATCGGCGTCCCCGCTTTCCAGCCTTCGAGGATCGGCAGATAGTCCTCCGCGGCGAACACTCGCCCAAATGCGTTCTTGTACAGCCGCACGCCGGGCCAGCCACTCGCCTCGAAGAACGTACCGTGATCCAGCAGCAGCTTCCCCGATTTCGGACACTTCACGCCTTTCACCTTCTTCGGTTCCGGCCGGTGGATTTCGAGTTTCGTGCCGTCCGCGTTCAGCACGAGGTCGGCTGCGAACTCCCGCCCCTGCCCTGACTTCATGCCGGTCACGTGATGCGGCTTCCCCGCCGCCACGGCCGTCAGCAGCGCCACATACTCCGCCGCGGAGAACGTCCGCCCGAACGCCCGTTTCCAGAGCCGCAGCCCGGGAAATCCCGGCGCCTCGAAAAACGGCCCGCGATCCAGCAGCGGCTGCTGCGATTTCGGACACACCGCGTCAGCCACCGGCGTGCCCTCGGTCACCGGTACCGCCGCCGTCTCGATGTCGCGCGACGTCTTGGCCAAAAACGCCTGCTTCAACGTCACCACCTGCGCCAGCAGCGCATCGAGAAACTGCCCGCGGTTCAGCTTCGCCTCGCCGCGCTCCATCTGTTTCAGCACGAGCTCCCACTCCGCGGTCAGCTGCGCCGACAGGAAATCCGGCGCGCGAGCCCGCAGTTCGCGAATCAGCTGCCGGCCATTCTCCGTCGTGACGATCGCCTTGCCCTGCCGCTCGAGAAACTGCCGTGCCACGAGCTTGTCGATGATTCCCGCCCGCGTCGCCGGCGTGCCGATCCCGCGATCCTTCATCACCTCGATCAGCGCGTCGGCCTGTTCCGGATCCAGCTCCGGGTCGACCGTTTCCCCGGCATACTTCATCGCGTCGAGCAGCGTCGCATCCGTGTAGGGATCCGGCGGATTCGTCCGCAGCTCCTTCAGCGTCACGGCGTCCAGCGTCGCCTGGCTGGACTGTGCGGCCGGCAGCGGCGCCGACTTTTTCTCCGTCTCCTTCCGCCAGCGCGTGAAGCCCGGCACCTCGATCTCCTCGCGCGTAGTGCGGAACACCGCCGGCGCATACGGGCCGGCGCCGCCCTCCTGCGTGTAACGCCGTGTGACCGTCTGGTAGCGCGCGGGCTCGTCGAGTGCCATCAGCGTCATCTGCAGCACGGCGAGGAAAACGAACAGCTCGTGTCCTTCCAGCTCGGCGATCCCGGCGGTCGCGCCGGTCGGCACGATGCCGTAGTGATCGCTCACTTTGGCGTCGTCGAACGCGCGCGCTTTCGCGGCGACCTCCGCCGGCATCAATTCCTGGCTGGCGAGGTGCAGCTGCGGATGCGTCGCCTTCACTGCGGCGAGCACGCGCGCGAGATCCGCGTGCAGCCGCGCCTTCAACTTCGTCGGCAGGTAACGGCTGTCCGTACGCGGGTAGCTGAGCAGCTTTCGCTTCTCGTAAAGATCCTGGAGCACCGCCAGCGACTCGGTGCCGGTGAGCCCCCGTCGCTTCGAGCAGAGCTTTTGGACTTCCTGCAGGTCGAACGGCAGCGGCGGCCGCTCCGTCCGCGTGCCCTTCTTGTCCGCCACCGTATACGTCGGCGGCGCCTTGGCGGCGGCGGCAAACGCGTTCGCCTTCTCCTGGCTCCAGAACACCTTCTTCGAGCGCTCGGTGTTCACCTCAGGCGACCCGAGCAGCTTGGGCCGGTCGGCCGACTCGGCATAGGCGTCGAGGTCGGCCTTGGCCTCGACGTCCCCGAACCCGCCGAACGCCTCCCAGAACGGCTGCGGCTTGAAATCGGCGATCAACCGGTCGCGCGTGTCGACCAGCGCCAGCGTGGGCGTCTGCACGCGGCCGACCGACCACACCTTCCAATTGCCGCGGCCGCGCGGCAGCGTCTTCGTGGCCAGCACCGTCACGTTCATCCCGACGAGCCAGTCCGCCTCGTCGCGACTGAATCCCGCCTCGCCCAATCCGTTGTAGTTGGCCGACGGCGCGCGCTGCGCGAACGCCTCGCGCAGTCCTTCCTCGGTCATCACCTGCGCCCACATCCGGGTGTATCGGGCCGACCTTTTCGCGCCGCAGCCGCGCATCACCTTGCGGAAAATGACCTCGCCCTCGCGGCCGGCGTCGCAGGCGTTGACGATCTCGTCGTTGAGATGCGCGGCGATCTCGTCGCGCAGGATCCGGATGTAGTTGGCCGCGTCCTCCCGCGGCACCTGCTGAAAATCCCAGCGTGTGCTCGGCGTGATCGGCAGGTCGTGCACGATCCACGCGGCGTATTTCGGGTCGTAAGCCTCCGGCGGCGCGAGTTCGAAGAGGTGGCCGCGCGCGGTGACGACCGTCAACTCCTCGCCCGTCGGCAGCGTGCCGCGATGCGGTCCCATGCCCGAAAACGTCCGGCCGAGGAGTGCCGCCGCGAGGGTGCGTCCCACGTCAGGTTTTTCGGCCACGATCAGAATCTTCGGCATGAGACGTCAGATGGTGGCGTCCGCTGCCTCGGGATCCAGCCTCATTCCAGTGGCTCGCTGTGGCGTAAGGCCTAAAGCTTAAGGCGTGAGGCTCGGCCTGATTTAAACAGGACGAATACCGAAGACGATCCGAGAACGATCGAAATGCACGACACAGAGGCCACGGAGAGCTCAAGCCGAGGGCACAGAGCTCAATCCAATTGGCCCACGGAACACACGGAAAACGGTGGACAGTCGGCAGTGGACGGTGGGCCTCGAACTCCAAACTCCGAACCCGAGACTCTGGACTGCGAGCGAAGCGAGCTGCCCACGAAACACACGAAAAACACGAAAGGGTAACTGGCAGCTTAAGGCATAAAGCCTAAGGCGTAAGGCTCAGGATGGCGGCCAACCCTCAACGCTCATCTCTCAACTGAACTGTTTGAACAGGAGTCGATCCGAGGGCGATCCAGCAATCCTTGAACCACAGATGAACACAGATGGACACGGATCCGACCCGTTGACCGCTCGCCGGGCAAGATCAGAGGTCAGAGTGCAGAGTTCAGATTCCGTTCACCGTCTACTGTCCACTGTTCACCGTCCACCGCCCACCGTCCACTGTTCACCGACTACCGTCCCCCGCCCCCTGTTCACCGGCTAGCGTTCACCGTCAGTCCTTTGCCGTGCTCCAGTTCCGTCCAGCGCAGCGTCACGACGATGAGGGCCGCAGTGGTCGCGAGAATCGCCGGATTCCCAAACGGGAAATCCATCGCCGCATGCAGTAACACCACCAGTGGCCCGCCCAACAGCGCGAGTTTCGCGGGCCGCGAAAACACCCCCTGCCGCACGCTCGCCATCAGCAGATAGATCAACGTCGCCGCCGCCAGGACCACGCCGAACCAGCCCGCCTCCGCGAAAAGCTGCGCGTAGTCGTTGTGCGCGAATTCCCAGTACAGCCGGCGTTTCCCCTCCGTGAAAATCATCGGATACTGGTATTGATACCGCGGGAAGACGTAGCGGAACTCGCCCACGCCATGGCCCACCCACGGGCTGTCCTTGCCCATGTCGATCGCCGCCTGCGCCGCCTGTTTCCGGTATTCGATGGCGGCGGTCCGCTCTTCCTCGAACAGCAGGCCGAACCGATCGACCACCTTCTCGATATTGAGCGAATACGCCGCAAGTCCGAGGAATCCCACGAAGAAGACCGCCATCAACGACGTCACCAACGGCGGCGTGCCGCCGCGGGCGCGAAACGAGACGCGGACCGCGTACCCGATGGCCAGAATCAGGAGGAGTCCCAGGCCCAGCGCCGCCGCGGCCCGCGAAAAGGTAAACACCACCGCCGCGAAGGTCAGCAGCGCGAGGAAGAGCAGCAGCATGCCGGGGTGCGATTTCTGCAGTCGCCGGTGCGCGCGCTCCGCATGCCACCAGGCCAAGCCCGCGCACGTCGCCACGATGAGGTTCAGGTACGCGCCCGCGTGGTTTTTGTACAGAAAGGTGCCGAAGTAGTATTCGAAGGGCGGACGCCAGGCCCAGAACATCTTCGTCGACCCCGTCAGCCGTTGCAGCAGCCCCAGCAAGGCCAGCGTCACGCCGCTGATCCCGATGGTCCAGAGCAGCACGCGGGCGCTCTTGCGCCGGGTGAAGCCCACCCAGATCGCGCAGACCAGCAGCCAGGCCGTGCCGTGGATCGTCAACGCGCGCCACGCGTTCATCTTGAGCAACGGCGTGCCTTCCACGCCATGCGGCAGCCAGGTGGCGTATTCGAGCGGCTCGATCCACCAGCCCTGATCCGAGCGCATGAACCGCCAGGCGGGGTTCAGGGCCTGAACGACCACGAACGCGACATAGATCAGTCCGATCCAGAACAGCGGGAACCGCAGCAGCCGCGGCCACAAGATCAGCCGGAAGTCCCGGCCGGGCTCGAAATAAGTCCGCGGCCAGAGCGCCGCGACGAAACTGGCCGCGGCGAGCGCGAGACCGGTGCACTGCACCCAATAGGCCATTCCGCCGAGGCCCCAGGCGAGCGTGATCAGGCAACCCGCCACCAACCCGATCAGCAGTTTTTCCTGCCAATGAAGCGGCAGCGAGCGCAAGCCAGCCGAGGGCGATCCGGCGGCGGAACTTTCGACGCGAAGCTGGGCGCGTGCGGAGGTTGTGTCCACTGCGCGGACCATGGGCAAAACCGTTCCGCTCGGGAAGCCTTTTTCCGTAACGGTATGCTCCTCACATGCCTTCGGCCCGTGAGTGATGCGAACCGTCAGGCGGCGTTGTCCATTGTGCACACCGGGAGCACACGCCCCCCTCTCCATGATCGTATTCCGCGGCGCGCTACCCGCGCATCGAGTGCCGTACGGCAGTATTAAAGACGATTACTTGCGTGTCGATAATCGGATCTCGATGCCTGATCAACTACCTCCGAATACTCCACCTAACGCAGCTGCAGCGAGCGTTACGAACGCTAGCGCCAGCGATGACTCAGCCGGCGGACTTCAGTTCTCGAAATTTCTCGAGGCTGCCACGGTGCTGTCTCTCGCCACCGCGTACATGTATTTCCACGGTTACCTCTACTATGCCGGTTTCTACGGGTACTTTGGAGTCGATCCAGCACTGTTCCAACGCACAACCGCCGACTATTTGGTCCAGGCATGGGATTATCCTTTTATGGCGGCTACCGCTCTCCTTGCGGTTGGATCGTTCATCGCGCTGTTCCGGGACGTCGGACACACCGATTGGCTGGTGAAACTGAGGGCCGCGCTGCCGAAAGTGGTTTGGTATATGATCGGACTAGTTATACTCGTCGTGCTCGTTGGCAGACTCGCGCGGGCAGGCCATGCGGGGCGTGTGGATGCAGCAGCAACTGTGGCGTCCAAATCGTCTCCGGTTCGGGTCGAGTCCACAGCGCTGCATCTCCCGTCCGAGTTATACCTCGCCTCCTATTCTCAAGGGAAGTACCTCCTCTATCATTTCCCGGGCGGACAGACTTTCAGCACCATCATTCTCGACGACGACGATATTTCGAGGCTGGACTACAGGAAGGCCAACGATCTACCAGAGGCGCTTAGGAGTCGCGAATAACCCGCCGGCGTCGAGGTTGGTTTTCGAGACCTGTTCAGTGCGGACGCCTCATCCCCGTCCGCTCTCTTGTGCGTTTTGTGAATCCGGCAATTCCGTCTACCGGACCACTTCACTTTCACCCGTCTTCCGCCGTTGCGCCTTTCGCGCCCCTTTGCTGCTAATCGTTCCGTGTCCTCCGTGTGATCCGTGGGCAGCTCTCGGTTCGTCCTCGGCTTGCCCCCTGTAAAAACCAGATCGGACTTGTTTGAACAGGAGGCGATCCGAGGTAGATCCGAGCCCAAACCATCGATCCGTGAACCACAGATAAACACAGATGGACACAGATACGGTCCGGGTTGAGGGCTCGAGACCCAACTCGGTTTGTCCTCGGCTTGCCTCCTGTGAAAATCAGCGCCAGAGGCGCTGTCAGCTTAAGGCGTAAAGCTTAAAGCATAAGGCCCAGACCGGTTGGAACAGGAGGAAACGGAGATCGATCCAAGATCCAATCTCCAGATCCTTGAACCACAGATGGACACGGATGAACACAGATCTAATCCGCGATGATCCGCGTAATCCGCGGTCGGTTTGAGGGCCGGAGCCCCACCTCGGTTCGTCCTTGGTTGCCTTCTGTAAAACAAATCCGACTTGTTTGAACAGGAGTCGATCCGAGGTCGATCCGAGAACGATCCGCCAATCCCAGGAGTCGATCCGCGCCGATTCGCGTGATCCGCGGGCGACTCAGAGGACAGCGTTCAGAGTCCAGAGCCCGACCTCTCTCAACTCTCAACGCTCAACTCTCAACTCCTCCACCCCGCCCACCGTCCACCGCCCACTGTTCACCGGCTACCGTTCACCGTTCGCCTTCCCGATCTTCATGAATCTCGGCGCACGCACTTCGTATACCAACTCCTCGTTGGTGCGTCCAAATCCAAACTCCAGCGCGACCGGCCGGTTCTCCCTGAACCGCCACGGCAGATTCGCCCGGTTGTAGAACACCAGCCCGAAGTTCTCCTTCATCTCGAGGTAGGTCGTCCACGCATCCACGGCATAGCTCCACGGCCACACCACGTACGTGTTGTCGTTGGCCGTGCGCAGCGCGATTTCGAAATACCGGCCGCTGCCCACGCTCGTTCCCGCCGGCTGCGCCAGCCGAAAGTCCAGCCGCAATCCCGCTTCGTCCGGAAACACGAAATCGTCCGGCAGCGGCAATTGCGCCAGCGCGCGCAAGTAAGGGCCGCTCTCCGGTGCAGGCTGCACCACGAACTGCCAGATTCCTTCGGACGTCTCGGTCACGGTGACGCCGGGAGTGAGCAGCCAGCGACCGGCCGGGCCCACGGCCGGCTCCTCGCTCGCCAGGGTGCGGCTCAACAGCCGTTCCCGGTTCCCACTGGCGGTCGCCGGATCGTGCCGCAGCGCCGAAACGACGTGCTCCCGCATGCCAGCCGTATCCGGATAAAACGCCGTGGCGAACACCGACGCCGGCTCACCCTCAGTGTCCGGCTCGAAGCGGACCCGCCACTCGGCGCGAGCGAACCGGCTGGCCTGGCGCGCGAACGTCACCGGGACCGCACGACGCTCCATCGGCTCGAGTACCAGCGTCTCCGGAATACCCGATATCCGCAGGCCGTTCGCACCGGACGTCTCGGAAACGATCCGGCCGCGCTGCGGCTCGTGCGAAAAGTTGTACAACACCAGCTCTCCTTCCCACGCGCCCCCCGCCGCCGGCAGCGCGAGATACCCCCGGTACCGCTTTACCTGCGCGATGCCCTTCCCCGCGATGAAATCGATCACGACCGGCGACGGTTTCGGCGTTGCCACCGTCCAATCCTTGGGCTGATACGGCTGCTTCTCGGCTTGATCGAGCAACCACGCCAACGCCGGCGTGGCCGCGTTGCCCCCAAACGTCTTCCCGATCCGTTCCGTCCAGTTGGATTGGTTATCGGTTAATTGAGCATGGTTATTGGACTGCGGCTCCGTCGACCGTTCACCGTCTCCCGTTCCCTGTCCACCGTTCACCGTCTCCTGTCCACTGTTTACCGTCGTCTGTCCACCGTCCCCCGCCTTCCGTCCACCGTCTACCGTCCCCTGTCCACCGTCCACCGGGACCTTCGTCGTCAGGCCAAATTCGAAAGCCTCACGCTCGTAGTACGGTCGCAGGTAGAACGCCATCGCTCCGGCAATCCTTTCTTCCCGAATCTGCGCGGCCACATCGCGGAACCACTGCCACTGACGGGTGCGTCCTTCCACGGTCTGCGCGCTCACTCCGGTCAGCCCGCCGTAGCCGTATTCGGTCAGGATCACCGGCAGTTCCCGCCGGACCTGCGTCGCGTCCGCCGACGCGGGCAGCGAAGCTTCTTCCGCGACCACGCGAAACAGATGATACACGCGCGAGAAATCTTCCGCGTAACCGTAGTAATGATAGTTGAACGCGTCGGTGTAGCCCCAGAATCCGTTCGCGACCATCGCTTCGAAGAATGGTCCGGGCGGGAACCCGACCGGTGCCATGACCGCCCGCGTTTCCCGGCCGGGTTGCACCTGTGGGATGCTGCCGAATCCCGGCAGCGAGAGCAGGGATTCCCAGCTTGGTGATGGTGTCCGGCCCGATTCGCGCACGCCGAGGTAACAAGCCTTCAGGAACGCCGTGTAGGTCTCCGGATTTTCCGCGACGAACATCAGGTCCGGCTCGTTATCGAATTCGAGCGCGGCCACGACATCGCCGTACGCGCCGGCTTGCCGGCGGGCGCGCTCGAACGCCTCGCGCAAATCCAGCGGCGTTCTCCGCCCTGCTCGCGGCCGAACTCCGTTCGTCCAGTGGCTATTCGCCCAGCTCACCAGCGGCACGGAATGAAAGCCGAGCTCGCACAAGCGTCCGAGCGCCCGCCGTTCCTGGTGCACCGCCCATGCCCGTTTCGCCGCCGTCCACGGATTGCCGACCGCCCATCGTCCCCTGTCCTCCGTAGGCTTGGCGAAGGAGGAATCGTCCACCGTCCACTGTTCACTGTCTGCCGGCTGCGGCACGTTTCGAATCCGCAGCCACGCGCCGGTCGCGCCCCAGCGGGCCAGCTCGACCGGATCGGTGGTCTCGATCAACTGCTTCGCGGTGAGGCCGGTGTCGATCCCGCCGACGGAGGCTCGACGTTCAGACGCCGACGCGCACGACAGCAGGAGGGCAATAACCGGTATCCAGAGGCGGGAGATCATCGGCGCGGTGAGGGACATCAGCCCAGAGCCCAGAGTCAAGTGTCCAGAGCCGCTCCGTGCCTAGGGCACGGAGGACGGTGGACGGTGGCCGGTGAACAGTGGGCGGTGGACGGTGGGCGGTAGACGGCCAATCACGCGAATGGCGCGAATCAGGGTAGCCCACGGAACACACCGACGACACGGAAAACACGAAAACGGGTTTGTTTTGAACAGGAGTCGACCCGAGATCGAGCCGAGACCAATCCCGATCCTCGGATTGCTGCTCGTGCCTTCAGCCCTCGGCTCTACTCGGTTTGCCTCCTGTAAAACCAGATCGGACTTGTTTGAACAGGAGTCGATCCGAGGTAGATCCGAGCCCAAACCATCGATCCTTGAACCACAGATGAACACGGATGCACACGGATCAATCCGTGATATCCGTGTAATCCGTGGTCGGTTTGACGGCTTGGAGCCTTACTCGGTTTGTCGTCGGTTCGTCTCCTGTAAAACCACTCCGGTTTGTTTGAACAGGAGCCGATCCGAGGTCGATCCGAGTTTGGCCACAAAAGGCACAGAAGGCACACGGATCAATCCGTGATTTCCGTGTAATCCGTGGTCGGTTTGACGGCTTGGAGCCTTGCTCGGCTCGTCCTCGGCTTGCCTCCTGTGAAGTCCAATCCGGTTTGTTTGAACAGGAGGAATACCGAGGTCGATCCGAGTTAGCCCACTAAACACACGAAAAACACGAAAGGGTAACTGGTATTGCTCTTGCGCCTTTTGCGCCTCTTTGCGGCCACTCCGTCTTTCGTGTCGTTCGTTTTTAGAGGTCTCTCCCGGTTCGAAGTCCGTGTTGTTCGGGTGCTCCATGGGCAGTTCGCGTTGCTCGCAGGTCCGAGTTCGCCTCTCAACCCTCATCCCTCAACTCTCAACTTCTAGTCGCCCCTTTCACCGTCTCTGTTTGCCAAAGACACGGAAAAACGTCGAAATCAGTTCCCGGACCTCTTGTGTGGACCGTTCCAGCTGATGCACACGCGAGAACGCAACGCCCGCCTTGCCCGCAAACTCGTCAAGATCACCATCCTCGGCGACACCTTGGCGTGCTTCGGCGGCTTGAGCCTCGGCTACTGGCTTCGCTTCAAGAGCCCTCTGCGCGCGCTGGGGATCGAGCCCAATCTTGCGTCCTCCTATGGGGACTATTTCAACCTCATCCAGCTCGGCACGCTGCTCTTCATCGCCTCGTATTCGTTCCAGCGGCTCTACGAACCTCGCTGCCTGCTGCGACCCGAGCAAAGCCTCTGGATCATCATTCGCGGAACGTTTTTCTGGGTACTGCTCTTCCTCGGGTTCTCGCTCGCGCTCAAGTTCGAACCCTCCGTCTCCCGGATCTTCGTGGTCATCAGCAGCGTCACCTCCGTGGCGCTGCTGAGCGCGTGGCGCTTCCTGTTCTACCTGTGGGTGGCACAGCCCAAGGTGCACGATCGCCTGGTCGACCGCGTGGTGCTGGTCGGCTGGAATCGCGAGGCGCGCGCGCTGGCCCTGGCCGTCCGGCGCCGGGAAAACCGGCCCTATGACATCATCGGGCTCGTCGCCACCGAGAAATCGGAGACCGATCCCGGCCCGCCCGTGCTCGGCTTCGTGCGCGACATCGATACGGTGCTGCGCCGGCACCAGCCGTCGATGGTTATTGTGACTGACCCCGATCTATCGCGCGAGGAGTTACAGCGAATCTCGAGCGCGTGCGAACGGCTCTACGTCTATTTCAAGATCGTGCCGTCCGCCTTCCAGGTGTTCGTCTCGAATCTCCAGATGGAGACCGTATCCGGCGTCCCGGTGCTGGGCTGGGGCCGACTGCCGTTGCGCGACCTGCACAATGCGGCACTGAAGCGCGCGATGGACATCTTCGGCGCACTGGTCGGTTTGATTGGCGCAATGCCGATCATGATCGTGCTCGCGCTGCTGATCAAGCGGGAGAGTCCCGGCCCCGTGCTCTACTACCAGACCCGTACGGGACTACACGGCCGGCCATTCCGGATCTACAAGCTCCGCTCGATGCGCAAGGATGCCGAAGCCAAGACCGGGGCCCGCTGGGCGGTGCCGAACGACAACCGCCGGCTCAAGATCGGCGCGTTCATGCGCGAGTGGAATCTCGATGAACTGCCGCAGTTCTGGAACATCCTGCGCGGGGACATGAGCCTGGTCGGCCCGCGACCCGAGCGGCCGGAACTGATTCGTGAATTCGAAAAACGGATCCCGCACTACAATCCGCGGCACGAAGTGCGCCCGGGGTTGACCGGCTGGGCGCAGGTCAACGGGCTCCGCGGCGACACCAGCCTGACCGAACGTATCCGGTACGACCTGTACTATATCGAAAAGTGGTCGCTCTGGTTCGACATCCAGATCATGGCGCTGACGTTCCTGCGCAGGCAGAATGCGTACTGAACGGAGATGAGAGTTGAGGGTTGAGAGTTGAGAGTCGTGGGAGCGCGGACGGCTTCGTCCGCAGGTAGGGCGCGTTATCCCTAACGCGCCGCCTCCGGGGTCGATCGGTCCGAGAACGATCGAAATGCAGGACACAGAGGCCACGGAGAGCACAAACCGAGGGCACAGAGCTGATCACTGTAACCACAGATGGACACAGATCCGTGGAATCGGTGGTTGGTTAGGGAGCTCGGGCGTTGACTCCGCCTGTCCTCGGTTCGTCTCCTGTGAATCCAAACCGGTTTGTTTGAACAGGAGGCGATCCGAGGCCGATCCGAGGACGATCCGCCAATCCTAGGAGCTGTCGCTTCGCTCGGTAACGCGGGCAGCTCGCTGGGCGGAGATCAGAGGGCAGAGTTCAGAGCCCGACCTCTCTCAACCCTCAACTCTCAACTTTCCCATCACCGTCCACAGTCCACCGTTTTCCGTCCACCGGACTCGTCTCGCCTACTCCGCGGAACGGGCGTGAAAGGGCTTGGGCGGGTCGCCCTCGAACTCGGACGCGGTCAGCTTAGCCAAAGGGACCGGCAGCCACCGCTCCTCGCGTCCGTAATAGCGGCACGTGCGAAGATTCACCACGATCAGGATGCCCACGCCGGCGAGCCGGAGATCCTCCGTCGTCGGCGGCGTGCGGCTGCCAAACACCGAGCCCTGATCGGACACGAAGACGAACCGGTATCCACGCAGCGAGCTCGGGTGCGGGACCAGCGCGGACATGACGGGACGATCAGCCACGCTAACAACAACTGTCAAGTGAAATGCTATTTATAGGCTGTCGATCCATAGGCATCTCACCGTTAGGATTCTCGCGTGGCTGCCGAAAGTGCGAAAGAACTCCGGGCGTTGGGAGAAGCGATCCGCGCAGGACGGAAGACCCTGGGGTTGAGCCAGGAAGACTTTGCCGAACGGTGCGACGTGCACCGCACCTACGTGGGCCAGGTCGAACGAGGAGAGAAAAACATCTCGTTCACCAACGTTCTGAGGATCGCGCGTGCGATCGGCCAAAAACCCTCCGTCCTTCTGGGCAAGGCGGGACTCTAGACCGCGAACCCGCGGTGCTCTTGCCTCGGATCGCCCTTGGTATTCCTCCTGTTCAAACAGACTAGGCCTTACGCTTTAAGCTTTATGCCTTAAACTGACAGCGTGTCGCGCTGATTCTCACAGGAGCCGAGCCGAGGACAAACCGAGGAAATCGCGCCAAGAGGCGCAGAAGAAGCAGCGGCGGCGGTGAACGGCCAACAAAAAGCCGCCGGGGGATCCGCACCGGCGGCTCGTTATTCAGCGGGCTGGCTCACACCTGATCAGGGCATGGTCCAGGTTTCGCTGAGGGTCCCGGTGTGTCCGGGGCGATCGACCGCGGTGGCGGCGATGCTGACGGTCTGGCCGCTGGTGCGCGCCGTGGTGGCGGTGTACACCCACATGCCATTGACCAACGTGGCGGCGCCCTCCTCGAGCACCGACAGATCCGCGTTGCGGATGGCCACGTTGACCGCCGTGACGCTCACGTCGTCGCGGGCGCCGACCGTAATCGGATCGCCGATGGCGCCGTGATACCCGCTCAGGTTGATGAGGTCGACCTCCGGCGGCCGGAGGTAGTCCGCCATCATGACGATGAACGGCGTCCAACCGTTCTCGCGGGCGGCCTGCTCGTAGACCGCGTCCGGGGTGGTGCTGCGGGCGTAGGCGGCCGCGAGCTTGAACCGATTGCGGGCCTGGACCTGGGCGGCCGACTGCGGATCCGCAGGCGCGACGCGCGGGCCGATGATGACCCGCCCGCCGCGGAGCCGGTAGATCCAGTTGTCGATGCCGCCCTGGATGGCCTTGAGGGCGCTGTTGAGTTGAATCCTAGCCATGACGACGCCCTCCTTTCTGCGCCGGTTGCGGCGTCGGACAGCGGGTCCGCGGGTCGCATTCTGACGAGGGGAATCCCTCTTGCGACCCTCTTGAACCCATGCTGTGACCGACCTGTCGGTTTCCGGGAGCGGTTCCGGCCCGGCCGGTCGAGTCGACCGGCTGGTAACGGTAGCTCTCGAGCTTCATCTTCTCGACCGAGGCAGCCGTGCGGCCGCGCCGGCGGAAGAGCGACAGCAGCGGAACGACCAAGGCGGTCGCGATGGCGATCACCGGATTGCGCTGGAGCGCGGTATCGATCAACTGCCGGCCCGCCGTGGCGGCGGTGTCGGGGTCGATCAGTTTGTTCTCTGGCATACTTGTCCTTTGGTTGAGTTCATCCGGTCCCGGAGCGGCTGAGGCCGCCCCTTCGCGGATGCAGGACAAGGCTAGCGGAAATCGGGCTGGTGCGGGTAATCGGCAGATGCGATGCGGAGCATCGGCGCGGGCGATACGCGGGGACGGCGGACGGTGGACGGTGGACGCCCGCTAATCACGCGAATGGCGCGAATAAGCGCTAGCCCGGAAATTTCATGAACAGGAGTGACGCTCCGTCCGAAATTTCCGTCCGCCTGCGGCGGAGCGACCTTGTCGCGGCTAGCCCCGACAGAGTCGGTCCGGAGGGCGGATATTTGATGAATTCCATGAAATATCCGGGCTAGGGCGATGGCGGGTAGAGCCCACGAAATACACGAAAGGCACGAAAAGGGTAACTGGCAGCTTTCGGCATAAAGCTTATAGCGTAAGGCACAGAACGGTGGACGGTAGACGGTGAGCGGTGGACGGGGACCGGTGACGCGGTTCCTCCTACGCCAAGCCTTCCTCCTACGCCAAGGCTTCCTCCTACGCCAAGGCTACGGAGGACAAGACGGAGGACAGGGGACGGTGGACGGTGGAACGGTAGGCGGTAGACCGGATACAAGTGTCGCACCGTCCGCATTACATTGGTATTGCAAAGCGCGGGCGTTTCTGTCTGGGTACCATACCCGCGTCTGTGCACCGGCAGCAGTCCAGGCTGCGGATGCGCCCCACCCCCACTGCGCGTGAACCCTCAACGACTGGACTGGTTCGTGAAGGTCGCCCGCTGTGGTGGGATCAGCCAGGCGGTACGCCGGCTGCCTCACACGATCCAGCAGCCCGCCTTGAGCGAGCACATGACGGAGCTGGAGGAGGAGCTGGGGACCAAGCTGTTCATCCGGCAGCCGTTTAAGCTCCTCGGTCCCGGTCGGGAGCTGCTTCGCCTGGCCGGCCCGTTCTTCGACGAACTCACGGCGCTCGTCGAAAGGCTGCGAGATCGGCGGGAGCATCTTCGGCTAGCCGTGACGGAACTGGTGCGGCCGGAAGGGCTGTCGCGACTGATCACCACGCTGGAGGCAGCGCATCCCGGGCTGCGCTGCACGGTAAGCTCGGAGAGATGGCCCGAGGTCGGCGACAGCCTGAGAAACGGGACGGTCGATCTGGCGCTGACGTTGCGCGGTGAAGCGCGGCTGCCCGGCGTGTCGATGCGTGACCTCGCGGAGTTGCCGCTGGCGCTGTTGGTTCCGACCGGCAGTGCGCTGCGCGATCCGGAAGAGCTTTGGCGAAACCAGCCCATCACGCAGCGGCTGATTTGTCCGGGGCCGGCTCATGCCGTGACGGAGATGTTCGAGCGGGGGTTGGGCTTGGCCCGGATGCACTGGCCCGTGGCGATCGAAGTCGATTCGCTGCGCCGGCTGATCGATCTGGTCGGCGCGGGCGGAGGCGTCGGGGTGACCGTGATGGCGCCCTGGCTGGTCCGGCGTCGGGACGTCCGGGTGCTCCCGTTGAGCGGGTTTGCTCCGGTGCATCTGGCCGTGTTCTGGAAAAGTCCGCCGCAGGCGATCGTGCGCGAAGCAGTGGAGGCGTCGGTCGCGGTGCTGGGAGAAGCATCGCCGGAGGCGATGGCGGTTTGAGGAGTAAGGCTTAAAGTCTAAGGCTCGGACTGGTTTAAACAGGAGACGATCCGAGGGAGAACCGAGATCCAATCGAGATTGGCCGCAAGAAGGCGCAGAACGGTGGACAGTCGACGGTGGACGGTAAACGGGGGACGGGGGACGGTGGACAGTTGACGATAGACGGAGGACAGGGAGCGGTGAAGCGGTAGACGGTGGGCGGTGCTCCGTTTAGCTGGGAGCCGAGTGTCAGAGCCCGATCTACAGTCGATCACGCCGGCCCGGCTCTCAGCTCTGGACTCTCAGCTCTCAACTCCGCCTGTCCTCGGTTTGCCTCCTGTAAAATCAGATCGGATTTGTTTGAACAGGAGTCGACCCGAGGTCGATCCGAGGACAATCCGCCAATCCTTAAACGATGGACACAGATCCGTGACCATTCGTGCGAGTCGCGCTGCGGGCATAGCCCTGCCCCGTCGAGCGCTCCGCGCTTTGGCCTCTGACTATCGCCTGCCGTCTATGGTAGTCCGTCTACCGCCCGACCATCGGCCGTCTGCCGCCCACGGTCCATCGCCGACTGTGGACCGTCCACCGAATCGCCTCAACCACGGCGGCGGCGAGCGCAACTCCGAGCCACGCTGCGGCCACGTCCCGCAGGTCACAGAACCGGGTGGGAATCCACAGCTGCGCGATCTCGCACACCAGTGCGAACGCGGCGACGCCTGCGTAGCCTCGCACCCGTCGCTGGCGCGATTCGGCGAGCAGTCCCACTACGAGCGCCAGGAAACCGAACGCCGGTATATTCCGGAGCACGCCGGAGCGGTTCGTCCATTCCGCGACGGAATCCGGCAGCCATAAAAACTCGGCGACCCGTGGCGAGCTGCGCACGCTAAGAGCGGTCATCGCCAGGATCAATAGCAGCACCAGTCCGCGACCGAGAACGACGGTGGACAGTCGACGGGAGACGATCGACTGTAGACGGTGGGCGGTTCCTCCTTCGCCAAGCCTTCCTCCTTCGCCAAGGCTACGGAGGACAAGACGGAGGACGGGAGACGGTGGACAGTGGCGGTCGGCGGTGGACGGAAGACGGTGGGCCGTTGACGTTCGCTGCGACGGCCGCATCTCTGCTTCGCACGGAAACTCGGAAACAAAGGTGGCGGAATGGAGCGAGTTGCCGGGCTGCATGGCTGCGGGTGTGGCAAAAATTCGGCACATCCGCCCGATTCTGGAGCGCGTCTGACGTCACCTCTCGCTCATCTTGGGATGGCAAATGGCCTTGCCCGTCGCGCCGACAAAATCCTCAAGCGCAACGCTCCATAGTACCGATTTACGTTATTCCGGGGCAGGGTTGAACCCCGAAACAACCAGCCCACTCGGTTGGAGTCGCTCGAAGACTCCCTGCAACGCAGGCTCGCTCCAGATTTCCGAAAGCGGACGCGAGCTCGCAATCCGCACAAAAAACTGCTCGCCGCCCAGAGATCTGTGTTCCTTGCCAAACAACCGCCACATGAACGTCAGCTTGGGGAAACCGTACCTCCACATCTCCACAGCTCGTCCGTCCAGCAGGTGCCAGAACGCAACGTGTTGCATTGTCCCGCCATTAACGAAGGACCTCAACTGGCCAGCCGCGGTGCGGGTCCCGGGCGTAAAGCCCCGGAAATTGTCGCGAGCTTCGGTTGCAGTCCATCCGTTGGTACCCCAGCAAGTATCGGGCGTGTGAGCATTGACCGTGCGGAGATCGACCTTCCCGGCACTCCAATACGCCACATAGATCGTAAATTCAGCCGGTCCGTTGCGAAAGTGAAGGTAGGTAAAATCATCATACCGAAGCGTGCGACTGACCATTTCGCTCCCGAGCTCCGTTTCACTCAAGGGAAGCTCGGTGGTCGACCAACCTCTCGGCTGATAAGCGCGTAACGCCGGCACCACCAACGCTGCCACCGGAGGTGTTTGGGTTTCGTACCGCAGTCGAAACCGAATGGTAACAACAAATCCGAGGACGAGCGTGCCAAGTGCCACGGCCAGCCCCACATACCGCCACCACCGGTGACTCCGCCATCCGGCCTTCGGTCGGTTTGTTCCTGTGATATACATCCGACCGTCTGATGTTGAGACCTCTTCTAATGGGGGCCCCTTATTCCCGGCCATTCTCCGACTGACCTAGCATTCGCACCCAGAACAAGGGGGACTATCGCGTCCTGCCCTACGTCCGGCCAACAGTAGTCTCGGAAAAGTTCCGGATACCAGCGCGTCAACAAAGTTTTGATTTCTGTCCTAAACCGCTCAGGTCGAAACCGCTCCGCGTTAGCGCGGCATCGCCGTGGATCGTACCGCCCTTCGAACTCAGACTCAAAACGGCATATAGCATCAGCCAATGCTTTGGGCGTCTGCTCCTCGAAAAATAAACCTGTAGACCCCTCGATCACCGTCTCCAATGCGCCACCTTTTCGATACGCGATCACAGGACGTCCAGCAGCCTGCGCTTCCACAGCTGTAATGCCGAAGTCTTCAACTTGAGGATAAAGAAACGCGCGACAGCACTCCATGAAGTTCTTCACCACTGCGAATGGCTGCCGTCCTAGAAATTCCACCGTCGGCCCAGCAATACGCTTGAGGCGGTCGAGTTCCGATCCTTCTCCGACTACGACAAGATTTCGGCCAAGCATCGTACACGCAGTGACCGCGAGATCGACTCGTTTATAGGGGACAATGTGGCCAACGACTAGGTAAAACCCCGCCGATTGCTTGTCCGGCGTGAAGTCGTCCACCGCGACAGGTGGATAAACGACCATCGATTCGCGACCGTAGCACTTCTGAATCCTTTCCGCCACAAATCGTGAATTTGCTATGAAATGATCGACGCCCTGCGCCGCCTGATAGTCGAATTTCCTAGAAGTAGCTGCCACGAACTTGAACAGGAATCTGCCGAACGGACCGAGATCGCGGGCGTATTCTGTGTACTCGCTAAGCATGTCCCATAAATATCTCGGAGGGCTATGGCAATAGCATACATGTCGCGCTCCTGCGGGGACCCGCACCGCCTTAGCCAGACTAGCGTCACTGGACAGCACCAATCTTGCGAAGCGGGGGACGCGTAAGCTTCGAAACGCCCGAGCGTGCAGTGGCAGCAACATCTTGTAGCACCAGCGAGCACCCGGTATCCACTGTATCCATGAGGTTATGATAACATTTCCACCAATCCAGCTGGGTATTTGCCCGCGAAAACTTATGAGCGTCATGATCGGCGCATCCGGGAAAAGGCGCCGAAACTCGCCGAGCACCTTCTCGCCGCCTCTATAAGTCACCAACCAATGGTGAACCAGGACACTAAATCCTTTATCCTGTGCGTATGTCGTCATCTATTGGAACATATGCACCTGCTCACATAATAGTCTGAAGTCCCTCATTTAGGTACTTGCACTGATACGACATCAGCGGGTTGCCGGTTCGTTCCAGTACCCACACCGATGTATGACACGCATCAGTCCAAAACCGAGCCAATAAATTCCCACCAAACTCGGGCCGGAGCGGATAAAAGCCGACGCCAATCAGCGCCTTTAGCTTATATAGTCCGTGCCCAACACAGAACTCTGTAAACGCTCGCTGACTAAATCCGCGTACGTGCGGTCCCCATATCCGAATTGACGAGGGCTGATAGCCACACAGCAACATCGCCCTATTATGAAGGCTGGCCAAATTTGGAACCGAAAGGATCACTATTCCCCCAGGCCTAACGACACGGGCAATCTCGTCAAATGGACGGAAAATGTTCTTTAAGTGCTCGAGCACTTGATTACAGACCACCACGTCGAAACGACCAGTCTCCATCCCAAACTCCTGCTCTTCAATATCGATTATCTTCACCTTAACACCGAGAAGTTCAGCCTCCCGGGCAGGCTCAGCCATCGCCTCCACGCCCCAGATATCTATCGCCGCAATAGTACGAGCATAGCCTAAGGTCGTTGCGCCGTTCCAGCAGCCAACGTCAAGCAATGCCCCCTTCCGCATAGCGTACTTGGAGAGACATCTGTTGATCGTTTTGTTCAGGGCAATATGTATGCGGGTGCAACGTTTCATTTGAGTATTCGGTGATGCGATCACATGATGCGCCCAACCTGAAGACTAAGGAGACCCGTGTACACCTTTTCGACGTTGGCCGCGACACGCTCGATCGAATGATTCTGTAGAACCTGTGCAATCGCAGACCGACGCAACATTTCGTAGCATTGCTGGTCGCGAACGCACTCCCAAATCCAATCTACAGCGGAGTCTGGGGCATCTCGCGAAAACAGGAAGCCGTTTGCTCCACGCCTCACGACGTCCCGGTTTCCCGACACGTCCGTTGCAACCGGTACGGCACCTCTGACCATACCTTCTAGAAGCGCCAACGACATCCCCTCCCAACGCGAGGTATTCAGGATAAAAGCCGGTGAACCCCACGACCAGACGTCCGCGACAATGCCGTGCATTACCACAGCACTGCCTAACGCCTTGATAGCAGTCCTCCCGAAATCGCTAGTCGCGTCTAGTCCCTCACCAAAAAAGTGAAATCGAAACCTACTCTCGTTGCCGCAACGTTGTATCAACTGGCGTGCAATGAACAGCGCGAGCACGGGATCTTTCTGCCAATTGTCTCTACCCACAAAGTAGACGTCAACGCGCCTCGTCACGTCAGCCACAACGCTCGACAGCGGAGGCGCCACGCCGTTCGGAATCACCATTGTCGCACCGTACTTCAATGTGCCCATGAACTCGATTTGCTCAGATTTCGATACAAACAATGTGCATCCGGAAAGGAGTATACCGACTCCCTCGACCAATCGCTGAAACCAACGATGGGCTCCGGCCGCAAAATGGCATCCGTGTGGGGTATGAATGACCACGCACCGGGCCGCCAAGCAAATGATTTTCGAATATGCACCGGCTCCTCGGCCATGGGAATGAACTACAATTGGCCCTCGTGTCTCATGGATCAGCTTAAGCATGGTCCAAATGTGGACAAAAGAGAGACTCCGGTGCGGCATGTCGACGAATGAGACGCCGGGGACGCTCGCAGAAACTCGGGCCCGGAATACAGGCACGTTTGGGCACGCGAACACATAAGAGCAGCCACTGTGACTGAGCGCCGCAATTTGCCGCATGTACTCCGGGCCTCCGCCGGTGTCAGCCCTGGCCGATATGGATAGTACGATCAACTACGGTTCCTTTCGTCTCACGGGACGGGGTCCGTTTGGCGTCCGTCCACAACCTGGCCAGCCTTTTCGTCGACTCCTGCGGGCAAACGAGCTGTCTGTCGACTTCCCAAAGGAGTGGCAACAGTGAAAGAAAATAGTACGTCTCTACTAGAAGCAGAAAACTGAGCATCCCGGTGAAACAGGCGCACCTCAGGCACCCGACCCCAGCCGCTCGAGGAAGGACACGCAGCCTAATACCGCCAAATATTAAAGCGCCCATGGTGAGCACCCCAATCACACCGCTTTGAACGCACACGTTCGCAAATGCATTCATCATCCCATATACGCCATTAGGAATGCGCCTCAGCATCTCGGCATTAGGGGAGAAACCCGCAGGCGCGGAGAATACTTCACTCACGCCAGAAAACCCCGCGCCGAACGGGAACCGTGTGACGTGTTCGAGGGTGAAACGCCAATGAAGAAGACGAGATCCGGTGCCGGTGCCGCTGGTGTTGGCGAACGTCAGCAGTTCACGCACACCTGCAAGTTCAGCTTCAAGGTAGCCGCGAGACCGACTAACCAACGTGAACCCAATCGCGGCGGCTACAAGGAGGACCGCTATGCCAATCACACGTAGTCTTCGCTCCCGGGACGGAAATCGGATAGCAGCGACGACCAGAAAAGGGGCAACCACTACGCAGATTGTTACTCCCGCTTTGCTCAATGGAACAAGCACGCCAAGTGCGGCGACGACCATGCACAGGAGTACCATCCCCGTGGCGGTAGGGGCCCGTAGTACCTTTTGCTGCTCCGCCGCCAAAGCGGCACAGCCGCTCAGCAGCGAAAGCAAAACTAACGTGGCCGACAGAGTGCTCGCCTCGCCGAAGAGAGCGCGCAGCCTCTCAGTGCTGCCGTATTGCATGAAAAATGAATCCATTCCGCCGTACCTGTCTTGGTAGTTCGGAAGCATATCACGAATGTATACCCCCATCGCTTCGGGAGCCATTGGAAGCGCTGCCACAATTGCAGCACACAAGGGGATTAGCGCGCAGCGGAACACACCAACCCGATGGAACACGACCAGGGAAATGCTGAACACACTGACCTGCGGCAGCCAAAAACCTAATATACCGATGAGGTTGTCCGAAGCTCCGGCATTGATGAACTCGGCGGCCACCGCAGCAAGCGGAAGTAGTCCCACCAGAAACAAGCCGCCTATTGCAATTCTCTGGAACACCGTCAACGCCAAGGCCGTGGCAAGTAAAACAATATGAACCCACCAAGGCACATACAAGATCGGCGCACACCATAGAAGGATCAGAACTACGGCCGAGGCATTCGATACAGCCTGCGTCGTTGTTCTTTTTGGTCTATTCATGGCCCTTTTTTAAGGATTCACAAGGCGGGCGAACAGGGCTGAGCCGACGCGCCACCTGACAACAATGCGAATAGATGCCGGGCAGGCAGGCACGCACGAACAACCTGCATAGGCTAGCGGCGCCTAACCTAGCCGCCGCCACATATTTGACAAATGTACCGCTCGCCCTGCAAAACCCGTGTCGACTCCGGATCTGCGGCACTACGACTCGCAACCAGAAACATGCCTCGGCCCTGCGCGACAGCCGGCCAACCGATTGCGCCCACGCGATGCTGTAGTCGTAATCGCTGTCGTTTGAGATCCGCCCGAGTTTTGCTCGTCCATGGTACACGGCGAGTGTCTCGCCGCAGCAATCTAGTTGAATTTTCGCCGCCTGAGCCCTTATAGCGATATCCCAATCTTGATGCTTGGCCAGTCCGTCACGGAACGGCACCTGTAACCAGACCTCCCTCGGTGCGAGCAATGTCGATGTTTGAATATTGCATCCAGCCACGAAGAGATATTCCGCGACGTCCTCCCCTCTAGCGATTGCTCTGACGGGCCTGGGCCGCTCAGGTCCACCATCGTCCACCAAAATGCGATGATAGCTGATCACCCCGGTTGGCGCCATTGCGATATGTCGTAGCTGAGCTGCCAGCTTATTGGGGTACCATTCATCGTCTGAGTCGAGAAACGCGACGAATCTCCCCCGACTTTGATTCACGCCAACATTGCGTGCCCTAGCGGCGCCAAACGGGGAGTTGAGTCTCGACACGATCACCCGCTCGTCCAAGAACTCGGACCCAAGCGCTGAATCGATCGGCTGTAAGGACGCATCGTCGATGATACGCACCTCGATATCGTTACACGTCTGAGCGAGCACTGATCTCAGCGCACGGCGCAGTTCAATAGGGCGATCTCGCACTGGGATAACAACGGAGACTAGTGGATGTCTCGACATGGCGCCGTTTCTGGCTCAAAAGCCTTTCGGGCGCTTCGCGTGCTGCGTCCTGCCTTTTCTCGACTGCCAACCGGGTGCTACCGAGTTTATGCAGGTATGCCTGACCCACGCTCTCGCAAGTTGCACGGAAAGATTCCAGATGTCGCGCGCGCGCATCTGCTCTCGGTTGTTCAGCTTTCGCAAAAAGTACCGTACCATTACTTGGTGAGACGCCCAGTCTCTCCTGCTACTGCGCCCGCCCCAATGAAATTCCGCCACCGGAAATCCCAAGTGATGGAACTCGGCCCAACGATCGAGTCGTAACCAGAGATCATAGTCCATCCCCAACAGAAGCCGTTCGTCATACTGTTCTCGCATGGCCAGTTCCCGCCCGATGAACACTGATTGGTGATTAATGCTATTTGCGATCTGAATCGTATCGCGATTAGCATGCCGCAGATGCCTGAACCCATCACCGGCTTCGTAAAAATCACCATACACGACTATACGATTCGCATTTAGCCTTTCTAGAACGGGCGAAACCCGCATCAGAACATCTTCCCTTGCGTATATATCGCCCGAGTTCAAGTAGCTAATCCAGCGACCAGTTGCGAGACGGGCGCCGAGATTCAGGGCCGCCGAGATTCCTCCGTCGCATAGCCCGGTGGCTGCTGGACCGGATCCCACTACTTCCAAATCCGAATCAGTCGCACCTACTACTACCCACTCAATATCGGGGCAGTTCTGTTGCTGTTCAATCGAGGCTTTCGTCCTGACGAGTCCAATCCGATCTGCCTTCGTAATGGTTACAATAGAGAGTAATCTGCTCATATTCCAACAACTATTTTATATGCCATCGCAATAGCCCTTACAGTCTTTCGCCAGACCACCATATCCAGTGCAATCAGCGCGCAGCCGATTCTCGACAAATCCTGCTTTCCCAATACCCAAATACATGCCAGGCCTGCGCGCCTCCTCTCGGTAGGCCATCGCATCACTTCCGCAATCCTCACAGCCCAAAGGGCGCTGGCGCAACGAGCAAGACCGCGCCTCGTCCCTCGCTCGCTCGCGTGATCCACCAGTTCCTTCTCTAGCTCGGTGAGTGCCAAACGAGTGTCCGATAATATCCGCTCGCTGGCCGACGTGACAATAGAACCAGGCCGGATTCTATATGCATAACATATATCTGGTACTACCTTGACGTTACTTGCGTGCAGGAAAAACGCCCCCAAGAATGATATCCCTTCCATTGAGCAACCGATCGGGAAACGGATGCGATGGTTGTTCACAATCTCTGCCCTCAAGATCTTATTCCACACCGCGAACCGGAGGTGGCCTGCGAGATACGACTCAAGAGGCGTTCCGACAATCGGCCGTGGCCGATGAGGCACCCGATGCCCTTCCATGATTTCTTCGGTGCCGAAGACGATTGCATCAAAACGCTGCTGTTCGCACTGCGCAATCATACACGCAACAGCACCTGGGAGGATCATATCGTCCGCGTCTATGAACCAAAGATATCGCCCACCCGCTGCGCTTGCGCCAGCGTTCCGAGCTGAACTGAGGCCCCCGTTTTTCTTAGTTACGCACTGCAGCGCCCAGCGTTTCTTGTGCGCTCGAATCACGTCTGAGGTTCCATCAGTCGATCCATCATCGACGATGACCACATCCAGCCTATCGTCCCGCTGGCTTTCGATCGATAACAGGCAATCATCGACCCACGGTTCGACGTTGTACGCAGCAATTACAATGCTAAGAAGCTTGTCCATGTCTAGAGCGCTCTAGACCGTCGCGCGATCGCAAACCTAAGCACCGCCTCGCCGACGGACCCCAGCACCACCGTCCACGCGATCTTGGTTGCATTTCCGGGAAACGCTAAGACTGCGCCGGCTAGTAGCGCCACTATTGCTAATGACGAGAGCAAAACGCTCGTAAAGTACCAACCATCCTGGCGATGTGCCAAAAGGCCGAGATGGCCAATAAACGATGATGCTATGAGGCCAGGAAGCGCCCAACCCATGACCCCAAGCAGCGGCCCAGCGCCCGCGAGCGCAACCCCTCCGACAAGCGAGGCGATCGTTTCCGAACCGATTGCCAGGCACGCGGAGACTATACACCCAGTAGCGACACCGCTATAAACAAACACGGCTAGTCGACGAGTGTCGGGCCGGGCACAGAACGATGGATATACTGCTCTGGTTATGTTATAGCTGACGCTGGCTACCAGCTCCACGATTTTGCTTCCGAAATCGAGCTTTGCGATGTCGCCAAAGCTCAAAACGCTCGCTGTAAGCGCAACCGGGCCGCGGTCCTTTATCGCAGTTGCACTTGCGGCTAGCGCTACGCGCCAATTGAGTTTTAGGCTGCTACTGAGCCTTACAGATGTGACGCTCTGTAGTGTTAGCGACGAGTGCCGGATCAATATCACAAAAAAGACCACACCTACCAGTAGCTGAGGTGCTAAAGATATTGCATAGAATTCCCCATAATCCGATGCGTCCGACACGCAAAGGTATATAGCACCAATCGACGCAATCCGCGCTATCCCATAACTGAGCGCTATCGACATCAATTGCTCCCGCCCTTGGTAGTACCACAATGGAAACACCGCGCAAGACAAGACGAGCAGACTTGACCATTGGCCTAACGTGCGGAGAACCAAATCCTCTGAGTATAAGTAGTAGATGTTTACTGCGATGGCAGCAAGTATCGCAAGGAACAGTCTGAGCTTCACAAGCGCAGACGTCGTCGCTCGCAGCTCGGATGGATCGTCCCTCGCAGTTGCTACCTCTCGTGGGCCAGTCGTAGTGGTCCCAAAATCGGCGACTAGCGATACGATCAGTGCTAGCGCGTTGACGTTCGCATACTTTCCATACACGTCCGCACCAAGTGCTCGCAGCGCGTACGGGTAGATGCATAGCGGTGCCACTAGATTCGCAGCTTGTACGATCATCAATGCTGTGAAATTCCGGACCTGCGTAGACGCGTTAGTCCCGCGTTGTCTGGTCGGACACGCTGCAGTAGAGGTCTGCGGCGCCGTGACGCTTTTTATCATCTCGATCTTTGAGTTACTGTAGCGTACTCCGCGAGGAGCTCACTTGGGCCGGGCATTTGTTCCCGGCCGCCCTGTATATGGGTGGCGCGAATCAAACAAGTCGGGGGACCGTCGGCCCCCGTGATCAGATGATCGAGCCCCTCACACGCTGAACCTCGCGCAATACTGCAGAACTTTGCGTTCTCGAGATGATGAAACCGGCCGTAGCCTTCCGCGATGTTAGCGGTGATCGACCGCGCCGCTCGGATGATCTGGTCGCTCAAGCGGTGCTTCTCCGAAATTGGCAATAAGGGAACGACCTGCTTTGCCACAAACAGCCGAACCTCGCGACCAGCCTTCCAGCACTCCAGATCTTCAAAAGAGTGAATGGGCGCAGGCATGGTGGATGGGGACTGATTATTGGTTATTGGTGGCTGATGCCGTTGCGGATGATCGCATCCTAATAACCAACAACCTTCATCCAATAACTCCGTGCCGCTTCGCGGCACGGCTTCGCCCCGTCACTTCTGGGAGAAGCAACCGAGGCGACAGGCTCGCCGTGTATCAGCATCGCTGGACGGGCTACGTCGGCGCACCTTGGCTAGGCGCGCCGGACCGGACCCAAAATCGTTTTCAGCAGGGGCAGCAGCAGCCGCATCTGGCGTCGCCAGGTGTCGAGCTTCGCCAACCGTTTCTCCGCAAATTTCTTTCCCGCCGGCGTCGGTGAACTCTCAGCCAGCTCCCGCAGCCGCTTCAACCGGCCCGGGCCTTCGTTCACCAGCGGAGTCACCTTCTCGCGTAGCAACCCACCGACGAGCTGCCGCAACTCGAGCTGCGGTTGGAAAAGCTGCCGCTGCCCCCCGCCAGCGGCGGGGTTACCATTCCTGCTCCCTGCTCCCTGCTCTCTGCTCCCATCCCCCACTGGAACCACCGCTCCCAGCTCCTTCAGCGCCTGCAAGCCCTGGCTGGTCGAGCCGCGGCTGATGTCCAGCTTTTCGGCAATATCGGTAAAGCTCAGCGGCTGCGGCGAGGCGTAGAGCAGCCCGTAAATCTGTCCCACCGACCGCGGCACGCCGAGTGCATGCACGACGTCACCGAAGAACTCCACGCAGGCCTGCTGGAATTCCGCCGTCACTTCCGCGCCGGGCGCAGCAAGGTACGGGTCGTCACTGGCCGGAGCTGGAGGCAGGCGCGACATCAGGGATCTCCCGATGGCATGTAGGTAAAACTACCGATGTTCAATCCAAAATGAACACCCGCGCGTTTATGACGCGCGATCGGTGCTGTCAGCGTAAGGCGTAAAGCTTCAGGCGTAAGGCTCGGCGGGGGTGGCAGTCGAGATCCAGCTTTCCGATCCGCAACCGCGGATTACACCGATTCACGCGGATCAGTCCGTGGTTATCCGTGACCATCCGTGGTCGGTTCGATGGCTCGGGCCTCGGTTCGTCCTTGGTTGCCTTCTGTGAAATCCAAGCCGTTTTGTTTTGAACAGGAGCCGATCCGAGGGCGATCCGAGAACAATCCAAGGCTGCCCACGGAGCACACGGACCTCGAACCGATGGAAACCACCAAACACACGAACGACACAAAAGGGATCCAGAAGCAGCCCAATCCCTCAGGGACTGGTCTGTTCCTCGGTTCGTCCTCGGTTCGTCTCCTGTGAAAACAATTCAGTTTTGAACAGGAGGAATCCGAGGTCGATCCGAGTTTGGCCGCAAGAAAGCACAGAAGGCACAGAACGGTGGACGGTAGACGGTGGACGGCCAGAGGACAGCGTCCGGAGCTAAGAGCTCAGTGTCCGGTGCCCGACCTTTCTCAACGCTCAACCCTCAACTCTCAACTGAACTGTTTGAACAGGAGTCGATCCGAGGTCGATCCGAGTTCCAATCCGTGCAATCCGCGGGCACACTGTCCACCGTCGACCGCCAACCGTCCACTGGCACCCTCACCATGCCCGCTCCGACTCTCACGCGCCGCCAGTTCGCCAAAGCACTCGGCGCTGGCGCGCTCACCGCGCCGCTGATCGTCCGCCATCTCTTCTCGGCGCCGCCGAGCCGCGTGCTGCGGCACGCCAGCTTCGGCGCCTCCAACATGGCGTGGGCCGATCTCCAGGCGATCTGCAGCAATCCGTTCGTGCAGCTCGTCGCCGTCGCCGAGGTGGATCGCAACCGGCTCGGCGATGTCCTCGCCGCATTTCCGGACGTGAAGGTTTACCAGGACTGGCGCGAACTGCTGGACCAGGAACGCGACCTCGACTCGGTCAACGTCTCCACGCCCGATCACCAGCACGCCGTGATGGCGCTCGCGGCGATGGAGCGCGGCAAGCACGTGTATGGCCAGAAACCGCTCGCGCACGACCTGCACGAGACGCGCGCGCTGACCGACTACGCGCGACGCCATCCGCGGCTCGTCACGCAGATGGGCATCCAGATTCATTCCGAGAAATCCTACCGCACGGCCGTCGCGCTGATTCAGAGCGGCGCGATCGGGCTGATCCGCGAGGTCCACACGTGGAGCAACAAGAAATGGGGCGACCAGGGTCCGCCGCCACCCGTGGGCGATCCGGTGCCGGAGGGATTCGATTGGGATCTTTGGCTCGGCGGCTGCGCCGAGCGGCCGTTCGTGGGGCGCGACTACTATCATCCGGGCAACTGGCGGAAGCGGCTCGATTTCGGCACCGGCACATTCGGCGACATGGGCTGCCATATTTTCGATCCGGTGTTTGAAGGACTCGCGCTCACCGCGCCGCTGAGCGTGCGTTCCGAAGGCCCCGCGCCCGACGCCTGGAACTGGTCGACCGACGCCGTCATCCGTTACGTTTTTCCCGGCACGCGCTACACGGAAGCCGCGACGATTCCGATCACGTGGTACGATGGCGACCAGCGTCCGCCCGCCGAGATCCGTGCGCTGGTGGCGCCAGCGAATCCACCGGCGCGCGCCTCCACGGCGACGCCCGCGCGACCGGCTGATCCGCGCGACGAAGGCTCGATCCTGATCGGCACGAAGGGCGTGCTGCACCTGCCGCATCCGGAGATGCCGCGGCTTTGTCCCGTCGAGCAATTCAAGGACTACCTGCTGCCGCAGGTCACCGGTTCGCACCACTGGTCCGATTGGGCCGAGGCATGCGTCGGCGGCGCCGCGCGGCCGCTCGCGCCGTTCGCCTACTCCGGTCCGCTCACCGAAACCGTGCTGCTGGGCAGCGTCGCGGTGCGTTTTCCGCAGACGACGCTCCGCTGGAATTCCGCGAGGCTCCGGTTCGAGAATGAACGCGCGGCCAACGCGTTCGTCCGCCGCCGTTATCGCCGCGGTTGGCGGCTCGGCAGCGTGTAGGGTGCGGCCGTAAATTCTCGCTTGCACTCTGCGGCGGAAACTTGCTTGTTCTCGCGCTCTTTTACGCACCCGTAGCTCAATTGGATAGAGCATCTGACTACGGATCAGAAGGTTTGGGGTTCGACTCCCTACGGGTGCGCCAGTTTGGGCGGCCGGACGCAAGTCCGGCCGCTTTTTTGTGGCCCTGATCCGAGCATCCGCGCGGAGCCATTGGAACAGGAGGAAACGGCGGTCGGTCCGAGTTTGGCCACAAAAGGCACAGAATGCACAAAAGCAGAACGATCGGGATCGAGAGCCGAGAGCTCAGTGTGCAGATCCGAGTTTGGCCGCAAAAGAGCGCAGAAGGCGCAAAAGCAGAACGATCGGGATCGAGGCGAGAGCTGAGAGCTGAGAGCAGGCAGAAGAGCCGAGCGTAGTCCGATCCGAGCTCCAAGCGCCCCAATCTTCGACCACAGATGGACACGGATGCACACAGATCCGATCCGCGTAATCCGTGGTCAACACTCGGGATCCCTGCGTGTTTGGTGGTTTCCCTCCGTTCGATTTCCGTGCCCTCCGCGTGCTCCGTGGGCAGCTTTGTTTCAACAGGAGCTGATCGGACACCCCTCCAACGATCGCCCACGGAACACACCGGCCACACGGATGCGCCGCCTGCCGTTCACTGATCAGCCCGCCGAGGGTCGCCAGTCCACGAGGCAGAGCTGCAGAAATTTTCGGTCGTTGAAGTGATTCCATTTCAACTCCACCGCGAGGTCCACCGGCACGCCGACCGGCAGCAGCCGCGACGCCATCTTCCACGCCACGCCATGCAGCCGCCGGCCGCGCTGATCCTCGAAGTTGAACCGGAAATGAAAGGTTTTGAAGATCTCCGGCGCGGTCCGCAGCACCACGCCACGCACGCCAAACCGCGGCTCCGCGTTGCCCTGCCCAAACGGATGCAGCTGTTCCAGCTCGTCCATCAGCCGCGGCGTGATCTGCTCGGGCGTCAGCCACGCCGCGAGCTCGAGCCGCGCTTCGGCGATCGCGTCGCCCGCCTGCGTCCGCACCGCCGCGGCGAACTGCTCGCGAAACACCGGCAGGTGCTCCTTGCGCAGCGCGATTCCGACCGCCATCGGATGCCCGCCCCAGCTCACGAGGTGGTCGCAGCACGTGCCCAGCACCTCGACGAGATTCAACCCGTCGATGCTCCGGCCCGAGCCTTTCGCGAACTCGCCCTCGTTGCCCAGCACCACGCAGGGCCGGTTGTATTTGCGCGTCACGCGGCCGGCCACGATTCCCACCACGCCGGGATGCCAGTCCTCGCTGAACAGCACGATGCCGGGCGAATCCGCATAGTGCGTCTCGATCAGCTGCTCGGCCTCCTCGGTGATCTTTCGCTCGATCTCCTGCCGCTCGCGATTGAACGCGTCGAGCTGCTGCGCGGTCTGCTGGCAGAACGCCAGATCCTCGCTCAACAACAGCTCCACCGAGAGCGCGGCGTCGGCCAGCCGGCCGGACGCGTTGATCCGCGGGCCAAGCCGGAACGAAATATCTACGGGGTTGATGCCGTTCTCGGGTTTCACGCCGGCGACCTCCATCAGCGCGCGCAGCCCCGGCCGCCGCGACTCCTGCAGGATCGTCAGCCCGTGACGCGCGAGAATCCGGTTCTCCCCGAGCAGCGGCACCAGATCGGCGACGGTCCCGAGCGCGACGAGATCGAGGTGATCGCGCAGCTTGATCCGAAAAGCCACCGGATGATTCTCCGCGCGCAGCTGCTTCAACAAGCCGTGCGCGAGCTTGAACACCAGGCCCACCGTGCAGAGATGCCGCCAGGGGCCGTCCGCGCCCGTGTCGTCGCGGTGCACGTGCGGATTGATCAACATCCCGTCGAGCGCGCGCTCCTTCGAACGGTGGTGATCGAGCACGATCACGTCGATGCCCTGTTCGCGCAGATACGCCACCTCGTCGTGCGAATTCGTCCCGCAGTCCAGCACGACGAACAGGTGCGGCCGGCCGCCCTCCAGCGCGCGATCGATCGCGCTGCGCGAAAGCCCGTAACCGTCTTCCGAGCGCCGCGGCACGACGAACCGCGGCAGCAGCCCGAACCGCCGCAGCACGCTCACCAGCAGCGCGGTGCTGCTGACGCCGTCCACGTCGTAGTCGCCCAGCACGACCACGCTCTCCTGGTTCGCGATCGCCTGCCGCAGCCGCGTGGCCGCGGCATCGACGTTGCGCAACAGAAACGGATCCTGCAGCGCGGCCAGCGCCGGCGCCAGGAAGGTGGCGCAGCCGCCCGCGTCGCGCAGACCGGCGCGCAGGAGGAGCTCGGCCAGCACGCGGCTGACCCCTGCGCCCTTGCTGAGCGCCTCGATTTCCTCCGTCGGAACCGGTGTGTGAGTCCAGCGCATGGCGTCGAGCCAAGGTAGGGCGGATTATCCCTAATCCGCCGTCCAGCTGCCTCGACAGCCGGACGGTCGCGGCGCGTTAAGGATAACGCGCCCTACCACCTCAGTGCGAAGCCTTGCTCGAGCCGGTCCACTCGTATTTCGGCGCGATGTCGTGGTGCGCTTCGACGTGCTTCCGATCGCCCTTGTGCCACCAGTAGAAGATGGGCGTGGCGATGAACAGCGACGAGAACGTGCCCGTGACAATGCCGACGAGGAAGGTGAAGGAGAGGTCGTTGACCACGCCACCGCCGAACAAATACAGCGCCAGGGCGGCGAGGAAGGTCGTCAAGCTGGTCAGGATCGACCGCGCGAAGACGCGGGAGGTCGCGAGATTGATGACGTCGCGCAGATTCGTGTTCGGGTTGTTCTTCAACTCCTCGCGAATGCGGTCGAACACGACGATGGTGTCGTTGATCGAGTAGCCGACGATCAGCAGGATGGCGCCGACCATGGGCGCCGAGAACTGCCGGCCGCTCAGCACGAAGATGCCGATTGTCAGCAGCACGTCGTGAATCGTCGAGACGACGGCGCCGATGCCGTAGCCGATCTCGAACCGGAACGCGACGTAGAGCATGATGCCCAGGATCGAAAGTCCGATCGAGAGCAGCGCGTTCAACTGAATCTCGCGGCCCATCGACGGACCGACGATCGTGCTGCCGGCCACCTCGAATCCAGCGTTCGGATAAGCGGATTTCAACGTCGCGACGGCTGCCTGGCCCTTGCCCGCCTCGGTCTGCAGGTTGAGCAACCGCTGGCCGCCGCCGATCTCGCTTTGGTAGAACGGCAGCGTCTCGCCGAGCTTCGCGTTGTCGAGCGTGCGTTGCACCTGCTCGATGTTCACCTCCTGCTTGAACGCCAGGTTGATCACGTCGCCACCGGCGAAATCGATGCCGTAGATGCTGCTGCCGCGGAAGGCGATGGCCGACAGGCCGATGGCGACCACGATCCAGGAGGCGATGAAGGCGCGTTTGCCGTATTTGACGAAGTCGATGGCCGGCGGCTGGAGGAAGCTCATCATGAGCATCTTCTTCATCCGGCCGGACGAGATCAGGAAATCGAGCAGCATCTGGCTGACGAGCAGCGCGGTGAACAGCGTCGAGAAGATGCCGATCGTGATCGTGACGCCGAAGCCCTTCACAGGGCCGTTGCCAAAGACGATCATGAGCACCGAGGTGATCAGCGTCGTCAGGTTGGCGTCGACGATGGTGGTGAACGCCCGGTCGTGGCCGGAATGGAAGGCTGCCACGAGCGATTTGCCGGCGGACAATTCCTCGCGCATGCGCTCGAAGATCAGGATGTGTGCGTCGACCGCCATGCCGACGGTCAGCACGATGCCGGCGATGCCGGGCATCGTGAGCGTCGCCCCCAGGCTGGCCAGCACGCCGAGCACCACGAGGATGTTCAGCGTCACGCTCAACACGGCGACGAAGCCCGCGATCGTGTAGTAGCCGATCATGAAGACCGCCACGAGACCGACGCCGATATAGGTGGCGCGCTTGCCGCTTTCCACGGCGCTCTCGGCCATCGTCGGGCCGACCTCGTACTGCTCCTTGACCTGCAGTTCGACGTCGAGCGGGTTGTTGAGCACGTTCGCCAGGTTCAGCGCCTCGCGATCGGTGAACGAGCCGGTGATCTGGGCGGATTCGCTGTTGATTTCCTCGCGCACCGTCGGTGCGGAGTAGAGCTTGTTGTCGAGCACGATCGCCAGCCGGCCCAGCCGGCCCGCCTGCCGGCCGCCCTCGGCGATCTGCCGGGTGACCTCGGCGAAGCGCTGCTTGCCCTCGTTGGTGAACTGCAGGATCACCTCCGGCTTGCCGTACATGTCGGGCCGCGCGAAGGAATTTGAGATCGCTTCGCCGGTCATCTCCGGCACGCGCTTGATGAAGAGCTCCTCGCTGCCGGTCTCGCCACGGCGGCCCTCGTAGTCGAGCGACATGATCTCGTAGCCCGGCGGCGTCTCGACGCCCGGCGCGGGGGTCAGCGTCGGATGCACGATGCGGAAATCGAGCCGCGCCGGCGCCTTCACCTGGTCGACGATCTCGGGGTTGTCGCGGGTGTTGACGCCCGGCAGCTGCACCTCGATCCGGTTGTTGCCGACCTTGCGGATCAGCGGCTCGGCGACGCCAAAGGCGTTGATGCGCGTGCTGATGATCTCGATCGCCTTGTCGAGCTTCTCAGCGCGCTCGCGCTCGTCGGCGGTGTCGCCCGGCCGTTGCACGGCCTCGAGGGTGAACGCCACGCCGCCGGCAAGATCGAGGCCGAGCGGCAGCCGGCTCTTCGAGCGGCGCAGCAGCTCAGCCAGCAGGATCTCGTTGCGTTTTTCGACGTTCGTGAGGTTCGACTCGATCCGGATGTCGGGGAAATACTGCGTGAGATCGAGCCGGCGGTCCTTGCCGATCTGCTTGAGGGCGACGAACTCGCTGAGCACGCGGCCCTCGCGCTTCATGGCCGACGCCTCGGCCAGGAGCGCGTTGAACTCCGCCGGCTTGGCGGTCACGTGAGCCTTGACGTAGTCGACGAAGGGCTGGTCTTGCAGCGGGATGAGCGTGGCGATGGCCCAGCCCAACATGGCAAGGGTCAGCAGCAGCTTCCAGAGATTGCGTCTGAACATGGGTGGTTTTGGTTTAAAAAATGAGTGCGCCGCAGGCCTGGCGCCGGCGAGCGCACGGCGGACGCGCGGCCCGCACGCGCGCGATTATTTCTTCGCTTCGCCGTCGACCTTCTTCACCACCGCGGTCACGAACGCCTTGCCCACCTCGATCTTGGTGTTGTCCGCGATCCGCACGACGAACCGATCGTCCTTCACGTTCGTGATCGTGCCGTAGATCCCGCCGCTGGTGACGATCTCGTCGCCGCTGGTCAGGGCCTTCAGCATCTTCTCGTGCTCCTTCTGCTTCTTGCGCTGCGGCGCGATCATCAGGAAATACATCGCCGCGAACAGCAGGCCGAAGAAGATGAACTGAGTCCAGGGACTGCCGCCCGGTGCGGCTTGCTGCGCGAGAAAACCAGGCACTTCGAGGGGCGAGAACATTTTCGTCATTGCGTGTTGGGAGATTTGAAAAAAGAAAACACGCATCTAACTGATTCCACTCCCGCAAAAGCAAGCCAGTAAGTTGAGAGAACCGAGATGAGAGTTGAGAGATGAGGGTTGAGAGCCGAGGGGCGATCTTCCGCCGCCCGGCAGGTCATTCCCAACGCCAAGCGTTTGACTCCATGCGTTCCGATCCACACGCCGCCCCGGGCCACGGCACCGAAAGCCACCTTCCTCTCATCTCTCAACCCTCCCTCCCCGCATCGCCCTTCCCTCAACTCTCAACCCTCAACTCTCAACTTCCCGCCCCCGTAGCTCTAGACTCTCCGCTCTAGACACTCCTCTCCTTTGAAATCCAAATCCTCCTCCGCCTGGTCGGCGGCCAAATCCGAAGAACTCTATGGGTTCAAGCGCTGGGGCGCCGGCCACATTTCCGTCGATGACGAGGGCTTCGTGAATTTCCAGCCACGCGCCGACGAGCGCGGCATCCGCGTGTTCGACGTCGTCAACGAGGCGCTCGGCATGGGCTTGAAGGCGCCGATGGTGATTCGGTTCCAGGACCTGCTCCGCCACCGGGTGATCCAGCTGAACGAGATGTTCCAGAAGGCCATCAAGGAGGAGGGCTACAAGGGCAGCTACCGCGGTGTTTTTCCGATCAAGGTCAACCAGCTGCGCGAGGTGGTCGACGAGATCGTCGCCGCCGGCAAGGACTACGCCTTCGGGCTCGAAGCCGGTTCGAAGCCGGAGCTGATGATCGCGCTCGCGATGCACGAAGGCTCGCAACGGCTGATCATCTGCAACGGCTACAAGGACCACGATTACATCCGGCTCGCGCTGCTCGGCCGCAAGCTCGGCAAGAAGATCATCATCGTCGTGGAGCAGCTCGCCGAGCTCGACGACATCATCCGGCTCGCCGCCGAGACGGGGGTGAAGCCGATGATCGGGTTCCGCGCGAAACTGCAGACGCGCGGCGAAGGCAAGTGGGCGCTCTCCACCGGCGACAACGCGAAGTTCGGGCTGAACACCGCGGAAATCCTGTTCGCGATCGAAAAACTGCGCGCGGCGAAGCTCACGCAGTCGCTGCGGCTGATCCATTTCCACATCGGGTCGCAGGTGCCGAACATCATCACGATCAAGAACGCGGTGATCGAGGCCACGCGGTTCTACTGCCAGCTCGCGAAGATGGGTTTCCCGATGGGCTACCTCGACGTGGGCGGCGGGCTCGGCATCGATTACGACGGCTCGCGCACCAACTTCGAGAGCTCGATGAACTACTCGATGGAGGAATACGCGCGCGACGTCGTGTTCAACGTCCGCGAGATCTGCACCGCCTCCGACGTCGAGGTGCCCGACATCGTCAGCGAGTCCGGCCGCGCGATCGTGGCGCCCCACTCGCTGCTGGTCGTCGAGGTGTTCGAACGGATCAACAAGCGCGAATCGCTGGGGCAGCAGCACCAGCCGAAGGTGAAGCACAAGGTGGTGAGCGATCTCGAGGTGATGCTGAAGAACAAGGTCCGGCTCGGCCGGCTCGAGCGGTTCCACGACGCGATCCAGAAGAAGGAGGAGGCGTTTTCACTGTTCAACCTCGGTTATCTCGATCTGGAAAACCGCGCCGCGGCCGAGTCGATCTTCTGGCAGATCTGCGAGCAGATCGCGAAGGAAGGCCGCGACTCCGGCTACCAGCCGGAGGAACTGCACGAGTTGGACAAGCTTCTCGCCGACCAATACGTTTGCAATTTCTCCGTGTTCCAGTCGCTGCTCGATCACTGGGCGTTGAAGCAGCTGTTCCCGATCGCGCCGATCCACCGGCTGAACGAGAAGCCCACGGTCAACGCGATCCTCGTGGACATCACCTGCGACTCGGACGGCAAGATCTCGTCGTTCATCGATCTGCAGGACGTGAAGGACTACATCACGCTGCATCCGCTGAACAGCAAACCGTACTACCTCGGCATTTTCCTGACCGGCGCGTATCAGGATATCATGGGCGACCTGCACAACCTGTTCGGACGCGTGAACGAGGTGCACGTTTTCCTCGAGGACGACGAACCGAACGGCTTCTACATCGAGGAGGCGCTCAGCGGCAGCCGGATCGCGGACGTGATCGAGGGCGTGCAGTACCAGCAGGAAGACCTGTGCCGGAAGATGAAGGCCCAGATCGATGCCGCCACGCGCAAGGACATGGTGAAGCCGCGCGAAGGCGTGCGGCTGCTCGAGCTCTACGAGAGCCAGATGCTCAACAAAACCTACCTCAGCATCGACCCGAAGCGCGGGAAGAAGCGGTGACGCGGCGCGGCGGGTCCAGAGTCCAGAGCCCAGAGCTCAGAGCTGCGAGTTCGATCCGGTTGAGAGGTGAGAGTTGAGGGTTGAGAGATGAGGGTTGAGAGCTGCCGGCGATCGGCTTCCATCGCCGCAGCGGGCGGTTGCGGTTCCTTGGGAGCGCGGCCGCCCTCGGCCGCTGTCCGAGTCCGCCTCAATCCGACCACCGAGTACACGCATCCTCAGGGATCGATCTGTGCTATGCGTTGGTCGGTTTGAAATATCTCGAGCCTATCTCGGCTCGTCCTCGGTTTGCCTCCTGTGAATCCGATCCGGTTTGTTTGAACAGGAGTCGATCCGAGTTCGATCCGAGTATAGCCGCAAAGAGGCACAGAAGGCACAAGAACGGTGAACGGTGGACGGTGCGTGCACGGTGAACGGTGGACGGTGCGTGCCCGGTGGTCGGTGGACAGTTGACGGTGGACGGCGGTAGACCCCGGATAGAGTCCAGGGTCCAGAGCACGATCTACGGTCGATCACGCCGGCTCGGCTCTCAGCTCTAGACCCTCAGCTCTCAACTCCGCCTGTCCTCGGCTTGCCTCCTGTGAAACCGGATCGGACTTGTTTGAACAGGAGTCGATCCGAGTTCGATCCGAGTCCAAGCCAATCCGGTTTATTTTTGAACAGGAGGAAACCGAGGTCGATCCGAGGTCAGCCCGCTCTTTCGTGTCGTTGGTGTGTTTCGTGGGCTCTCCCGGTCGAGCCGAGAGTCCAGGGTCCAGAGCAGATCCGCGGCGATTCGCGTGATGGCAAGCTGTCGCTTCGCTCGGTAACGCGGGCGGCTCGCGGTTTTAGGTCCGTGTCTTCCGTGTGATCGGTGGGCAGATCTCGGTCCGTCCTCGGTTTGCCTCCTGTGAAACCGGATCGGACTTGTTTGAACAGGAGTCGATCCGAGGACGATCCGAGTTCGATCCGAGACCACTCAGTCGATCTGAACCACAAATAAACACATATAGACACAGACCCGCGCCCATCCGTGCTATCCGCGGTGAGCCTGGTCCGAGTTTGGACTCTCAGCTCAGCTTTCCCTGCACCAGCTTGCTGGCGGCGGCGAAGTCGATCAGCCCCGCGTCGGGCCGTTGCTTAAGCGCGCCAATCACCTTCCCCATTTCTTTTTTCGACTGCGCACCGGTCTCGGTGATCGCCTCGACGACGATCGCCTCGAGCTTCGTCGCGTCGAGGCCCGCGGGGAGATATTTGGACAGCAGCTGAATCTCGGCGTCGTTCGCCGCCACGAGGTCGGTGCGTCCGCCCTTGGCGAACTCTTCCTTGGCGTCCGCCAGATTCTTGACGGCCTTGCGCAGCGTCGCGACCACCAAGGCGTCGTCGATCGGTTTTCCCTGATCGAGCGAGGTGCGCTGAATCAGCGCGTCCGCCGTGCGCAGTGCCACGGTGGCCTGCTGGTTGCGTGCCTTCATCGCACTCACGACGTCGGCGCGCAGCGTTTCGTAAATCGTAGCCATGCGTGAAGCTGTAAGCAGAAAGCGCGAGGCAGAAAGCAAAAACGCCCGACAGCCGAGCCCGTGAATCCCACTGAACGCGCAATCCGAGAGCGCAGACTCCGAGTGGACAATCCTTCGATCCACCACGGATCACACGGATGAACACGGATACCGGCACCACTAACCGAGAGCCCACGGTCCAGAGCCCGGATCCGTCCGTGCCCATCCGCGCAATCCGTGGTCACGGTCGGAATCCTTTCGTGTGCTTCGTGTGTTTAGTGGTTTCCCTCCGATCAATTTCCGTGTGCCCCGTGGGCAATTCTGCCGACTCAGCTCTCAACTCTCATCCCTCATCCCTCAACTTTCCTTCCTGCTCTCAGCTCTCGATTTCCTTCCGCACCTCTCTCGCCGCGCGCTCGCCGCTCATCAGCGCGCCATGCACCGTTCCAAGCTCCAGCGGATCTGCGGTCGCCTCACCCGCGAAGAACACCGTGCGTTGCACCGGTCGCGCCAGCAGCGCCGGGACGTGTTCGGCCCCTGCCGCGGAAAAACTGTAGGCGCAGCGACTGAACGGATCCGCCGTCCAGTCATGCGTGCGCCAGTCCAGGATCACGCGTTCGAGCCGGGTGACGGGACACGCGAGCAGCCGGGCGAGCACGCGGCGCGCAGCACGCTGCTGCCGCTGGGGCGAGGCGCCGGACCATCGCGCAGCCGCGGGTCCGCCGGTCCAGCCCACCAACACCGGCTGCGGCGCTTCCGACCACCACACCGGAAACTCGGGTTCATCCGAATGGAGAAACCCGAACGCCCGGCCCTGTCGCGCGCGCAACTCGGCCGGCAGCCCGCCCCGTCGCCAGACATCCGCGCGCAACCGCAGCACCACGCGGATCGCGTGTCCGCAGCCGAGCCGACGCCACTCACGCTCCTTCTGAGGCAACGCCGGCACGAAACGAATTGCCCCTCGCGTCCCCGGCGCGGCCTGCAGCACGCCCACGGGCAGCGTCACGACGACGGCCCTCGCCTGCCAGGCGGCTTCCTTCGCCACCACGGTGACGGCACCGCGCTTCCACCGGACCTCCGTCACGACGGTGTTCAGTCGCACGTCGACCCGTTGGTCCTTCATGGCACGCTCCAGCACATCCACCAGCCGGCCGTAGCCGCCGCGGATGCGCGCCTGTTCCTCGGCGGGACCGCGGGCAGCGCGATACAGCGTGTGCGCACTCATCTCATCCAGCGGCGCGCCGTGAAATCCCTCGACGAACGTGCGCGCGAGCACCTGGTCGGCATCGTCGATGCGGTCGTCGTGCCGCTCCAGCCACGCGCCGAACGCCCCGCGATAGCGCGGGCCGATCCGCGCCATCACCGCGTTGATTCGGTCCCACACGTCGGGTATCGGCGTGTGTTGGCTCCCGCTGGCGAGCCAGTGCTGTTCCGACACGGGTATCTGCTGCAACCGTCCACGGCGAAGCCACGCCGCCAGCGCCTGGTTTTCCCCGTGCAAAAATTCCGCGCCGAGTTCGATCGGCATCGACCAGCCTTTCGGCTGGTGCGTCCAGATCCGCCCACCCAGGCGGTCGCGAGCCTCCAGCACAACAACCTGGGCACCGCCGCGCGCGAGCGTCGCCGCCGCCGCCATCCCGGCCGCCCCGGCGCCAATGACCACGACGTCTGCCGGCTCTTGGTGCATAGCTTACGAGCGTGAACGCGTATCGAGAGATTCGTCCCGCTCCTCACGGAGCGGGCCACGCCGATTTACGTGGTCCTGCGCGTGAGTGCAGAGACTCCTCGCCGGGCGCGGCTGCCGGTGAACGGCGGCCCTACGACCCCGGGTTGCCCGCGAGGTCATTACCAAGCCGGCGGACGCCAACTTCTCGCTCGGGAAAGGGCAGACCCACGAACTGCGTTTACCGCGAGAGCGGCGGGCTGTCGGTCGGTCGCAGATCGGCTCGCTCCTCTTCCACGCCGGACGCGGAGATTTCCCCGAGCAGAAAGTTGCAGCGTTCCTGGCAATGCCGGCACGTTTCCGCGCAGACGCGACAGTGATCGTGCATGGACGCATGCGTCTCGCACTCGTCGGCGCAGAGCTGGCAGGCCAGCACGCACGCGTGAAGTTGGGAGTGAATCAGCTCGTTGGGTGTTTCGGTCTGCCGCACGATCAGTCGCGCGGTGGTCTGACACACGTCGGCGCAATCCAAGTTGAGCCGGATGCAGCGGCGCAGGTTTGCGAGGTGCTCGGTTTCGCCGAGACAGGCGTCCGCGCAGGACGTGCAGATCTGTCCACAGAGCGCGAGCGCGTTGAGCACGTCGGCATAAGCTTCAGAGCGCTGTAGATCGGCATGGGGATGGCTGCGCAGCATCGTTTCAATCATTTTCATGGCGAGTTGGGTTTCGTCGCAGGTTCATCCAGGCGACGGCGCAACCTACTCGCGGTCGGCGACCTTGCCATCGGGGCGGCACCCGGGGTGGCGATAGGCGAACCGGAGGGAGCGCGGGGTTCCCTGCGCGCAGCAAAAAATTGCGCCGAACGCAGCCGGACGACGAGCCGGCCCGCCCGGGCTACACTCGCGGCATGGTTGCGTCGCGTGCCACAACTCCCATATCTCCCGCCGTGGTTTCGCCCACCCATCGGCTCCGCCTTTCGCCCGCCCAGATGTATGCCCGCGTGCTCGCCGGCGACCCGGCGTGGAACGGCCATTTTTTCACGGGCGTGCTCACCACGGGCATCTACTGCCTCCCATCCTGCAAGGCGCGCAAACCCAAACGGGAGAACGTGCGCTTTTTTCCGACGTGTGAAGCCGCGCGCGCCGCCGGATTGCGTCCGTGCAAGAAATGCCACCCCGACGATTTTGCCCGCGGCGCGGATCCCGTGCTCGAAAGCGTCGAGCAGCTCGTGGCCGAAATGCGGGCCAACCCGGCGGCGTTTTCGGAGGCGCGTGCGCTCGTGCGCCGGCTGGGGTTCGGCGTCACCCGCACGTTCGAACTGCTCCGGCTGCACTATCACACCACGCCCGCCGAGTTGCTCACACGCGCGCGCATCGCCGCCGCCCAGCAGCAGCTGCTCGCCGGGGCAACGCCGCTGGCCGACATCGCGTACAGCGTCGGTTTCGATGCCCTCTCCGTTTTCCACGAAAACTTCCGCCGGCTGACCGGGCTCACGCCGGCGCGCTATCGTGAGCTACCCCATGCCCGGAGCTTCGAGCTGACACTGCCCGACGGCTACCTGCTCGGCTACCTGCGCCGCGCGCTCAGCCGGGATGCGCAAAGCGTGAGCGAGCGGCTCGAAGGCGACGTCTACACCGCCGCCGTGAATCTGTCGGGCGGGCCGGCATTGCTCACCCTGCGCCTCAACCCTTCGCCCGTTCGCGTCGAGGTCATTCCGGCTGCGGGTGGCACGGGCGTCCCGCCCGTGGGTTCGCGCCCGCCTACAAAAGGCGAGCGTGTGCCGGACGTCGCAAGCGGCGTCCCTACCAACACGCTCGAGGCCCATGCGATCGCGATCGGACTGCTCGGGCTCGAGGATGACGCGAGCTCGTTCGCGCGGCTCGCGCGCAAGCTCGGTTTGGCGCGGCTCGTCGCCGGTCGGAGTGAACTTCGCATCAGCCGCATTCCCTCCGTGTTCGACGGACTCGTCTGGGCGATCATCGGCCAGCAGATCAACTTCAGCTTCGCCTGCGTGTTGAAACGCCGGCTGACCGAGCTCGCGGGCACGCGGCTGTCCAACGGACTGATGGCGCCGCCGACGCCGACAGCGATCGCGCGGCTCGAGCCGGACGAGCTCGTGCCCCTGCAGTTCTCGCGCCAGAAAGCAGGCTACCTGATCACCACCGCGCGGGCAATCACCGCGGGCGAATTGGATCTTGCGCAGCTCCCCTCGATGTCCGCCAGCCGCGCGGAGCGCACGCTGCTCGCGCTGCACGGGTTCGGCCCGTGGTCGGTAAACTACGTGATGATGCGCGCGCTTGGGTTTGCCGACTGCGTGCCGCTCGGCGACACCGGCGTGACCAGCGGGCTGCAATCCCTCCTCCACCTCGAGCAACGGCCTGACGTCGACGCCACGCGGCGGCTGATGGCCGTGTTCTCTCCTCACCGCAGCCTCGCCACGGCGCACCTGTGGCAACTCAACCTCCCCCGGCCCACATGAGCTCGATTTTCTACGATACCTTCACGACTCCCTTCGGCGATTTTTCCGCTGCGGTCGATGACGCGGGCAATGTCGTCGCGACCGCGTTCGGCGATCTCGCCGCGCTACGACAGCGGCTGCGCTCTTCCCGCCGCTGCAGCCTGGCGGGGCGAGGCGTCCCCGCCGAGCCGGCGGTGTCCGCGGCTCACCGGGACGGGTCGCCCTACCGCAGCCTCGCGAGAAATCCCGCGGTTCACGCCGCGGGCCACGAGATGTCTCGCGATGCTGAATGGGTGAGCGACCAACATCGCACCGGCGCCGTTCGCGAGCAGGTCGGCGAGTATTGCGGCGGCGCGCGGCAGGAGTTCGATCTGCCGCTGGCACCGACCGGCAGCGCGTTTCAGCAACGCGTGTGGACGGCGCTGCGCGCGATTCCGTTCGGCACGACGTGCAGCTATGCACAGCTCGCCGCCCGCCTCGGCCTGAGCGGCGGCGCGCGTGCCATCGGCGGGGCGAACGCCGCCAATCCCATCTGCCTGATCGTGCCGTGCCATCGCATCATCGGCAGCAACGGGGCGTTGACCGGCTTCGCGTTCGGCGAGGAGCGCAAGCGGGCGCTGCTCGAGCACGAGCGCGCGGCGACGCTCGCTGCATCGCGGGCTCCGGCCGTGCCCCAGGCAGCGTGCCGGGCGTGACCGCGCTGCCTTGTCGCCATCGCCAGCTGGCCCGATTTGGACCCGGGGTATCACCTCAATTTTCGCGCAGCCGGTCAAAAAACGCACACTCGCGCCGAAGAATCGGTCATTAACCGGAACCACTCTGCTCCCTCCAATCCTCCGTTCTCCGCCGAGCGGGAAGCGGCACCCAATAGCGCCGGCCGCGGGTTGCTGGTGGGCGTCGCGGATTTGAAAGCGACCGACCTCCCGCATGCCGCGATCACGACCTACGCCCTCGGGTCGTGCCTCGGCGTCTGCTGCTACGATCGCGCGAACAGGATCGGCGGCATGCTGCACGCGATGCTGCCCGACTCGTCGCAAAGCGCGCGCCGCGAGCTGAAATCGGCGATGTATCTCGATACGGGCGTGCCTGCGCTGCTCCAGAGCGTGATCGAACTTGGTGGCGACCCGAAGCACTCCGAGTTCAAGGTCTTCGGTGGCGCGCGCGTCGGCGACGGCACGGATTTCTTCAACATCGGCAGTCGCAACGTCGAGGCCATGACGGCGCTCATTCATCGTTACGACCTGGAGGTCAACTACTGGCACGTGGGCGGACAAACCAACCGCACCATCACGCTCTACCTCGACAACGGCGACGTGCGTCTTCGGATGCCCGGCCGCCAGGAGTTCATCGTATGACCCAGCGCCCTCTGCCACTCTCCGATCTCGTCGAACAGGCGCGCCATCTTCCCTGCGCTCCGTGGCTGCTGCCGAAGCTGCTCGAGCTGCTCAACGATCCCGCCGCCGCCGCCGAGCAGATCGAAGCTTTGATCAAGCTCGATGCGGGTCTCGCGACCGCGACGCTCCGGCTGGCCAATTCCGCGTATTTCGGCAACGCGACGCCGTGCGACACATTCAGCGATGCGATCGTGCGGCTGGGCTTTCGTGAGCTCTATCGGCTCGTCAGCACGACGATGGCCGGCCGGTGGCTCAACCATGCCGTGAGCGGTTACGGCTGGGAGCCGGGTGATCTCTATCGGCATTCGCTCACCGTGGCGGTGGCGGCGGACCTGATCGCGCAACAAACCGGGCGCGTGCAGCCGGAGCTGGCTTACACCGGCGGACTGATTCACGACGTTGGCAAGCTGGCGCTCGCGTTCGTGCGCGGCGATGACTTCGAGGCGGTTCGTGCCCACCAGGCCGCGCAGCGCTGTGCGTGGCGCGCGGCCGAGCACCACATATTCGGTTACGACCACACCGACGTCGCCGGCGAGTTGCTGCAGAGCTGGACGTTCCCGACGAGCTTGATCGAAATCGTGCGCTTTTACCCGCGCCCCGCGCTGGCTGACCAGGAGCACCGCTCGCTGGTCACGCACATCCACGCCGCCAAGCACCTCGCGCTCTGCATCGGCACCGGCGTCGGCGAAGACGGCTTCCACACCGAGATCGACGAGTCGGCGCTGCGGGAAGAAGGCATCACGCCCGCGATCCTCGACGGCCTGCTGCCGGAGGTGCTGATCACGGCCACCAAGCTGCTCGAGGAAGAAGCGACGCGCGCCCCCTGACGCGCCGCAGGCGGACTGCAGGGGCGGAGTCTTGCTGCGCCGCGACGATTCACTTGCGTGACGCGGTGCGCGCTTCGTGCAGCCGCACCACGAACCGTTTCAGCTTCGCGTGGTCCTTGATTCCCGGGACCGCCTCGACGCCGCTGTTCACATCAACGAAACCGGCGCCGGTGGTGCGCAATGCCTCGGCGATGTTCTCGGGCGCCAGTCCGCCGGCGAGAACCCACGTCTTGCCCGGGTGTGCTTCGCGGTGGCGCGCGAAGCTCGACCAGTCGCCGGTCTGCCCCGTGCCCCCGAACGCATTCGGGTGAAAAGCGTCGAGCAGGAACGTCTCGGCCAGCGGCAGCCAGTCCGCGTTCACGTGGCCGCCCGGCGGCAACTTCGGCGCGAGCCAGAGTCGGTCCGCGCCCACGCGCTCCGACCAACCGCGAATCACCGCAAGCTGAGTCTCCGGTCGAAAATGAATCTGGAAGCAGTCGAATCCCCCCTGTTCCATGCGCGCGAGTTCGTCGGTCGTCGGCTCGACGCACACGGCGACTTTCCGGCGGTCCGGCAACTTGGACATGATCGCCTGGGCCTGCACGAGCGCGACGCATCGCGGCGACTTCGGGTAGAGAATGAAGCCCAGGAAATCCGCGCCGCAGTTGTCGGCGGCCATCGCGTCCGCCAGCGACGTGAGCCCGCAGACTTTGAATCGAATACCGTCGATCATGGCTGGCTCCCGCGAATCACGCGAATCAGCGCGAATGGATTCGAGTCAATTTGTGCACCCTCCTTGGCCATGCTGTTTTCCCATTTTGTCCGGCGAGTTGGAAACCGCTAATCAGCACTGATGCTCGCTAAATCGAATCAACGTCCATCAGCGGTTTCAAGAAGCCGTCTCCGGTTTCGCGGTTCCTCAAAAGGCATTGACGCTCGCGATGACGTGATCGACCTGGGCATCGGTGAGTTCCGGGAAAATCGGCAGACTCACGCAGGTCTTCGCCGCCGCTTCGGCCACCGGGAACGAGCCGGGCCCGAAGCCAAGATTCGCATAGCACTTCTGCAGGTGCAGCGGAACGGGATAAATCAAATCCGTGCCGACCTCGTGCCTGGTCAGATGCTCGCGCAGCGCGTCGCGGCGCGGATGCCGAATCGTGAACTGGTGAAAAACCGACTGGCCGTAGTCGGGCTGGTCCGGCAGACGCACGTCGGCGAGCTTGATCCCGGCGAGATAGCGCCCGGCGATTTCGCGCCGTCGCGCCGTCCACCGCGCGAGGTGCGGCAGTTTGACGTTGAGCAGCGCGCCTTGAAAGCCGTCCATGCGGAAATTTCCGCCCACGATATCGTGGTAGTAGCGCCGGTCCGATCCGTGCACGCGGATGTGTCGCGCGCGCACGAAGAGTTCCTCGTTCTGCGCCACCAGCGCGCCGCCTTCGCCGCAGCCGCCGAGATTTTTGGTCGGATAAAAACTGAACGTGCCCAGGTCGCCAAATAATCCGACGGGCCGGCCGCGATAGTTCGCGCCCACTGCTTGCGCGCAGTCTTCGATGACGAACAGCCGGTGCTGGCGCGCGATCGCCATGATCTCGTCCATCCGCGCCGGCTGGCCGAACAGATGCACGACGATGATGCCCTTGGTGCGCGGCGTGATCGCCGCTTCGATTTTGGCCGGATCGAGATTGAACGTGCCCTCCTCGACGTCCACGAACCGCGGCTTCGCGCCGACGTAGGTCACGCCCCACACGGTCGAGATGAACGTGAACGGCGGTGCGATGACCTCGTCGCCGGGACCGAAGCCGGCGAGCATGCAGCCGATGTGCAGCGGCGACGTGCCGCTGTTCATGCCGAGCACGCGCGGATAGCCCAGCGTGGCGCCGAACGCCTTTTCGAACTCCTCCACGTCCTTGCCGAGGCAAAAACGCGTGGCGTCGTAGGTCGCCGCGAGCGCGGCGAGCGCCGGCTCGCGCAAGGCCCGATGCTGCAGGCTGAGATCGAGAAACGGAACTTTCATGGCTTCCCGCTAATCACGCGAATTGGCGCGAAAAAAACCAGAGAAACTTTTAGCGTTCATTGGCGTGATTCGCGGGCGCCCAGCTTCTTCACCAGTGCCTGCACCAGGCTGTCGAGGTTCGGCTCCTTCGCCACAAAACCAATCTCCAGCCCGGCTTTCGTCAGGCTCTCGCTGGTCAGCGGGCCGATGCTGCCGAACAGCGGCGGCTTCGCACCTTTCTGTAGCGTCAGCGCAGCCTGCTGCGCCGCAAACGAATCCACCGCCGACGAACTCGCGAACAGGACCGCGTCCGCGCCCTGAGTGCGAAACTCGGCCGCGGCCGGGTTATCCGTCAGATCCACCCGCTCGGTCTGATACACCTGCAGCTGGTCCACGATCGCGTGCGCGCCCTCGAGCTTGGTGACCAGGACATCGCGGTTCAGATTGCCCGTGATCACGACCACCTTCGCGTTGTCGAGGCTGCCGGTCTCGATCAACGCGTCGGCCAGCGCTTCGCCGGTGGCGACCTTCGGCTGACACTCCACCTTGAGATGCAGCTCGCGAATGCCTTTGGCCGTGGCGTCGCCGACGCACGCGAACCGCAGCAGCCCAAGCGAGCGGATGTCGTCGAAAATCCGCAGGAACTCCTCGAAGAAATACCGAACGCCGTTGGCGCTGGTGAAGACGATCCAGTCGTAGCTGCCGAGTTCGAGCAGCACGTCGGCCAGCGCCTCTTTCGAGATGTGCTTGGACACGCGGATCAGCGGCAGCTCGAGCACCTCCGCGCCGAGCGCGGTGAGCTTGGCGGAAAGTTCGGAAGCCTGCTCGCGCGCGCGGGTGACGATGATGCGACGGCCGTGCAACGAGTTGGAGGAAGACGATCTTGCCATGATCAAAAACGTGGAAGTCAATGGCGCCCTGCGCCAGCCGCAAGTGCGGGCAAGGGGGTGGCACGGGCATCCTGCCCGTGCTGGCTTGTTGAGCGCCCCGCGAATGCCAGCATCCAGCCGCCACGGGCGAGACGCCCGTGCCACTACACCAGCCGCAACTCCTGCAAGATCCGCTGCGCGGTCGCGGCGGGATGGGCGAAGGCCGCGGCGTCGAGCGCGAAGCTCCGCGTGCCGATGGCCTCGTGGAAAAAGTGCAGCGTGTCCCCGGCCACGTGGGCGCCAAACGCCGTCTGGCACCCCACCCCGAGCGCGGCCTGGAATGCCCGCTCGACGTCCACCGCGCGTTTCGTCGCCGCGTCGAACACCGGCGCAAAACGCGCCGCGTCGGCCGCGCGGCATTGCACCGCGATCGCGCCCTGCCCCACCGCCGGCACCATGTCGTTGAACCCGAGGGCGTGAAATTCCACGCCCGGCCAGTTGCCGATGCCGAGGCGGTTCAAGCCGGCGGAAGCCAGCACGGTCCCGTCCGCCACGCCGAGCTCGCCGATCTTCTTGAGCCGCGTGTCCACGTTGCCGCGGATCTCGGTGAACGTCACTCCGGGATAAAGTTTCGCGATTTGCAGCCGCCGGCGCGGACTGCCGGTGGCGAGTGACTTCGGCGCCGCCACGCCCGCGCGCAACACCAGCACATCGCGCGCATCGGCGCGCGGGAGATAGCCCGCCACCGCAAGTTCCGCGGCCATGTCGCCCGGCAGATCCTTCGTGCTGTGCACCGCCAGATCGGCTTCGCCACGGCGCAACGCGTTCTCAAGCTCACTCGTGAACAATCCCTTGCCGCCCTTCTGTTCGAGCGACCATTCCGTCTGCCGGTCGCCGGTCGTCACCAGTTTCAGCAATTCGGTTTGCACGCCCAGCCGGGCTTCCAAGTGCGCCGCCACCATCTCGGTCTGGCGCAGGGCGAGCGGACTCTTGCGGGTTGCGAGGATCAGTTTTTTCAAAGGTCAACCAGTGAGCATCGTGAGCCGCGCCGGTGCAAGCGCGGCGCGTGCGTCGACCTCCCGAACCGCCCCAGTCGGGCGTGGCACGGCGTCTCGCCCGTGAGTGGAGCCCGGTGCTCCAGAATCGAGGCGAAAGCCCGCGGCACGGCTTGGGCCCGGCGCTCCGTCCGACCACGGGCACAGTCAGCGGCGCACTTCGTTCACGGGCGAGACGCCCGTGCCACAACGGCATCACGACCTCCTCACGGGCATCCGTGCAGGCGATGCTCTGTTCGGCTGTCAAGCGGATGACATATTTTTTCTCGCTTTTGGATCGATGGTTCCGAAGCTTCAAGCGCCCGCGCCACCCCGCGCCGCCCTCCCGCGAGAGGTTTAGTGCCTCCCCTCCGGTCTGCGACCGCGCCGCCGCGCGTCCCGGTTTTCCCAGCAACAACAACCCAATCAAGCAACATGGCCAAGATTGATTTCGGCGGTGTGGAGGAAGAAGTCATCACGCGCAGTGAGTTCCCGATGGCGAAGGCTCGCCAGACGTTGAAGAAGGAAGTCATTGCAGTGATCGGTTACGGCGTCCAAGGGCCAGCTCAGGCGCTGAACATGAAGGACAACGGCTTCAACGTCATCGTTGGCCAGTCCAAGCAGTTCCAGCGCGACTGGGACCGCGCCGTGGCCGACGGCTGGGTGCCCGGCAAGACGCTCTTCGAGATGGAGGAAGCCGCGCAACGCGGGACGATCATCCAGATGCTGGTGTCCGACGCCGCGCAGCGCGCGATCTGGCCCATGATCAAGAAGTGCCTCGCCCCCGGCAAAGCGCTCTATTTCTCCCACGGGTTCTCGATCGTCTACAAGGACCAGACCAAGGTGATCCCGCCGAAGGATGTCGACGTGATCATGGTGGCCCCGAAGGGCTCGGGCCTGAACGTGCGGCGCAATTTCCTTTCCGGCGCCGGCATCAACTCCAGTTTCGCGGTCGAGCAGGACGCGACGGGCCGGGCCTACAACCGCTGTCTTGCCGTCGGCATCGCGATCGGCTCGGGCTATCTTTTCCCGACCACGTTCAAGCAGGAGGTCTTCAGCGATCTCACCGGTGAACGCGGCGTGCTGATGGGTGCGCTCGCTGGCATCATGGACGCCCAATACCAGGTGCTCCGCGCGCACGGCCACTCGCCCAGCGAAGCATTCAACGAGACCGTCGAGGAGTTGACCGAGAGCCTCATCAAGCTCGTCGGCGAGAATGGCATGGACTGGATGTATTCGAACTGCTCGGCCACCGCGCAGCGCGGCGCGCTCGACTGGCGGCCGAAGTTCAAGAAGGCCGTCCTGCCGGTGTTCAAGGAACTCTACCAGCGCGTGGCGACCGGCAAGGAAACCGCGCGCGTGCTCTCGGCCTGCGGCGCGCCGAACTACCAGGAGTCGCTGCGCAAGGAGCTCGCCGAACTCGGCAACTCCGAGATCTGGCTCGCCGGCAAGGCCACGCGGTCGCTACGTCCGCACCAGGCGGCGAAGGTGATCTCGAAATCGACGAAGGGTGTCACCGGCCGCAGCCGCAACTGATCTCCCTCGCACCGTTTAGCGCACAACGAAGCAGTCTCCGCGGAGATTGCTTCGTTTTTCTTTTCCCCTCCCCGATCTTTTTCCTTAGGAGATTCCCCGTATGCGCAGCGACACCATCAAGAAGGGTTTTGAGCGTGCTCCTCATCGCAGCCTCCTCCGCGCCGCCGGCGTGATCGAGTCCGAGGCCGATTTCGACAAGCCGTTCATCGCCATCGCCAACAGCTACACCGACTGCATCCCGGGCCACGCCCACCTGAACGAGATCGGGCAGCTGGTGAAACGTCTCGTCCGCGAGGCGGGCGGCGTGCCGCTCATCTTCAACACCATTGGCGTCGATGATGGCATCGCGATGGGCCACTCGGGCATGAACTACTCGCTGCCGTCGCGCGAGCTGATCGCCGACTGCGTCGAGACAATGCTGCGCGCGCATTGCTTCGACGGCATGGTCTGCATTCCGAACTGCGACAAGATCGTCCCCGGCATGCTCATGGCTGCGATGCGGGTGAACATCCCCACCGTCTTCGTCTCGGGCGGTCCGATGGCCGCGGGCATCGCGCAAACGGATCCGTCGAGCGATCTGCCCGAACACCTCCGGCCCGCCGCCGTGAAGTCCGATTTGATTTCCGTCTTCAAAGGCGTCGGTGCACTCCAGACCGGCAATCTCACACCTGAGCAGTTGCTGAAGCTCGAGCAGAGCGCCTGTCCGACCTGCGGCTCGTGCTCCGGCATGTTCACCGCGAACTCGATGAACTGCCTCTGCGAAGCGCTCGGGATGGCGCTGCCGGGCAACGGGACAATCCTCGCCGTCTCCAAGGAGCGCGAGCAGCTCTATCGCCGCGCGGCCGAACAGATTGTTGAGCTGGTGAAACGCGATCTGAAGCCGCGCGACATCGCCACGCTCGAGGCGTTCGACAACGCGATCACGCTCGACGTCGCCATGGGCGGCTCGACCAACACCGTCCTCCATACCCTGGCGGTCGCGCGCGAAGCGGGCATCGACTACGACATCGCCCGCATCGACGGCATCTCCCGCCGCGTGCCGTGCCTCTGCAAGGTGTCGCCGTCCTCCGACTACCACATCCAGGACGTGCACCGCGCTGGCGGCATTCACACGATCCTCGGCGAACTGAAACGGCTTGGCGTGCTCAAGACCAGCTGTGTCACGGTCACCGGCAAGACCCTGGGCGAAAACATCGACGCGTGGGATCTGCGCTCACCGACCTGCACTGACGAGGCGAAGATCGTCCGCACCTCGGGGGCGTCGGCGCTCGTGCTCGATCCGAACGACAAACTTGGCCCGACGGCGCGCACGGCCACGGGCAATCTCGTGCCGAAGCCGCTGCTCTTCCATCCCGCCGACGCGCGCGCGATCGCGCTCTGGCGGTTCGCCGCGGGCGTGAATGCGAATGACGCCGCGGCCTGCGGCGCGCTGTTCGGCGCGAAGGGCGAACTCATTTTCGGCGACAAGGCCTGGCACGGCGCCGCCGAGATCGCCGCCGGCCTCCAACCCAAGTTCAAGCAGGCGCGCGGACTCGTCCGCGCCGAGCTCGGCGAGCTGCGCGGCACGCCGGTGGTGATCCACTGGCAGTATGAAAAGAGCGGCTCGAAAAAGGTGATCTCGCTCGTGCGGATCAACCGGCTGCACGCCGTCGGCACGATTGCCCGCGCGGCCTACGAAACCGATCCGAAGTCGCTCGCGCTGGTGAAACCGGCGGGCCTCATGCCGCACGATCCCGCGTTTCGGTTCGACCCGCAGCACTGCATCCGCACGCCGGACAAGGCCTACACCGCGGATGGCGGGCTCTCGATTCTCTACGGCAATCTTGCGCCCGAAGGTTCCGTGGTGAAAACCGCCGGGATCAGCGACGCGTTCAAGGCCAACTGCGGCCCCGGCTTCGTCTTCGAGGGACCGGTGGTGATCTTCGAAAGCCAGGACGACGCGTGCGCCGGCATTCTCGCGGGCAAGGCGAAGGCCGGCGACGTCGTCATCATCCGCAACGAAGGACCGCGCGGTGGTCCGGGCATGCAGGAGATGCTCTCTCCGACGAGCTACATCGTCGGGATGGGGCTCGGCGACAAGGTCGCGCTCGTGACCGACGGCCGGTTCAGCGGCGGCACCGCCGGTGCGTGCATCGGTCACGTCTCGCCCGAGGCGGCCGAGGGCGGCCCGATCGGATTGCTCCGCGACGGCGACCGGCTGCGAATCGATTTTCCGAATCGGAAAATGGATATCCTCGTCGACCCGGCCGAGCTCGCGAAACGGCGACAGGCGTGGAAGCAGACCGAGCGTCCGCTCAATGGCTGGCTCGCGCGTTACCGGAAGCTGGTGAACAACGCCAGCAAGGGCGGCACGCTGGCGGGATAGGCAAAGCCCAGAGCCAAGAGCTGAGAGTCCAGAGGTGTAGGGGAGTCGCTTGCGACGCCCTGCCCGATGCGGTCGAGTATCGACAGGTCGAGGGCGCAGCAAGCTGCGCCCCTACTTACACCTTAAACTTTTCGCCTAAACTGCGCGCCGCGCTCAGTACGCCGCCTGCGCGCCCTTGATGTTCTTCTTGGTCATCCAAGGCATCATCGCGCGCAGCCGCTGACCGGTTTTCTCGATCGGGTGTTTTTCACCTTCGGCGAGCAGCTTCTTGTAGTTCTTCAGCCCGCCCTTGTATTCCTTCACCCATTCCTTGGTGAACTGGCCGGTTTGAATCTCCTTCAGGATCTTCTTCATCTCGGCCTTGCTCTGCTTGTTCACCACGCGCGGGCCGCGGGTGATGTCGCCATACTTGGCGGTCTCCGAAATCGAGAAACGCATGCCCGCGATGCCCGACTCATACATCAGGTCGCAGATCAGCTTCAGCTCGTGCAGGCACTCAAAATAGGCCATCTCCGGCTGGTAGCCGGCTTCGACGAGCGTCTCAAAACCCGCACGGACCAGCGCACTCGCGCCGCCGCACAGCACCGCCTGCTCGCCGAACAGATCGGTTTCGGTCTCTTCCTTGAACGTCGTCTGCAGCACGCCCGCGCGCGTCGAGCCGATGCCCTTCGCCCACGCCAGCGCCTGCTTCTTCGCCGTGCGCGACTTGTCCTGCGCGACCGCGATCAGTGCCGGCATGCCCTTCCCCTCGACGTAAAGCCGGCGCACCATATGGCCCGGGCCCTTCGGCGCGACCATGATGCAGTCAACGTCCGCCGGCAGCTTGATCAGCCCGAAATGGACCGCGAGCCCGTGCGAGAACAGCAGCGTTTTGCCCTTCGTGAGATTCGGCGCGATGTCCTGCTCGTAGATGTCGGCCTGCCGCATGTCCGGCACGCCGACCATGATGACGTCCGCACGGCGCACCGCTTCGGCCGTGTCCACGACTTCGAAGCCATGCTGCTCCGCGACCGACCGCGACTTCGAGCCGGGATACAGGCCGATGATGACCTTGCAGCCGCTGTCCTTCAGGTTCAGCGCGTGGGCGTGGCCTTGCGAACCGTAGCCGAGCACGGCCAGGGTCTTGTTCTTGAACACGCCGAGATCGGCGTCGTTGTCGGTGTAGACTTTTGCGGGCATGGGAAACAGGGGGCGTGTGGGATAACTAAGGTTGAAAGTTGGACGTGGTGCGCGAAATGAAGCGCCGACAGCTAAGGACTCGGACGCCAGAGTCCAGAGCGAATCGCAGCCGTCGGTCGGGCCCCCGCATTTTCCGCAGACCCACGGGCGGGACGACCGGGCCACGTGGCATGGGCGTCCCGCCCAGGTCAGAAAAGTGAGTCGCGGCTGGACAGAACTCCTCCGTTGCCGGCCCCGTCGAAGCAGACCCGACCGCCCCCTTCGCTTCAGCGCTTGAGCGCCAGCCGGCCGGTGCGGGCGAGCTCGAGGATGCCAAACGGCTCCAGCAGCTCGAGCAGCGCCGAGATCTTGTCGTCCATGCCGGTGAGCTCGATGATCACGTTGTCGGCCGTGAGGTTCACGATCTTGGCGCGGAAGATGTCGGCAATCTGCACAATCTCGGACCGCGTCTTCGACGTCGCCTTCACCTTGACGAGGACCAACTCGCGGCCCACCGCCTGGCCTTCCTTGAAATCGGTCACCTCGACGACGTTGATCAGCTTGCGCAGCTGCTTGATGCACAGGTCGAGCTGCCCCTCGTCGCCCTTCAAGGCGGCCGTGATCCGCGAGAGCGACGGATCGTTCGTCGGCGCGACGTTGAGCGAATCGATGTTGAAGCCGCGGCCGGAGAACATGCCCGACACGCGGGCCAGCACGCCAAACTTGTTCTCAACGAGGACGGAGATCGTGTGTCGCATGGAGGAATAGATTTGAGGGAGAAGAAAACGGCTGGCGAGCCGAACGTGTGGATTCTGCGTCAGGACGGCGGCCAACCGAGGCCCTCCTTCGCGCCTGAGATTTGCCAACAAGTCTCTCTGCTCCGGGCTGGCCTGCCATCCGTCGTCTCGACCGCTGGCGGTCGAGCGAAGGCTGGTGGACGCTGAGGGACTCGAACCCCCGACCCCCTCGGTGTAAACGAGGTGCTCTAACCAACTGAGCTAAGCGTCCGAGCCGGTCGGCGATCAAAGCGAGCGGCTCGGGGCCGTGACAAGGAATTATTCGGCGATGAAAGGCGAAAAAACTCCCTTCGGTCGCAGCAGACATCCCGCCCGCCGGCCCGTTGCTCGTGCTGTAGGCTGGCCCTCGTGTAGGGCTGCCGCTCGCCGGCAGCCGGGAATAACTGCCGGAGCGATGAAGGCCTCGCGGCCGGCGGCGGATTCGGCTGGCTCACCGCAGGCGAGCGCCGGCCCTACGGTGCATGTTTGTTACGCGGCGGCCTTCTTCTTCGGCTTGAGCAGGCCTTCGCGCGCCATGAGCTCGGCGTTCTGCAGCGCGTTCAGCGCGGCACCTTTCCAGAGATTGTCGCCGCTGACCCAGAAGGCCAACCCGTTGTCGAACGCCGTGTCGATGCGGATGCGGCCCACGCCGCACTTCACCTGCCGGGAGAAATCCAGCGGCGTCGGATACTTCCGGCCGGCCTGGTCGTCGACGAGCTCCGCGCCCGGGAATTCCGCGATCGCCTTGCGCGCCGCCTCGACGCTGACGGGGCGCTCGAATTCGGCGTTCACCGCGATCGAATGCGCCCGCACGACCGGCACGCGCACGCAGGTCGTGGATACCTTGAGATTCGGGAGCCCCATAATCTTCCGGCTCTCGAGCATCATCTTGTTCTCCTCGCCGGTGTAGCCGTCGCTGCCAAACGTGTCGACCTGCGGGATGCAGTTGAACGCGATCTGATAGGGATAAACCTTCTTCACCACGGGCTGGGCGTTGACGAGCGCATGCACCTGCGCGTCGAGTTCGCGCACCGCCTCGGCGCCCGTGCCGGACACCGATTGGTAGGTGGCTGCGAAATAACGCTTCAGCCCGAAAGCCTGGTGCAGGGGCCACAGGCCCATGAGCGTCACCGCGGTCGAGCAGTTCGGATTCGCGATGATGCCCCGGTGCGTACGCAACTGCTCCGGATTGATCTCCGGAATCACGAGCGGCACGTCCGGCTGCATGCGCAACGCGGAGCTCTTGTCGATCACCAGACAGCCCGCCTTCACCGCGTCGGGCGCCAGCGCGCGCGTCACCGAGCCGCCGGCCGCAAAGAACGCCACGTCGACGTCGCCAAACACGCCGGGTTTCGCCTCCTCCACCGTGTAGCGCGTCCCCGCACACTCGACGACCTTGCCCGCCGACCGCGCGGAGGCAAAGAGCCGCAGCGTGGCCATCGGGAACTTGCGCTGGTGCAGGAGCTGAAGCAGCTCTTGACCGACGGCACCCGTGGCACCGACGATGGCGACCGTGAAGGATGGTGTGTTTTGCATAAAATCCGGTTTCGAGCTGGCCAACAAAGCCTGTCATTCCCTCGGCATCAAGCCTGCAGACCGGTTGCTGGTGGTGCGGATCGGCACAGGTACCCTTCAATTCTACCGAGCCGGTGTGATGGTAAGAAGTTACGCCGTCTCGACCTCCCGCCGTCCCTCCTCGAACATCAAAGGTTCGCTCGGTACGCCGACCGGGCTGCACGAGATCGCCGAACGCATCGGCGCCGGCCAGCCGCCCGGCATGGTGTTCAAGTCCCGGATCCCGACCGGCCGCCACTTTTCCGAATTCGCCGAGTCCGAAGCGGCCGGTCAGCTCATCACGAGTCGCATCCTGTGGCTGCGCGGACTCGAGCCCGGCGTGAATCGCGGCGGCGAGGTCGACAGCTACGACCGCTACATCTACGTGCATGGCACGAACCATGAGGACCGCATCGGGGAACCGATGAGCGCCGGCTGTATCGAGATGCGCAATATGGACGTGATCGAGCTGTTCGAGGAGGTCCGCGCCGGCGATCAGGTGCTCATTCTCGCCTGAAAGTGGCACGGGCGGGACGCCCGTGGAGCGGCCGTGCAAGCGTTTCGCTCCTCCGCGCCCGCCACCACCTTTCATCACGGGCGGGACGCCCATGCCACTTGCGAACCGCCGTTTCGGGCATTGCCACCGCGGCTTTCGTCCATACACTCCGGAGTCATGCGACGCGTATGTCATAAACGACTCGCGATGGTTCATGCGACCCTCGCCTACCTCGCAGAACACGAGGCGATCTGGGAATCCAATCCGGCATTCGTGAAAGCAGTGTCGGACCTTAAGAAGGCGGTCGCCGCGATCGATGCGGCGAACGACAACTCCTCCCGCAGCGGTTCGAGTCGCCCCTCGCGCGTGCACACGCGCGAGATGCTCGAAGATCTGACGTCGGCGATTGCCGACCAGCTCTTCGCGTTGTCGGAGGAAACCGGTGATCTGGGGCTCGCGGCCGCGAGCGATTTCTCGCGCGCCTCGCTCTACCGGCTCACCGACGAGGAGCTGGAACACACGGCCAAACACGTGTGCGAGCTCGCCTCGGCGCACCTCGACGCGCTGGCCAACTACCTGGTCGTCGCCGCCGACGTGGCGCAGCTGGCAACGCTCACCAGCAACTTCTCGATGACCAAGGTGCGCACGCCGCTGCCGGCGTTCCGGCGCACGCTCACGGCCTCGACCGCGGAGGAACGCCTGCGGGCGGCCAACCGGATCCTGCGCGCCCGGCTCGACAAACTCGTGAGTCGGTACAAGCCGCAGCATCCGGATTTCGTGAGCAACTACATCCACGCCCGGATCGTGGACTTCTCGCCGGATACGCCCGCGGCGCCGCGAACCAAGCGACGAATCGCCGTGCGGCGATTTTCGGCCGTGAAGTCCGCGAAAGGACCGCGTCGGGTGCGAAGGTAACGGGTCCCCCGGCGCAGCCTCCTGATTTCAGCAAGGCGGTAGCCGGGCTCGCTGAGCCCGGCCGCGTGTGGAGGTATGCGATCGCGCCAGCCGGGGTCACCGACCCCGGCTACAACCTTTCTATTCCGCTCACCGATTCCGCCCGAACAGCAGCCGGAGCGAATTCAGGCAGACCACCAGCGTACTACCCTCGTGCGCCGCGACGCCGATCGCCAGCGGCACCGCGCCCGCCGCCGTGGTGATCACCATCACGATCACCACGCCGAGCGAGATCGTGAGATTCTGACGAATGACCGCGCGCGCCCGCCGGCTCAGCCGCTGCGCCGCGAGAAAGTTCTCGATGCGGTCATGCATCAGGATCACCTCGGCCTGCTCCAGCGCAGCGTCACTGCCGCGAGCGCCCATCGCCACGCTTACATCGGCCGCCGCGAGACTGGGCGCATCGTTCACGCCGTCGCCCACCATCGCGACGCGGCGACCGCTCGCGCGAATATCCATGATCGCCTTCACCTTGTCTTCGGGCGACAAGCCGGCGCGGACCTCATCGAGGCCGATCTCCTTCGCCACCGCCTCGGCGGCATGGGTGCGATCGCCGGTCAGCATGATCGTGCGAATGCCGGACCGCTTCAGCTCGGCGAGGACGCCGGCGGATTCCGCGCGAATCTGATCCTTCAACAGCACGCGGCCGACGAGATCGCTGCCCACGACCCACACCTCGCTCAACTCGGCCGCGGCCGGCGGCAGCCGCCGCGCCCAGCCGGCGAGCGGGCCAGTTTCGAGCAGTTCGCGGCGGCCGAGCAACAGTTGCACGTCGCCCAGCTTGCCGCGCAAGCCCTGGCCCGTGAGCGACTGAAACTCGTCGAGTTCCAGGCTGCGCGCGCCAACGGCCTTCGCGTGCCGCACGATCGCGCGGGCAATCGGGTGCTGCGATTTGGACTCCAGCGCATACGCCAGCTCCAGCACTTCGCGTTCGCGCCCCGGCGGGAAACTCTCCGTGCCGACCACCGCAAGCTCGCCGGTCGTCAGCGTGCCCGTCTTGTCGAGCGCCACCGCGGTGATGTCGGCGAGTTTTTCGATCGCCGCGCCGCCGCGGAACAACACGCCGTGACGCGCCCCCCACGCGATCGCGGCGAGGATCGCCGACGGAATCGACAGCACCAGCGCGCACGGACTCGCCACGACCATCAGCGTCATCGCGCGGTAAAACGCCGAGCGCACCTCCGGCGTGTTCGTGAACGCCGGCAGTCCGAAGCCCAGCCACCACAGCAGGAACATCGCGAACGAGCCGCCGATCACCGCGTAGGTGTAGCCGGTGCCGAACTTGTCCGTGAACCGCTCGCTCGGCGCCTTGAGCTTCTGCGCGGTCTGAATCAGCCGGATGATTTTCTGCAGGGTGCTTTCCGCAGGCAGCCGCACGACATCGAACTCGATCGCGCCCCACAGATTGATCGTCCCGCTGAAAACCTGATCGCCCGTCCGCTTCTCCACGGGGGTGGCCTCGCCGGTGAGCGCCGATTCATCGCTGGCGCTCTGCCCCTTGACGACCACCCCGTCGGCCGCAAACGCCTCACCCGGTTTCACCAGCAATCGGCTGCCGAGCTTAAGCTGCTCGACCGGGACGTCCTGTTCCGTGCCGTCGGGCCGGATCAACGTCGCGTGCTTCGGCGCGGTTTTCAGCAGCGCGCTGACCTCGCGTTGCGTGCGGTCGAGCGCGTATTCCTCCATGGCGCCCGACGCGGAAAAGAGGAACAGCAGCAGCACGGCCTCGCCCCACGCGCCGATGAAAATCGCACCGATCGCGACCGCCAGCATCAGGAAGTGGATGTCGATCTCGCGCCGCTTGAGGTTTTCCCACGAATCGACGGCGGCATCCCACGCGCCGGTGATCAAGCCGATCACGAAGAAACTCCGTGCGAGCCACGGCAGTTGCGGCGCCAAATACCCGCTGATCGCACCCGCGATCCCCGCCGCCCCGCAAACCGTCGCCAGCACCGCGAGCGTCTTCCACTCCTGCTCGGCGTGCCCGTGAGCATGCTCGTGCGCCTCCTCGCGTTCGAGGTCCGGCCACTCCATCTCGCGCCAGAGCCACAGCTTCTCGGCCGTTACACATGTCTCACGCCCGACCACCGTCGCGCCGCCTTCCTGGCGCAGCGCATACCCCGCCGGGGCCCTGGCGCTGGGCTTGGCCGCCAGCTGCGCTTCGACGCCGGCGATCGTCGCGGCGAGCCGCGCCTTGAAATCCGCGACATTGACGTTGCCCAAGGTCGCGACCGCCACGCTGTGCGAAGTCGGATCGATCCGCACGGCGGTGACCGCCGGCTGCTCGCGCAAGAACGCGACCAGTTCATCCACCCAATTCACCTGTTTCGACTTATCGGGAGCCACTGGTGCAGTCAGCGCACGATGCGGACGTTCGGCAAATGGAATTGCAGCGCCGCGGTGCGCGGCGAGCGGTGATCGGCTTTGAGCTGCACGAGGTGGTGCGGGTGGCTCGGGGCAAAGTGGCATGGGCGTCTCGCCCATGTTTGCAGCGCGGAGCGCCGTCCACGGGCGGGACGCCCGTGCCACTCGATCACCTGCGCACATGCCAGTTGAAAATCCTCGCTCCTGCCGCCAAGGCTGTGCGTTCTGCTCCCATGATTGGCCTGCGCGACGATACCGACTCGGCCCTGCCGCCGCCCGCCGCGAGCCGGGCGCCCGAGCTGGTGGCGCGCGTCTTCGCGGAAGGAGGCTGGCTGCAAGACGCGCTGCAGCTCGAGCATCGGCCGGAGCAGGAGCAAATGGGGCGCGCCGTGGCGGCGGCATTTCGCGACGACGCGCCGCTGTTGTTCGAAGCCGGCACCGGGGTGGGCAAATCGCTGGCCTATCTCGTGCCGGGCATCCTCCACGCGATCGACCAATCCCGCCAGCTGATCGTCTCCACGCATACGATCTCGCTGCAGGAGCAACTGGAGACGAAGGACCTCCCGATCTGTCGGCGGCTGTTCCGCTCGAATCCCGCGCTCGCCCGCTACGCCGATTTCAAGGCCACGGTGCTGGTCGGAAAATCCAATTATCTTTGCACCACGCGGCTCGCGCACGCGCTCGCCGATCGCGCGACGCTGTTCGCCGATGCCGAGTACGACGAGCTCCAGCGGATCGCGGCCTGGGCCGGCAAGACCGAGACCGGACTCCGTCACGAGTTGCGGCCGCCGCCGCGACCCGAGGTGTGGGACGTGGTGAACGCCGACTCGTCCTCGTGTTCGCGCAAGCACTGCGACTGCGAGAAATGCTTTTATCAGCGCGCGCGGGCCCGGCTGCGCGCGGCGAACGTCATCGTGGTCAATCACGCGCTGCTCTTCGCGCTGATCAACGCCGGCGGCGCACAGGCCCACGGCGCAACCACCGATGCGCGCGGCGTACTGTTCCCCGACGATTTCGTCGTGCTCGACGAAGCGCACACCGTGCCCGACGTCGCCACGGAAAACTTCGGCCTCTCGCTTTCGAGCTACGGCGTGGAGCGAGCACTCAAGTACCTCTACAATCCCCGCACGCAGCGCGGGCTGTTGCGCAAACGCGGCGGCGCGGAGGCGCAACAGCTGGTGCTCGACGCACTCGACGCCTCCCGGCAGTTCTTCGATTTCATCGCGAACTCGCTGCTCACGCCCCGTCCGGTGGTCCGCGTGCGCGAACCCGAGGCCGCGGAGCCGCTGCTCGACGGCCCGCTGACCGCGCTGCACCGGCTGCTCGGCAAGCTCGCCGACAAGCTCGACGAGGGCCGCGAGCGCGACGAGCTCCTCGAGCAAAAGCTGCGCATCAAATCGCTTCAGGCCGGCGTCACCGAGTGGCTGACGCTCGGCGATCCCGGCCACGTGTACTGGGCGGAGCGCTCGGGTCGGAAGCAGACGATCGTGACGCTGCGCAGCGCGCCGATCGACGTCGCGCCCGAGCTGCGGCAGCACTTGTTCGGCTGCAACACCAGCGTGGTCTGCACCAGCGCCACGCTCGCGATGGGCGGCGAGATCGCCCCGTTCGCCGCGCGGATCGGCGCCGACGACGCGCGCGCCGTCGCGGTGAAATCGCCGTTCGACTTCGAACACCACATGCGCGTGTACGTGGCCACCGACGTCCCGCTGCCGTCGCCGCAGGAGGCACGGCTCGCGCTGGATGCGCTGACCGACTACATCCGCTTCTGCACGGAGCGCGTCCGCGGCGGATCGCTCGTGCTGTTCACCAGCTATGCGGACATGCGGGCGATCGCCACGACCCTCGAGCCGGTCTATCGCGCGGCCGGGCGGCCGTTCATGATGCAAGGGGCGGAGCTCTCGCGCACCGAACTCGCCCAACAGATGCGGCACCTCGGCAACGCGGTGCTGTTTGGCACCGACAGCTTTTGGACCGGCGTCGACGTGCCGGGCGACGCGCTCGCGCAAGTGATCATCACCCGGCTGCCCTTCGATCCGCCGACGCACCCGATCACCGAGGCGCGGTGCGACCACATCCGCGACCGCGGCGGGAATCCGTTCAACGAACTCACGCTGCCCGACGCGTTGATCAAATTCCGCCAAGGCGTGGGCCGGCTGATCCGCACGGCCACCGATCGCGGACTGATCACGATCCTCGACTCGCGCGTGCTGGCGAAGAGTTACGGCCGGCTCTTCGTCGAGTGCCTGCCCAATCCAAATTTTATGCGTTTGAGCCGTCGCGATCGCGAGGAACGATTTCTGCCTTTCGCGAGTCCGCCGGCGCGCTAAGCTGTCCGGCCATGACGCTTCTCCGCTCCGCCGCGCTTTCCGATATCGGCCGCGTGCGCCGTCAGAACGAAGACCGGCTCGTCAACGATCCGGAAGCGCTGCTGTTCGGCGTGGCCGATGGCGTCGGCGGATTGCCGGGCGGCGCGGAAGCGGCGCAGCGCACAATCGAGCAGATCGTCAGCAGCATTCGCGGGATCTCCGGCGCCGGCGTGCCCGATCTCGCGGCGATCGTGCAGCACGCGAATTTTCAGGTGCGCGCCTTTGGGCTCGCGCTCAGCCCGAGCACCGGCATCGGCTCCACGCTCACGTTTGGCCTGATCCGCCACCAGGTGCTGCACATCGCACACGTCGGCGATTCGCGTTGCTACGGCTGGCGACCAAACGAGTTCGTCCAGCTCACGGAGGATCACTCGGTCGAGAATGAGGCGCGGCTGCGGCGTGCGCGTGGCGAGGTCGTCTATTACCAGGACGTCAATCGCAACGCGCTCACCCGCTGCATGGGGCAGCCCGGCATGCCCGAGGTCGATCTCATCGAACGCCCGCTGCGCGCCGGCGACCGCTATCTTTTTTGCACCGACGGCGTCACCCGACTCGTCCGCCAGCCGGAACTTGGCGAACTCATCGGCGCCGCCGAGGAACCCGAGGCCGCGCTGCGCGAGATCATCGCGCTGGCGATCCGGCGGGGGGGACCCGACAACGCCACGGGCGTGATGCTGTTCATCGACGAGCCCTGAGATGTCGCCGCGCGTCGCCCAATTTCAGGCGCTGGTGGATCGCCAGCCCGACAACGAGCTGTTTCGGTTCAGTCTCGCCCAGGCGTTCGTCGCTGAGCGCCAGGAAGTCGCCGCGCTGCCGCATCTCGATCGGTGCCTTGCCCGCAAGCCGGATTGGATGGTGGTGCGGATCCTGCGCGGCAAATGCCTGCTGAGCCTCGGTCGGCGCGCCGAAGCGCGTGCCGAGCTCGAAGCGGCGCTGCGGCTCGCGGTCGAACAGCAGCACGAGGAGCCGGAACGCGAGCTGCGCGCGCTGCTGGCAGATCTCGCGGACTAAAAAAAGCCAGCTCCGAGGAGCTGGCTGGTGAGAGGTTGCTGGGGCCGACGCAATTATTCGCGCCGTGACAGCAGATACAGCAGGTTCAACAGCGCGCCCACGAAGGCGGCGACGTAGGTGAGCGCCGCTGCATTCAGCGTCTCGTTGACCCCCGGCATCTCGTCGCGATCCAGGATCCCGAGCTCGACCAGCTGCGCCTTGGCGCGACGGCTTGCGTCGAATTCGACCGGCAGCGTGATGAGCTGGAACAGCGAGAGCACCGCGTAGCAGATGATCGCAATGTCCAGCACGATGCCGGTCAGGCCGCGGACGAAGAAGAAGCTGCCAAGAATCACGAACGGCAGGATCTGCGACACGAACTGTGTCGCCGGCACGAGCGCCATCCGGAACTTCAGCATCGAGTAACCGATGTTGTGCTGGATCGCGTGGCCGGCTTCGTGCGCCGATACGCCAAGCGCGGCCAGGCTGGTGCCGCGATAGTTCTCGGACGAAAGCACGAGGCGCTTGTTCGTGGGATCGTAGTGATCGGTCAGGTGCCCGGAAGTCTCGACGATCTCCACGTCGTTGATGCCGGCGTGGGCCATGACGGCCGCGGCCGCCTCGCGACCGGTGATCCGGCCGCGCGAGCCGATCCGCGCATTCTTGCCATAGGCGCTCGACACGCGGATCTGCGCGTAGAGCGCGAAGACGAAGACCGCCACGAACAGCAAGATGAACAATCCCGGCGGCAGATAAACGAAGGCGAGTTGAGCTGTCATAGTTGAGTGAAGAGTGAGAGTGAGTTTGCGACGGACACCAACTTAATCAACCCACAGGTATTTCCAGCGGAATCCGCCGCGATGGAAACGAGTGCCGGGCGTTCCACTCACCCGCCGCGGCAGGCGTTCGCTGCCGGACCCGCAGAAGGAGGCGGATAGATTGGCCCGCGGAGGGACGCGAATGAGCGCGAATCGCTGAGTAACGGAAAGACGATCCGGGCTAGCCCGGGAAATTTCATGAACAGGAGTGAAGCTCAGTCCGGAATTTCCGTCCGCCTGCGGCGGAGCGACCTTGTCGCGGCTCGCCCCGACAGAGTCGGCCCGGAGGGCGGATATTTCATGAAATATCCGGGCTAGAACGGGAACCCGACCGAGAACAGCAGCGTGCCGCCGGGATCGCGCGGCCGGGGATCGAGGTTGCGGCCATACTCCATCCGCAACGGGCCGATGAGCGTCTGGTAGCGGACGCCCACGCCGACGGCGAAGAGCTGTTCGGCGAACGGATAGTCGGCCAGCCGAACGGCCATCCCGAGCGCGTCGCCAAAAACCACCAACGACCATTTGGCCGTCAGTGCCTGCTCGATCTCCGCATTCAGCAACAGATAGGTTTTGGCGCCGATGAACCGCCCGTCCGCGCCGCGCGGAGCCGCCTCGCCTTCGCGAAAGCCGCGGATGCTGTTGTCGCCGCCGGGAAAGAACCGCTTGTTCACCGGCAGGTCCGAATCGTTGTTCTGCGACCCGAACGTCGTGATGGCGCCGTGATTCAGCCCCAGGTGCACCCAGCGGCCGCGGCCCCACGGACGGTGCCACGATCCGCCGAACTCCAGCCGCTGGTAATCCACCGTGCCGCCGAGATAGTGGCTCGCTGTTTCCGTTTGCACAAACCAGCGATACCCGCGCCGCGGTCGCAACGGATTGTCGCGCCGGTCGCGCACCAGATTGAGTTCCACGCTCGCCGCCGTCACCTGCTGCTCGTCCGCCGTGCGCGTGGCCAGGTTGTTGTCCTGATTACGCAGCGATTGGAACGTGTAGCCGAGCGTCGCGTTGGCGCCCAGCCAGCGCACCGGTGCCGCGACGGAAAAGTTCGCGCCGTATTCCTGCCGCAGAAACGAGGTCTCCTGCCGCTGAAGTCCGAACACGCGGCCGGTGCCGTCGAGCGATTCGCCGAACAGCTCGGGCACGGTGTAGCTGTACTCGCCGCGGCTGCTCTTCATCGACTGCACCAGCAGCAACCGGCTCTGGTGCGCGCGGCCGAACAGGTTGAACTGCCGCAACTCGATCCCGCCGCGCAGTTGTTCGTAGCTGCCGTAGCCGAGGAGCAGACTCGCCTCGAGCTCGCGTCCCTCCTGCACGCGGAAAACCGGATCGCGCACCGGACCCTCACTCGGCTCATACCGCACGTCCACGCGGTCGAAGACGCCGAGCCGCCCCAACCGGAACCGCGCCTGATCGAGCGCCAGCGGGTTGAGCGGTTCGCCGGGCGTCGCCCGCACGCGGCGCTCCACGACGGCCGGCACCGTTTTTTGCAGGCCTTCGAAACGCACGTGTCCGATCGTGACGCGCGCGCCGGGTGCGATCGTCGCGATCACCGTCACCGGCTTCACGCCCTCCGCGGCCGGCCGCGCGTCGCGGCGCATTTGGACGCGCACGTCAGGATAACCGCGTTGGTAGAAATGATTCCGAATCGCCTCGGCGATATCCTGCTCGAGGTAGTGCGTCCACGGGTGCTGCTCGAACCGCTCCAGCGACAGCGTTGTCAACTCGTCGGCCGCGCCGGCGGTCTGCACGTCGCGTACTTCCCACCGCGCGCCTTCGTCCACGATCACCGTCACGTCGACGTCGCCCGTTTGGTCATCGATGCGCAGGTCGTCGGTGCGCACGGTGGCGTCGGCATAGCCGAGTCGCCGCAGTTCGTTTTGCAGCCCTTCGACCGAGCGGCGCAAGCGCGCCGGCGAATAGACCTGGGCCGCGCCGCCGCGGATGAGCACGCGCTCTCCGAGGAAGAACTCCCGCGCAGCTTCGTCCGGCACCGCGTGCAGGCCTTGGAAGCGCACCTCGTCGAACCGGTACCGGCGGCCGCGCTTCACGTCCAAGTTCAATTCGGTCGCGCGCACCGATCGCGGCAGGGAGGACTGCAGCGTCGCGTCGAACGGGTGCGTTTCCGCCCTGCCCTCCGGAGTGGTGATGCGCGCCTGGATCTCGGGGTGCAGGAACCCCTGTTCGACCAGCGCGGACATGAGCAGAAATTCGGCGTCCTCGATCGCGCCCGCGTCGAGCGTCGCCCCTCGTTCGGCCCCCAGCAGGCGTTCGAGCGCGCGCCGCTGCTCGCGGTTGCGCAGCCAGCCGAGGCCGTTGACCTCGATCTTCGCCGGTTCCTGCGACCGTTCCGCGGCCAGGATCGGCGCCAATCCAGGCAACAACCCCGCGCAAAGCGCGACGCAGAGCACCCGCCAGAGCCGGCTATTTCTCATCCGTCTCCTCGCCTCCCTTCTGATAAAAGCGCCATTTGATTCCGCCGTAGTAGTCGTCGAACTCGTCGTACTCGCCCGTGAGCGACCAGCGCGGGTTCAACCGGTACTCGATGTTGTAGGTTTCCCGACCCTGTTCGGACACGTTTTCACCGCTGGTGATCGTGAGCCGCTCCACGCCCTCCGGATCGCCGCTCAAACTGCCCAGCAGGCTCTGGCCGAAGAACGCGCCAAAGCGCGCGGCCCGCTGCCGGTCGGTCGTGGCGACTTCATTGTTGGGCGGCTGTCCCGCCATCACGAGCAGCAGCACCTGCTCGGACTCGAGCGGCGGACTCGACGAGAACGTCAGGTTCGGCGAGGTCACCGGCCCGGTGATTTCCATCCGCAGATCGTAGCCGTAGCGGCGGGTCGCAGCGGTCACCCAGATCTGTGGCTGCAACTGCTCGGCCGTGAGCCGCACCTGGCCTTGCCGCACGTCGAAACTGGCGAAGGGCAGCCGGATCGCGCCTTCATCGATCAGCGCTTCGCCCGTGGCGCGTGGTTCACCCAGCGTGCCGCCCAGCTGGAAACGCGCCGTGGCCGTGCCGTTGAACACCGGCGTGCGCAGGCGCAGAAACCGCTCGCCCTCGACCCGCACGCTCAGCCGCCACGCGTTGAGCGGCGGCGTCTCGATCGCGAAATAAGGCGGCCGGCCGCCGGCGGATTTGGTGCCGCTCGGAATGAGCGCCCGCACGTCGGACAGAAACAGGCTGTCGCGCAGCCGCACGGTTCCGCCGATCTGCGGCGGACCGCTCGGGGGCGTGGTGAGCGTGAGGTCCAAATCGCCGCGCACGAGCAACCCGGCTTGGCGCACGAAGGGCAGGTTTTCGCCGCGCAGCGAAAAATCGAATTGCGGCGGTCCGCGTGGCGGCAGTTCAGCGCGACCGCGCAGCGTCACCAACTGGCCGCCAATTCGGCCGGTGACGTTTTCCACCACGGCGCTCCGGCCCTCGAGCCGCACGTCGGCGTTGATTTCCTGCACGACCCCCAATGGCCCGAGCGGGCGCAGCATCGCGTCGCGCAGGCGGACGAAACCGCGGAGCCCCTGCGTTCCGTTCAGCGTCACCTCGAGGCTGGCGCGACCTTTCGGGGCGAGGTAGGTCGGAAAATACTGCGCGGCCACGGCGACATCCGCATCGGGGATCGAGAGGCGGAATTCTCCGCGTTGCATGAATCGCGCGGGCTCACGCACGAGTTCGCGCCAATCCGCCGCCTCGAACGGCAGCCAGCCCTGCGCCTGCACCGCCTGGTCCTCGACGGCCAGCTGCAATCGGTCCAGCCGCACGCCATGTTCCTCGCCCGTCAGATGGAAATCCACGCCTTCGATCTTGGGCCAGCGCCACGGGAAGCGGCCCGCGATCGGCGCGAGTCGCTGCGCCCGGAATCGCACTTCACCGCGTGGCTGCGCGAACGAGCCGCTCAGCTGAGCCCGTGCCTCCGGCTCGATAATCTGCACGCCGATCAATTGGGCCAGCTGTTCCCACAATCGAGGGTTGGGCGTGGTCATCGCGTTCACGGTAAATGCCGCGTCGGTGTCCACCTTCACCAGCGGTTGGGCCGCCGGCTGCACTACCACCGGCAGCCGCGCACTGACATTCACGATCTCGGATTCGCCTTCGCCGATGCGCAGTGAGGTCACCTCGAGCTTTTCTTCGTCGCCCTGCAGTCGCGCGGAGATCTGGGCCGAGCGCCCCTCGCCCAGCGGCAGCGTCACGGCGCCGGCCGCGGCAAATTCCGCCGGACCGTCCTTCCAGCGCGCGCTCACTTCGAGTCCGTCCACCGTCCAGTCCGGTGCAGGAAGGTCCACCAGGTCACGCAGCCACTGCGACTTCAACCCGCGCAGCGACGCGGCCAGCTGACCTGCCGAATCCCCGCGCGTGAATTCCGCTTTCACGGCCGCGGCCGGACCGGTCCATTGGAAAGGTTCGAGCCGCAGGATCGGCCGCCACGTAAACACCGCGGGGTGAGCCAACGAAAGTCGTTCCTCCGAACCTTCGCGCCACCGCAGCTCCGACAAGCGCACCTGCTGCAGATCCGCCGAACCCCCGGCCGAGATCGTTGTGGTCCCGGCCTGCGCCTCCGCCGTGAACGCCTCGAGCTGTTCACCGCGACCTTGCCAACGCAGTTCGGCGCGGAGCGGCCGAAGCTTGGACGCGCGGAGCCCGGTGATGGTGGCGTGACCTTCGTGCGTCAGGTCACGCGCCGGTCCGGCCGCGTGCACGTCGAGGTCCAAGGTATCGAACACAAGATGCTCCGGCTGCCAGCGACCGAGCGACTCGCGGGAAATCCGTCCGGACGCGCTCGCGTCCTTCAGTTCACGCGCACGGAAATTCCAGCCGCCGCGCCCGCGCAGCTCGTCGCCGTTCGCCGCCACGGCGTGGGCTTCGGCGATTTCCAGCTCGGGCCAGGTCATCTGTCCGCGGGCGGCGAACCCGCGCCAGGTCGTACCACCGATCGCGAGATCCTCCCCCTGGCCGGCGAATTCGATCCGCGCGAACCCCGCGTCATCCGGTCGGACGCTGCCTTCACCGGTCACGTGGCCGCGCCCTTCGAACCACGGCAGGTTCTCCAATTTGAGGGCAAACGAGAACGCTGATCCCTCGGTATGCAGCCGGCCATCGCGACCGATCGCGACGGGCGCGCGAAGCTGCGCCTGGGCACCGGGCAGGGAGACCTGAAGCGTCTCGGCGACGAACTCGCGGGTGTTCCCATGCCCGCGCGCCTCGATCGCCAACGGCGGCGCGGGCGACTTGGTGCGCGGCTCACTCCGGAAGGCCACGTTCGCGACCCATTGTCCGCCGCCCCACTCCACGCGCGCATCGCCGCTCACCCGATCGTAATGCTGACCGAGCCGGATTTTCTCAGCGGGCAGGTTCCAGTTCTCCGCAACGAGCCGCGCCTTTTCCGGCGCCCAGCCGGTCGCAGGAAACTGAACGCTGATCGGCGCGCGTTGATCGAGCCACGTCACGTCGCCCTCGAGCGTCGCCCCGACGCTCTGCATGGTCGCGGTGGCGCCGAGCTGCTCCGCCCGCGCCACCGCGCGCCAAGGTTGCGCCGCCGGCACGGCAACGTCGACCGCCGCGTGCAACGCGCGATATCCAACATCCGGGCACGCCAGGGTCCGCCCTTGCCACACCACCGGGCCAAACGTCAGCGCGCCGTTTGGCCATTCGACGCGGCCCGCTCCGGTCTGCGCGTCCGGCAGCCACGTGGAAAGTCCCTCCGCCACCCGCTCCAGCCGCGCCCGCAGCGGGACCCAACCGCGCGGAGTCGTGGAGGGCGACGTGGAGCGTCGCTCCGTCACTTTCACGGACCAGTCGCCGGCGCGCACCGGACCGATGCCTCCAGTCATCCGCCGCCAAAGCCAGAGAACCGGCGTGTCCGCTTCGACGCGGCTCACGTGCACCTCGACCGGCGCGCGAGCAAAGGTCGCCTGCTCCAGCCGGAACCGGCTGTAGCCGATCCGCTCGTAGCGTTCAACCTGGAGACCGAAGCGCGGTCCGATTCCCGCGAGCGCCACTCCGAGCCACCAAGGCACGGTCAGCACCACGGCGATCACCACCGCCGCCACGCTCCCGATGATGATCGCGAGAAGTCGCATGAGGAAAAGACATGCGCACCTCCCGCGCCACCGGCCGGTCAGGCGGCGGGCGCCAGACCGCTCCGCCGCAAGAGGGCGTTTAGGTCAGGCTCCCGACCCATGAACCGCCGAAACAGTTCCGCCGGATCCGCGGAATTTCCCCGGCTGAGGACGTGTTCGATGAACGCCGCCCCCGTGCCGGCGTTGAACAAACCCTCCCGTTGGAAGCGCGTGAAGGCGTCCGCATCGAGCACCTCGGCCCATTTGTAGGAATAGTAGCCCGCGGCATAGCCCACGGGATCGGCAAAGACGTGCGTGAAGCGTTTCACCACCGTCGGCGCCGGCGGCTCCGTCGGCACCAGGCACTCCGCGATCGCCGCGCGCGCCAGCGGCTCGATGTCCGCGGCCGCCACGAAATCCGCGGTCCGCATGTGCAGCGCGAGATCCATCCGGGCGAGCGACAGCTGCCGCATCGTCGCGCAGGCGCTGCGGAAATTCCGCGCCGCGGTCATCTTGGCGAACAGATCGTCGGGAATCGGCGCGCCGGTCTGATCGTGCCGGGCAAACAGATCGAGCCCCTCGCGCTCCCAGCACCAATTCTCCATGAGCTGTGACGGCAGCTCGACGAAATCCCAGGCGACGTTGACGCCGTTAAGCGACTTGATCTCCACCTCGCCGAGCAGGTGGTGCAGCAGGTGGCCGAACTCGTGGAAGATGGTCTCCACCTCCCGATGCGTCAGCAGCGCCGGCCGGTCGGCGGTCGGCGGCGTGAGGTTGCCGCAAATCAGTCCGAGATGCGGCGCGCGCTGACCGGCCGCCGTGGGCCCACCGGTGATCAAGTAGTTCATCCACGCCCCGCCCCGCTTCGATTCGCGCGGGTGCCAGTCGGCGTAGAACGAACCGACGTGCCGGCCGGTACGGTCATGCACGTCGTAGAATTTCACCTCGGGATGCCACACCTCCACGGTGTCATCGGCCGCGACGCCGGCGATGCTGGGGCGAACCGTGATCTCGAGTCCGAATACTCGCCGCGCAAGCTCGAACAGGCCCGGGATCACGCGATTCATCGGGAAATACGGTCGCAGCGCCTCCTCGTCGAAGGCGTAGCGCGCCTGCCGCAATCGCTCCGCCCAGAACGCGAGCTCCCAAGGCGCGAGTGGACGGACGGGCTGCCGGGTTTGCTGCGCCCGGAACTCCTCCAACTCGCGGCATTCGCGCTGAAACGCCGTCGCCGCCCGCTGTTGGAGGTCCGCCAAGAAGGCCTCGGCACGCGCGCCGCTCTTCGCCATTCGCCGCTCCAGCACGAGATCGGCGAAATGCGGTTTGCCCAGCAACGCCGCCTTCTCGGCGCGCAGCCGTAGAATCCGCGTGATCAGAGCGGTGTTGTCATACGGCGATTCGGCGCCGACGCCCACCGCGGCCGACCAGACTTCGCGGCGCAGTGACTCGTCTTCGGCGTAGGTCATCAGCGGTTCCTGCGAAGGCTGGTGCAGCGTGAAGAGCCAACCTGTTTCGCCTTTTGCGGCGGCCTTCTCGCGCGCCGTCGTCCGCGCGTGTTCGGGCAGGCCTTTCAACCGCGACTCGTCCGTGACCACGAGCTGCCACGCGTTCGTCGCGTCGAGCACGTTCTCGGAGTATTTCTGCGTGAGCTCCGCCAGTTCGGCCTGCAGCGCCTCGAGCCGTTGCCGCTGCGCTTCCGGCAGGTCCGCGCCCGCCTGCCGAAAATCGGCCTGGGTCTCGTCCACAAACCGCCGTGCCACGCCCTGCAACGCCCGACCGTTGGACGAATTCGCAAACGCTCCCAGCCGTCGCCACAGCTCGAGGTTGAGCGGAATCCGCGCGAAAAACGAAGTGACGCGCGGCAGCATCGCGTTGTGCGCCGCGCGCACCGCCGGCGAATCCGCGACGGATTGCAGATGCGTGACCTTGCCCCAGGCTTCGTTGATCTCCTCGGTGGCATGCTCCAGCGCCAGGAAGGTGTTTTCGTAGGTAACCTCGCCCAGCGGCGTGGCGGCGATCCGGTCGATCGCCACCTGCGCACGATCGAGGGCCTCGCTGATCGCCGATTCGATATGCTGCGGATCGAGCCGGGACCACCGGATGTGAAACCGCCGGTCGAGGAAGGGATTGTCAGCCATGCCCGCAAACACCCGCGCGGACTGGCGGATGTCAAACTGCAAACATCACCACGTATAGCCGGCGCTGAACGATGTCTGCCGACGCGCGGCAGGCACCGCCGGGACTTCCTGAAAGGTCGAATCCCAGAGGTTGTCGACTTGCACCGATAGCGACAACCGGCGCAACGCCGCCGGCCGATACGTGACTCCGAGCGAGCTGATGAGCGGGTGGTCACCGCCGCGGGTCCGCAGCAGATTGGCCGCCTGCACGCGCACTTCGTTGTCGAGCCGGAGCTCAATTTCGCGCGTGAGCCGCGCGGTGACCGCGGCCGTCAGCCGCTGACGGGCATAGTTGAGCGCATAGAAACTCGCGTCCACCAACGCGCCCCCATAGTCCGCGTCCTTCGTCAACCAGGTGTAGCCCAACACCACGTCGAACCGCTGCCACGAGCGTTGCGCCACCACCTCGAATCCCGTGGTCGCGATATCCACCGCACTGGCCGTGCGCGCGGTCACGCCGCGACGAAATGTCCAGTCGACGAGATCGTCGTCGCGCCGATAAAAAACGGCGGCCTGCCCTCGCCAGCCGGCGGCGGCGAGTTGCGCGCCCGCCTCAAGGTTGTGACTGGTCTCGCGACCGAGGTCCGGGTTGCCGCGAAACAAACCGGCGGCGGCGCTGGAGTTCAGCGCCGTGTAGGTCGGCACCTGGCTGGTCTTGGCGTAGCTCAGATAGAGTTTCTGCCACGGGCCCGACGATTCGCGCGCGAGTTCGAGGATGGGCGAGAGTTCCCCGCTGCCGCGGTTCGTGTCGTCGTAGCTGGCCCCCGCCCTGGCCACGAGCTTCGCTCCGCCGCCCAAGGCCCGGGACCATTCCGGCACGAGCGCGAGCTTGTAGAGCTGCCGAGTGTTGAACCGCCCGAAAATGAGCGAGGTGGACTTGAGTTCGTCGTGCCACGCCTCCGCGCGATAATTGAGGGCAAACGCATCGAGCGACTGGCGGCCGCTCAGCGCGGCACTCTGCACCCACGTCGTGTGGCGGAAATAAGGCTGCACCGGTCCGATCAGCCGGTTGTAAACATACTCGTCCTTGTTTCGCCGGTAGGCAGCGCCCGCCTCGAAGAAATCCCCGCCGCCGAAATCCCGCCGGTGATTCAACGCAATCAGGATCGTTTCGAGATCGTCGGTTTCGTTCGAGTTGAAGGGGGTGTAGAGATTGGGCCAGCCGAAGAACTTCGCCTGATAGCCGGCGAACAGATCCGTCTGCGCGCCGGCGCCGGCCAGCTGCAAACGCGCGTTGACGCGGTTCAACACGTGATCGCCATACGGCACGGAGCCGTCCGAGTCCGAATGTGCCCATGCCACGTCGGCGGCGAGTTGCCGTCCGCCGAGTTTCACGTCGCTCACGTAGCCCTGATAAAACTCGCCCTGTGTGAGCCCATCCTGGCCCGCGCCAACCGCCACGGCGCCCGCGGTGCGGATCGGCCGCCAGCCGTGCAGCACAGAGCCGACAGTGGCATTGGTCGCGCTGAGGCCCAGGTCCGCGCCCGTGACGATCTGCGGCGCGCCCAGCATGGCCGGAGCGACGGGAATCTCCGCGAAATAATGCCCGGTCTGCGGATCGAAGAGCGTGACCGCACCGAGCGTGAACCCGGTATTTTCGAAGATGCCGCCGCGGATCGCGATGTCGGCCTGCCCTTCGGCAAAGTTGCGCGCCTGCACGTCGACGCGCGGTTCGAACCGCAGCGCCGAGACCGGCATCGCGAAGGTCGCCACGGGCGCCTGATTGGCGACGCGTTGGGAATACACGGTCAGCAGCGGCAGGGACCTGTCCGGCGCGTCCGCGAGCAGGCAGGTCGCAAGGGCCAGCCAGCCGAAGCCGACGAGAACGGGTGCGGGGCGGGTCGTGATTGAGAAGGTGGAGGAAGGGCGCATCGGTTAAGGCGGACCGCCAGCTTGGCTTAACAAGCCGGCGCAAGAAAACCCCGGCGCGGGGGCCGGGGTGAATCAAAAGCGAAGGGCGGGGCGCTTATTCGTCGCCGTCCTGGCCGATGGCCTCGACCGGACAGCCCTCAAGCGCCTCCATGCATTGGGCCACTTCCTCTTCGGTCGTCGGCTGCTTGAAGACGTAGGAGTAGCCTCCCTCGTCATGTCGCTGGAAAGAGCCCGGAGCCGTTTCCCGACACAGGTCGCAGTCGATGCATTGCTGATCGACGTAGAACTTGCCCGGTGCGTTCTGGGGCCATTTGTCCGCTTTATTGGCCATGGTTGGCGCGAACAAAGAGTAATTGCGCACCCTGTCAAGCGGGCTCCCCGGCGGCCAAAACCGCGTAAAACTGCCGGTGGCGACTTGTGTTTGCCGGGGGCTATTCCTAGCTTGCAACGCGATGCTGTCCGACCGCCCCTATATGCGCGACGATTACCCGCGCAACCGCACGACGGTGCTGACCTGGCTGATTTCCGCCATTGTCGCGATGTTCGTGCTACAGCACCTGTTGTGGCGGTTGTTCAACGCCGACACCCTGCTGGACCAGTTGCTGGGGCTGAGCGTCGCGAACCTCAAGGCGGGCCGGATCTGGACGCTCGTCACGTACAGCTTCCTGCACTCGAAGGCGAACTTCCTGCACATCATCGCCAATCTGCTCGGGCTGTATTTCGTCGGCCGGGTGTTGCTGCCGGTGCTGGGATCGCGGCGCTTCCTCGGACTCTACGCCGCGGCCGTGGGCCTGGGCGGCGCGCTGTGGCTGGGCACGCATTGGAGCGCCGGCACCGGCACGCTGATCGGCGCGTCCGCCGGCGTGCTCGGGCTGTTCATGCTGTTTGCCTGTCTGAACCCGAACCAGCCGATGACGTTCCTGCTGTTCTTCATCGTGCCGGTCACGTTGCGGCCCAAATATGTCGCCGCCGGTTTGCTGGCTTTTGAGCTGCTGGGCTTCGGTTTCTACGAGGTGATGGGCGCGGTTTCGCCGTTCGGCGCTCCCTTGGCCCATTCCGCTCACTTGGGGGGGATGCTCGCCGGTTGGGTGTTCTTCCGCACCTTCCACGCCAGCCGCGGCTGGTTCCGGCCCTCCCGCCCGGACGTCGAATTGCCGCGTTGGATGCAAAAGACCCCCAAAGCCGCGCCGCCCCCCGTTTACCAGGTCGACGTCACCAAACGCGAGGACCTGCGCGCGGAGGTGGATCGCATCCTCGATAAAATCAACAGTCATGGTTTCGGGGCGCTGACCGAGGAGGAAAAACGGCTGCTGGATGAGGCGCGTGACCTGCTCAGCCGCCGTTGACCGGTCGCGCCGCGTGATCAAGTCCGGCGCCGCGCGTGCCGACTAGCAGTAAGCGCACGAAACAATTGCCCATTTCGCCTATCTAGAAACCAGTCATGTTGCACCGTCCTCTTTTCCGCCGTCTGGCGCTCGCCTCCGGGGCGCTGATTTCGTTGCTCGCCGTCACGTCGACGAACGCCGCGAGCGATCGCAAGTTCGTCACCACCCCCACGCTGTCGGTCGAGGCCCGCACGCTCGTCAACCTGCTCGAACAGGCCCACTACAACCGCGATGCGGTCGATCCCGCCGACTACGGCCAGGTCGTGGAAAACTACATGGGCGACCTGGACGGCCAGCGGCTCTTCTTCCTCGCCACCGACAAGCAGAAGTTCAACGAGCAGTTCGGCGGCAAGGCCATTTACTGGAACCTTTATTCGCTCGGCAATATCGACGCGGCGTACGAGATTTTCCGCCTCTACGAGGATCGCGCGCACGCGCGGATCAATTGGATTTTTGAGGAGCTCAACAAGGAGTTCGATCTCTCGGGCCAGGACACCTACCGCGTGGATCGCAGCAAATCCGAATGGGCGGCGACACCGGCCGCCGCCGACGCGCTCTGGCGCCAGCGGTTGAAGTTCGAGCTCATCTCCGAGCTCATGAACAAGAAGTCGATGGACGAGGCCAAGCAGACCGTCCGCAAGCGCTATGAGCGGATGCTGAAGAACGTGGCCGACCTCGAGCTCAACGATGTGGCGGAGTTGTTCCTCTCGAACATCGCCCGGATCTACGATCCGCATTCGACCTATTTCTCGGCCGACACCTTTGAGGACTTCGGCATTCAGATGAAGCTCCAGCTCGTCGGCATCGGCGCCCTGCTCGGGATCGAGGAGGACTACTGTTTCGTGAAGGAAATCGTTCCGGGCGGTCCCGCCGACCTGGGGAAGCAGCTCAAACCGAACGACAAGATCATCGCCGTGGCCCAGCCCGGAAGCGAGCCCGTCGAGATCATCGGCATGAAGCTCCGCAAGGTGGTCGAGATGATCCGCGGCACCAAGGGCTCGCAGGTGAAGCTGATCGTCGAGCCGGCGGACGCCACCGATGCCTCGACGCGGAAGGAGATCACGATCGTGCGCGACGTGGTGAAACTGAATTCCGCGCGCGCCCGCGCGGCGGTGTTCCAAGTGCCCGACGCCACCGGGCAGACCACCGTGCCCCTCGGCGTGATCACGCTGCCCGCCTTTTACGGCCCCGCCGACAGCGAGGATCCCGAGGCCGAGAAGACCAGCGCGACGAAGGATGTCGCCCGGCTGATCGAACAGCTGAAGGACGCCGGCATCAAGGGCCTCGTGCTCGATCTCCGCCACAACGGCGGCGGCTATCTGAGCGAAGCCGTCGATCTCACGGGTCTGTTCATCTCGCGCGGTCCTGTCGTGCAGGTGAAGAACTACGCCGGCGAAATTCAGATCGACAACGACAACGATCCCGCCGTCGCCTACCAGGGCCCGCTCGCCGTCCTCGTCGACCGCTTCAGCGCCTCCGCGTCGGAGATCGTCACCGGGGCGTTGCAGAATTACGGCCGCGCGATCGTGATCGGCGACACCTCCACGCATGGCAAGGGCAGCGTCCAGACCGTGCTGGAGATGAAGAACCTCGTGCCGCAACTGGCGCGCACCGGCGAGAAGAGCGGCGCCGCCAAGTTCACGGTGCAGAAATACTATCTGCCGAACGGCTCCTCCACGCAGCTCAAAGGCGTCGTCCCGGACATCGTCCTGCCGTCGATCGACGAATTTCTCCCCATTGGCGAAGGCAGCCTGCCGCACGCGCTCGTCTGGGATGAGATCCCGACGAGCTTCTTCGACGGTTCGCCGCTTGATGCAAAAGTGCTCACCACGCTGCGCGAAGCCAGCCAGCGCCGGCAGGCGCAGCTCGATGAGTTCGCTTATCTCCGGAAGAACGTCGACTGGTTCAAGGTTCGCCAGGAGCAGAAACTCGTGTCGTTGAATTTGCAGGCGCGGCAGCAGCAAAAGGAAACCGACGAGACCTTCCGCAAGGAAATGAAAACCAAGAAGGAGGAGCTCGCGAAGTCGGACTTCCCCTTCCGTGAATTCCGTCTGGGCCCACCGCCACCGCCGAAGATCAAGGCCGAGCCCAAGGAGGGCGACCTCCCGGAAGCCGTCGAGGACGAGCTTAGCACGGACGAGAGTGACGAGAGCTACGCCAAGGTCGACGTGCACCTGCGCGAGTCGCTGCGCGTCCTGAACGATGCCGTCGAGCTCGGCGAAAGCCCGCAATACTGGGCCAGCAACCACCCGCCGCTCACCTTGGCGGCCGTCAATCGCAAGGGCTGAACCGTCCCGCCCCGCGCGCCCTCAGCGGTGCGCGATCACGTAGCGATCGCGCCCGGTCAAATCGGGCAGCGATTCGACCTGATTGAATCCGGCCTCGCGCGCCAGCGCGCACAAGGCCGGATGCTGCGCGATTCCGGTCTCGAGTGCGATCAATCCGCCGGCGGCGAGAAACTGCGTCGCGCCCGCCAGGATTTTGCGCAGGTCGGCCAGCCCATCCGGTCCGCCCGAGGTGAGTGCGAGGTGCGGCTCGTGCTCGCGCACCTCTGGCTGGGTTTGCGCCGTTTCTTCGGCGGAAAGATAGGGCGGATTGGCCACGATCAGCTCGAACGCCGCGCCGTCCGGCAACCCCGCATACCAGTCCGACTGCAACCAAGTGACGCGCGACGGCAGTCCGGTCGCGGCCGCGTTTTCGGCGGCCAGCGCGAGCGCGTCCTCGCTGTGGTCCAACCCGGTGACCTGGGCGTCGGTGAACCGGCTCGCCAGCGCCAGCGCGATCGCGCCGCTGCCCGTCCCCAGATCCAGGATGCGCGCCGGGGGCGCGGTGTCCGCGTAACGGGCCACCACCAGCTCGACCAGCCGCTCCGTTTCCGGCCGCGGGATCAGCGCGCGGCGATCCGTTTTCAGTTTCAGCCCGAAAAACTCCGTTTCCCCGAGCACGTATTGCAGCGGCTCGCGCTGGCCGCGACGGCGCACCAGCGGCCGGATCCGTTCGAGCTCGGCCTCGGAAAGCGGACGCTCGAACTGCAGGTAGAGTTGCATCCGGCCCAGCCCCAGGCCGTGCCCGACCAGCAATTCGGCATTCAGCCGCGGATGCTCCAGCCCGCGGGCGGCGAAGAATTCCGTGGTCTTCTTGATGATCTCGAGGACCGTCAGCATGTCACTCGTCGTCGCCGCCGGCCGCGCGGCGGATCGCGCCGGGCAAGGCGATTCCGGTCAGCGCCGCGAGCTTCTCCTCGTAATCGGCCTTGTGCAGCGCCGCGATGATCGGGTCGATGCCGCCCTCGAGGACCTGCGGCAGATTGTAGAGCGTGAGCCCGATGCGATGATCGGTCAGCCGGTTCTGCGGGAAATTGTACGTGCGAATCCGTTCACTGCGGTCGCCGGAGCCGATCTGGCTGCGGCGCGTGGCCGCGTATTTCGCGCGTTCCTCCTCCTCGCGCCGCTGCAGCAGCCGTGAGCGCAGCACGGTCAGCGCTTTCGCCTTGTTCTTGATCTGCGACCGTTCATCGGCGCAGGTGACGATCAGCCCCGTGGGCTTGTGCACGATCTGCACCGCCGAATCCGTCGTGTTCACCCCCTGCCCGCCCGGCCCGCTCGCCCGCGTCACCGTGATCTCGAGTTCCTGCGGGTCGATCTGCACGTCGACCTCCTCGGCTTCCGGGAGCACCGCCACGGTGACCGTCGAGGTATGAATGCGCCCGTTCGCCTCGGTGACCGGCACGCGTTGCACGCGATGCACGCCGCTCTCGAATTTCAGGCGCTTGTAGACGTCCGTGCCGCTGATCAGGAAGATGACCTCCTTGAACCCGCCGCGCTCCGACATGCTGCTGCTCATCGGCTGGATCTTCCAGCCCTGCCCGTCGGCATAACGCGAATACATCCGAAACAGGTCGGCCGCAAACAGGCTGGCCTCGTCGCCCCCGGTTCCGGCCCGGATTTCCATCACGGTGTTGCGCGAATCCGTCGGGTCCGGCGGAATCATCGCCAGCAGCACGGCCTGCCGCAGCGCGGCGCGGCGCCGTTCGAGCTCGGGCAGCTCCGCCTGGGCGAGCTCACGCAAATCCGGATCCGCCGCGGGATCCTTGCCCAGGGCCGCCGCCTCGGCCGCTTCCCGGCCCAGCCGGTCGTACTCCTGATAGTCGGCCACGAGTTGCTGCAACTTCTGCTGTTCGCGGGAGACCTCGGCGGCCCGCCGGGCATTGGCGTAAAACGTCGGCTCCGCCATCTGCGCATCGAGTTCGTCGAGGCGACGCTGAAACGGAGCAAGGTCGGGAAGTTCGTCCATGGATTCGAGGGCGTGGGCGGTCATTTGCGAATTGCGCGGACCGCCGCTTGCGGCTTCGCTGACGGCATCGTCTCGCCGGGCGCACCCGCCTAGCGTCGCTGATCAGCAATGGCCACCACGCTCTTCACTCAAAACACCATCGCGTGCATCTGGGATTTCGACAAGACCTTAATCCCGGAGTATATGCAGTCGCCGCTTTTTCGGCGCTACGGCATCGACGAGGCCACGTTCTGGGAGGAGACGAACAAACTCGCCGAGCACTACCGCCGCCGCGGCTACAAGCTTTCGCCGGAGATCAGCTATCTCAATCATTTGCTGACCTACGTGCTGGCCGGTCCGCTCGCCGGACTGAACAACAAGATCCTGCACGAGTGCGGCCGCGAGATTCACTTTTATCCCGGGCTGCCGGAATTTTTCGATCGCGCCAAGAAATTCGTGAGCGAACGCGCCGAGTATCAGAAGCACGACATCAAGCTGGAGCATTACGTGGTGAGCACCGGCATCGCGCCCATGGTCCGCGGCAGTGCGATCGCCAGCCGGCTCGACGGCATCTGGGCGTGCGAGTTCATTGAAAATCCCCTCCAGCCCGGCTTCCTCCGGCAGAAGGAGCTGCCGCTCGACGACGCTGCGGCGGCGATCGCGCAGATCGGGATGGTGATCGACAACACCACCAAGACTCGCGCGCTCTTCGAGATCAACAAGGGCACCAACAAGGATCCGGCGATCGACGTGAACTCGAAGATGGCGGCCGAGGACCGGCGCGTGCCGTTTCAAAACATGATCTACATCGCCGATGGCCCGAGCGATGTCCCGAGTTTTTCCGTGGTGAAGAGTAATGGTGGCAAGGCCTACGCGGTCTACAATCCGGACAAACCGGAAGAGTTCGCGCAGAACGACCGGCTGCTCCAGTCCGGCCGGATCCACGGCTACGGTCCCGCCGACTATACCGAGAAGAGCAGCACGTCGCAGTGGCTGCGCATGCACATCCACCAGATCTGCGACCGGATCGTCACCGACCGCGAGGCGGCCGTCGCGCTGAAAGCCTCGAAGCCTCCGCGGCACCTCAACGCCACTGCCGAGGAACTGGCCGCCCGGCGAGCGGCGAAGGCGCCGAAGCAGGCGTCGTTTCTCGAGTAGCTCGTCGGCGCTCTGGCGTGAGCGCTGAATCTGCGCCGCGCCGATGCCCGGGCCACGGGTGGTCAGAAATGCCGCCGGCGGTCGGCTGTTCCTCCCCGAACGACTGCTCGCGCGCAAAAAAAAGCGCGCTGCGTCGTTCGCAGCGCGCTGGCAGTCGGACAATCTAAACTCGCATCAACCGACCGGGAGGCCCGAGCCGCTGACCGGCGGGAGGTCCGGCGTGACGATCGGAGGCGGCGGAGGAGGAGCAACCGGAGGAGCATCCGGCGCGGCGGGCGTCGGCGCCGCCGGCTGGGTCACGTTTTGCGTGACTTCCGTTGCCTGCTGCGTCGCCTGCGTGGCCGTGTCCGTCGCAGTTGACGCTGCCTGTTGAACGTCAGCTGAAGAAACTTGGGTTTGGAGAGCCGTCGCCGTCGTGCCGGACGCTGCCGCCGCGGCCGCGACGATCTCAGTCGAAACCGCCGCCGATTGGCCCTGTGCGACCGCCGCCGTCACCACCGCTGCTGCAACGGTCGCAGCCTGCGTCGGAGCCGCGGTCGTCACCGAGGAGGCGATCGCCGCCGCTTGCGTCGGAGCGGCAGTCGTCGCCGCCGAGGCGATCGCGGCCGCCTGGGTCGGAGCCACCGTCGTCGCCGCTGCCGCCACCGCCGCCGCCTGCGCCGGAGCCGCTGCCGCGGCTGCACTGGTCACCGCCGCCGCCGCCGTGGAGGAACCCGCCGCCGAGGAACCTGTGGCGGTCACGGCCGTGACGATCTGCGTCGTGAAGCTGGCCGCTTCCGCCGGGATCGCAGTCGCAGCCACGCTTATTACCTGCGCCGCGAGGGACGCGGCCGTGTCGGCCGACATGCCACTGGCAAGATTGTTCTGAACCACCGTGGCGAGCGTGGTGACCGCGGTTTCCACTACCCCGGCCACTTCCGGATTGCTTGCGATCGCCGAGGCGAGCGATACCGGCGGCTGCGGAGTGCCACCGGGAGGCGTGATGCTGATCTGGCCCGCGCTGATCAAATAGCTGGAGCCGTCCGCCGACGTGAACGTCACCGCGTCCGCCGTGGAGGCAATCGTGAAGCCATCCGCCGAAACCGTGGCGCTGAAAGCCGTGCCGCGGGCCGCGGCGACGCCCTTCGGCGTGCGCACTCCGTAACGGTTGATCGCTTTCCGCGCGGGATCGATGGTCGAGACGATGCCGCCCTTCTTGAGGTCGAGCAGCGCCTCTTGCGAGGCCACCTCGGTACCGCGGGTGACCACGTGCAATTTCTCCATCTTGACGACGGAGTTCGGCTCGATGGCCGCCACTGCGCCAGGGATTGCCTCGACGAAAACCTGCGTGTTCGCCGACGTGGTGATCACCGCGCCCTGCGGGATAAGCATGCCCGCCGTCACGGGCTTGGCGGCAGCTTCACCAGGGAGCTGCACCTCAGCCGCACCGGTCATACGGACGACCTTGGCCTCGTAGGCGTACACGCCGGATGCAAAGCTACCTGCTAACAGAGATGTAACCAGAAGTTTTGTGAGCTTGTTCAGGATGTTCATAAGCTGGAGGAGTCGGAACCGGCTTACCGGGAGTTCGGGAAGTATCTCTTGATGTCAGATGGAGGCAATTCCTATTTTCGCATCCGGCTTTTCCCGAAGGCATTCTAATATTTTCGCGTGGGCCTCGCGGTACTCCAGGCCGCGGCCCTTGGAATGACGTAAGTTTCTCCTCTGAGCCGTCGCAAACCGGCCGAATCGGGCCTCCAAGTGAGGTCCGTTGCCCCCGCCGTCGGGCCCCGCTGCCAGCTCGTGTTATGACGCAGATCCGAGCAGCTCAAACACCCTCACCGGCTGCGCCTTTCCCTTCACCGGAAGCGAGCCGCAGGGGCGCAACTGGAACGCCTCCGCGAGCAGCGGCTGAAGATTTTCCCCCGCGAGGATCCGCGTGTGCAGCTCTTTGTTCAGACTCTCCAACCGCGAAGCGAGATTCACTGCGTCGCCGATGGCAGCAAACTCCATCCGGCGGGGCGAGCCGATGTTGCCGATCAGCACGACGCCGTGATTCAGCCCGACGCCCATGGCCAACGGAGGTTTTTGTTCGCCCTGCCATTTGGCGTTCAGCTGCGCGAGCGTGGCCTGCATCGCGAGGGCTGCACGCGCCGCCCGCTGCGCGTCGATCGCCACGCCTTCGCTCGCCAGATCACCCCAGACAGCCATCACCGCGTCGCCGATGAACTTGTGCAGCGTGCCCCCCTCCGCGTGAATGCACTCCACCATCGCCTCGAGATATTCGTTGAGCTGCGCAATCAGCAGATCGTCGCGGAGCGATTCCGTCAGGCTCGTGAAATTGCGCAGGTCCGAGAACAGGATCGTCACCGGCCGCCGTTCGCTGCTCACGGTCGCGATGTTGCGGCCTGATCGCATCATCCTCTCGAGCAGAACCGGCGACAAATAGGTCCCGAACATCTGCTTCACCTGTTCCCGGGCACGTTGCTCCGCCAGGGCACGCCGAAAGATCACGGTGAACTGCAACGCCAGAAATCCGCCGATTGGCCCGAGCAGCGGGAGCCAGAGGCTGAACTTGATCCACGCCGCAAACGCGAGCACCGCATAGCACGCGACCACCAGCACGGTGAAGGTGGCCTCGACGGCGATCGGCCGCCGCAGCCCCAGCGCGAGCCCGCCATAGCCGACCAAGAGAGCGCCCAGCCAAACGGCCCAACCCGGCGCCACCCGTGCATAGTCGCCGGTCAGCACGTTGTTGACCACGTTCGCGTGCACCAGCACCAGCGGCGCCGCGGGATTGCGCGGCGTCGGCCCGATGTCCGCCTTGCCGGTCACCACCTGGCCGATGAACACGATCCGTCCGTCCAAGCGCGGCGGCGGCCGCACGGACGGGACATTGTTCACCAGCTGATCGGTCAACGTGATCATCAACTCGCCGTAGCCATAAGTCGGGAAATCCGGGCCCGCCTCGTTCTGATCATACCGGTAGTTCAGCAGAAACCGTCCGTCCCTGGCGATGGGCACGCGCAGCTCGCCGCGATCTTTCGTCGGCAGATAGATCGCGTCCCCCAGCCGAACCCGCACCGCGTCGGCGGGCGCGTCGAAGTAGGTCAGCAGCGCCTGCAACGCGAGCGAGGGGTAAACCGCCTCGCCCACCCGCACCAGCAGCGGAATCCGCCGCCGCAAGCCGTCCTCGCCTGCCGGCGTATCCGCGAATCCATACCAGCTTTCCTTCCTCAGCGCGGGAAACGGCCGGAGCGCGTCCGCGTCGCCGAGCAGCCGCGTGATCTCGCCTTCCACGTGCCGCAGCGGTTCGGTCGGGCCGCGCTCGGCCTCCGCGCCAGCCTCGGCCGGATCCGGGTTCGTCACGCTCGCGGTGACGACCTTCACGCCGCTGCGGCGCGCGATGTTGGCCGCGCGCGCCATCGCCGCATCGCCGCCGCCTTCCCGACTCGCATCGAGAATGACGTCCCAGATCACCGCCGCGGGTTTCGCCAACGTCAGCAGATTGATCAACTCGCCGTGCACCGCCCGGTCGGGCGGCCAGGCCACGAGGTTCATCTCCGTGGCGTCGCCGAACAACACCACCGCAATCCGCGGATCGGGCGGCGGCTGAAAATGCACCCGCACGTTCGTGCGCCAGTCCAGCGTGCGCCATTCCACCCGCTCCACCACGTCCAGCTGGGTCAACAGCCACGCCAGGCCAAAGCACAGCAGCGGAGACGCGGCGAACCGCCGCCAACCATGAAGCGCTGGAGTCTTCATTCGCGCGGCGACCCTGCCAATTCACCGCGCAACAACCAAGCGCTTTTCTCCGCGGCCGGCTTGACGGGGCGCTAGTCAGGTTGGGAAACGCGGCACGGGCATCCTGCGCGTGGACGGCACTCCGCGCCACAGCCATGGGCGAGACGCCCATGCCACGCTACGCTACGGAAACCGGCCGCGTTTTTCTTTACTCCACGCTGACGAGCCGCGAGCGATTCATCTCCTGGGCCAGATTGTTCACCCGCGACGCATAGTCGTGGGCCGAGGCCGAGGCGCGTCCGCGCACCGCCGCGGTGAGTCCGCCGTTCCACGCCAGCGCAATCATGTACGGGGTCGGCGCCACGCCGTTGCGCAGCAACCCGCGCTTCAACCACTCGTAATGCCGCACCGCGACATCCTCCGCCGCGTAGCGATTCAGCGCTTCGGCAAAGGGCGCCTTGGTGTGCATGCGCCACGTGCTGCGGCGAAACTGATACGGCCCCAGCTCGCCATATTTGCCCGGCCGGGACGTATCATGCGGGTTCTCCACCGCCTGGATCGCCCGCAATATCTCGGCGCGCCCGACCGCGCGCGCGTCGTCCGCCCAGCCGACCGCAAAGAGGGTCGCCAGCAGGAAAAGCAGCCTGGAGTTGAAGCGGACGTGTTGCACGCGCGCTCCTGACCCAAACTGGCCCAAAAAGGTTCGTCGCAGCCGGAAATTTTTCCCGGGAATTCGGGGGAACCCCGACGTCGTTGCACAATGCACGCCTCGCGTCAGACCGGCCTAGGCATCGCCGGGCCGGCCGGGGCGGATATGCCGATGAGCGGTAAGCTGCGACGGGTGTGCACTTCCGCGTTTCTGCCAGTGCTCGACACCACACGCTACCGCCGCGGATCGGCGTTAAGACGAGCGAGTGCGTTGCGAGGGTGATCGCTACACGATTTTTTAAGACGCAGCCTGATTTCGCGGACGATGGGGCCCTGGGCACGTTGGCGCGCACGGGACGATCCCCGTTGCTGCCCCATCGTGAGTCTACCCGAATCCGAACACGCCCGCTGGTTTACCGAAGAAGTGCAGCCGCACGAATCCTCGCTGCGTTCCTATCTGCGGGGGTTGTTTCCCACGCTGACGGATGTCGACGACGTGGTCCAAGAATCCTACGCCCGGCTGATTCGCGCGCGCCAAGCGGGTCGGGTCACCTACGCGAAGGCCTTCCTGTTCACCACGGCGCGGAATGCGGCGCTCGACCTCTTCCGGCGCCGGAAGGTCGTGGCGATCGACGCGGTAGGCGATTTGTCCGACTTGTCCGTCTTGGAGGAAAGGCCGGACGCGGCGGACGCGGCGGATCACCAGGAACGGCTCGATCTCCTGGCAGAAGCCGTGCGCCTGCTGCCCGACCGCTGCCGCCAAGTCGTTACGCTCCGCCTGCTGTATGGACTCTCGCACAAGGAAATCGCCGCCGAGCTCCGCATCTCCGAGCACACGGTCAAGGCACAGCTCGCCAAAGCCATGCGGCGTTGCACCCACTTTTTCGAGGTGCACGGACTGATTCCCGGCCCGCTCGCGCCCATCGCCGAACCGTGAAAACGCGTCGCGCATCTTCTCCCGCAGCGGAAGCCATCGAGGCCGAGGCGGCGGCCTGGCTCGCCCGGCTCGATGGCGGGATCACGCCCGACGAACGCGCCGAGTTCTTTCGCTGGCGCGAAGCCGACTCGCGCCACGCGGCGGCCTTCGCGCGACTGGAGCAGACGTGGCGCGCCCTGCACGAGCTGCGCAGCTACCGTCCGCTCGCGCGCCTTCATCCCGATCGCGATTTGCTCGCGCCGCCACCGCGAGGAGTTTTCCGCCGCCGTTTTCCGATGATCGCACTCGCCGCCGCCGCGGCCGTCATCATCGGATGGACGCTCTGGTCGTGGGCGCCCCGCTCGCTGCAGAACGGCGGTTCGGGCGCCACGCAGATCTTCGCCACGACCAGCGGCGGCTACGAGCGGCTCACGCTGTCGGACGGTTCCGTGGTCGAACTCAACGGTCAAAGCGAGGTGCGCGTCGCCTATCGGCCCGAAGAACGCCGGATCCAGCTCACGCGCGGCGAAGCCCACTTCATCGTGGCCAAGAATCACGCGCGGCCCTTCATCGTGACTGCGGACAAGGTCGCCGTGCGCGCGGTGGGCACCGCCTTCGACGTCCGACTCGCCGACCGCGCGACCGAGGTGCTCGTAACCGAAGGCCGGGTTCAGCTCGATCATCCAGGCTCGCGGAACCCGCCCGCGACCGGCGCAGTCGCCGCTCCCGCCACGCTCGACGCCGGCTGGCGCGCCGTCGTCGGTCACGCCAGCGGGGAGCCTCTCGCGCTCGAGCAGCTTTCCGCCGCCGCCATCAGCGAAGCGCTCGCCTGGCAACGGCCGCGGCTCGTGTTCACCGAAACGCCGCTGCGCGAGGTGATCGCCCGGTTCAACCAGCACAATCGCGTGCAGCTCGCGCTCGCCGATCCCGAGCTCGGATCGCTGCCCGTCGGCGGCAGCTTTCGCGCGGAAAATGTCGACGCCTTCGTGCGCCTGCTCACGAGCAATGGCGAACTCGTCGCGGAGCCGGCCGGCGATGTCATCGTGCTTCGGCGCGTTCGCTGAAGCCGGCCGCCGACATGGCGCTGTCGCCAGTTTTCGCCTACGCTCGATCGCTGGAGTCCGCCCCACGCCCACCGGCCGGCGTAGCCCGTCGCGACGCGTGGCTCGTCTCATCGTGTGACTGGTTTTCCCCCACGCCCGCCAGTCGCGCATGACGCCCTCACCCTTCACCCACCCCCGACGGCCACGTCCGTTTCGATTCGGTTCCGCAGTCATTCTCGGCTGGTTGCTGCTGCTCGCGGCCGGCTTGCACGCGGCGACCGCCCCGCACAAGCACTACGAGATCCCGGCCGGCGACGCCGCCCAGACGCTGAAACAGTTCGTCGAGCAGTCGGGCGAGCAGGTCATCTTTCTCGTCGACAAGGTCCGCGGCGTCACGACGCGCGCAGTGCGCGGTGAATTCGACGCCCGCGCGGCCCTCGATCGCATGCTCGAAGGCACGGAACTTTACGTGATCCAGGACGAGCCGAGCCGCGCGCTCGTCGTCAATCGTGGCGCCCGCAAGCCGCGCCCGCCGCCGCATCCGCCTCCCCAGCCGGGCCCCGGGGCCCGCCACGAGCGCACCCCGCCGGGCAGCACCGCCAACGCCCCGCCCGACGAGGTCGTGCGACTCCCCACCTTCACCATCGCCTCCGCCCGCGACGACAGCTACGTGGGCAAGGAGGCGCTGAGCACCACGCGCACCGGCGTGGAATTGCTCGACCTGCCGCAGTCGGTGAAGGTGATCAACCGCGCGTTTCTCGACGATCTCAGTCCGGGGCTGCTCATCGATACGCTGAAATACGTCGGCGGCGGCCAGGCCGGAAACATCAACTTCGCCGACGACCGGTTCACGCTGCGCGGATTCGCCAGCCCGGCCGACATCGGCGACTTCGTCGACGGGTTTCGCGGCAAGACCGATTCGAACACCGAAAGCGCGATCATCGAGCGGCTGGAGATCATCAAAGGCCCTTCCGCCATCTTCGTGGCCAACGGCCCGGTCGGCGGTGTCATCAACAAGGTGATCAAGGGGCCGGTTTCGTATCACCTCGGCTCGCTCCGGCTGCAGACCGGGCTGTTCGACGCCCATCGCGCGGAGCTCGACCTCGGCGGCCCGATCACCGCCGACGGCAAATGGCTCTATCGCTTCGTCGCGGCCGGTCAGTATTCCAACGGCTGGTATGACCGCACCTACGCGCACCGGCTGGCGCTGGCGCCGTCGCTCGCCTACGTGTTCAGCGCCACCTCTCGGCTCACCGTCAAATACAACTATCTCCTCTACCGGTTTTCCTCCTACAACGGACTGCCGTTCGATGAGCGCACCGGCCGGATGCTCGCGCTCGAGCGGCAGCAACACTTCGGCGAAGCGGCACCGCTCAACGGGCGAAAGGACGTCGTCCATCGCGTCTTCGCCGAATACACCAACCGGCTGAACGAGCATCTCGCGCTGCGGCTCGCCGGTTTCGCCAACTACAACAACGCCGCGCGCATCGAATCGGTCAACGGCAGCTCGATCCCGGTGACGTTCGCGCCCGGCCAACTGATCCCCCGCAGCACCACCGCCCAGGATCGCCGGCACTATCGGTACCAGCTGCAGCTCGATACCGTCAGTACGTTCTCCACCGGGCCGCTCGCCCACCGGCTTCTCGTCGGCGGCGAACTCGCCGACGCGCCCGACATCGTCGCGAGTTTCGCGGGCACCAGTAGTCCGATCGATCCCGACCACCTCCATTTTCCCGGCATCGTCGCGGTCGACACCGCCGCGCCCAGCAGCTATCTCAAAACCAACAACCGGCAAGCCAAGGCGTTCGTGCTCGAGACCGTGAGCCTCGCCGAAGGCCGGCTGCAGCTCTCGGCCGGCGCCTCGCACGTGCGAGCCGGCACCTGGTCCGAAAACCGGCTCGCTCACACGACGACGCCCAAGCTCCGTCTCAACCAGGCGCTCCATCAATATGGCGTCGTGCTCAAACCCCGTCCCGGGCTCGCCGTGTTTTACGGCTACAACGAAAACTTCGCGCCGAATTTTCTGAACGGGCGCGTGCTGCCCAGCCAGCTGGGCCAGCAGCACGAGGTCGGCCTCAAGACCGACCTCTTCACCGGCCGGCTGCAGATGAATCTGGCCTGGTTCGACATCAGCCAGGCGAACGTGCCGGTCCTCTCTTTTCCGCAAACTACGCCGCCGACCTTCGTGCTCGTGCCCGGCCAGACGTCGCGCGGATTCGACGGCGACATCACGTTTCAGGCCGCTCGTAACCTTGATCTGATTTTCACCTTCGCCGACCTGAACGCCGACGCGCGCTCGCAGGCGAACTCCGCCGCGCCCGTGCTGATCAACCCCGTCAACAATGTCGCCGAGCGCACGCTGGGGCTGTGGGCGCGCTACAAATTCACGAACGACCGGCTCGACGGTCTCTCTCTCGGACTGGGGCTCAGCCACCTTTCGCGCCGCGCGATCACCAGCAACAACAACGCCGTGGTCTACGGGTGGCTCGATCCGTTCACGCTGGTGGATCTCGCGCTCGCCTACGAGCGCGGCGCGTTTCGCTACGCGCTGAACATCGACAACGTTTTCAACACCGAGTACGAGGCCAGCGTACGCAACCCGAGCATCCTCGTCCCGGGCATGGACACCAACCTGAAGGCGTCGGTTACGTGGAAGTTCTAGGGCCCGGCCTCCCAGGCCGCTGATTTTGTCATTGCTCCCGACGGCGCGCCCGCGGCAATCCGTCAGGCTCGTTTCCGATGCTGCGCCTTCACCTGCCACCCAATCTCGCCGCAGCCGCCGGCCGCAACGCGGTCGCGCTCAAGGTGGATCTCGATCTGCGCACGCCGCCGGCGCCGGAATTGCTGCCGATCCTGGCGCTGCTGCAACGCTGGTGCGGCACGCCCACGCCGCCGAAATTTTTGCAGCTCACCCGCGCCCAGCTCCGCGAACTGGCCGACGCCACCGGCGATCAGCCCGTATTCTGGGAAAACGGCCAGCCTACGACGTGGCAGCATGACGAATTCATCGTCGAACCCATCTCTCCCGTCGCTGATCTCCGCTCTTCGAGTTCCGATATCCACGCTCCAAACCCGAAACTCCAAACCCCAAACTCCAAACTCTCCGGCTCGGGTTCAGCCTCGCCGCCGATCACCGTCGATGGCTCCGAGCACTTTTTGGCGATGTCGCTGCCGTCGCGCGAGCACCCCGCCTACGCGGAGATCGCCGAGTTGCTGAAGTCGAACGGGTTTCTGCTCGAACCCTCGAACCGCAAGTGGTGGCTGCGCGATCGGCACAAAACGCTGAACTTCCTCGCCACGCATGGCGCACGGCTGCGGGAGGAGTTCGGCGCGCAGTTCACCGCCAATTTTCAAAAAAACACCGCGCGGATCCTGCCAGCCGAGATCACCTGCGAGGCCACGCCGGTCGGCGCCGACTTCAACGTCACGGTGGCGCTCCGCGCCGGCTCCGCCTCGGACGACGCGCTCCGCTCCGCGCTCACCGCGAGTCGCGGTTACGTGGAAGCCGACGGCAAGGTGTTCCTGCTCGATGCGGCGAAGGTGCGCCAGCTCGACGCGGCCCAGCATGCGCTCGCCGGCACGCCCGCCGGAGGCAGCATCACGCGGCGCACGCACCGGGTCACCGCCGCACGCGCCGCCGAGGCGGAGGGGCTCCTGGAAACCCTCTCGCCCGATTTCCAGCCGCCGGCCGAATGGCGGACGCGCAGCGAGGCGCTGCGCCAGCTCACCCGGCTCCAGCCGGCACCGTTGCCCGCGACGCTCGAGTCGCAGCTTCGCCCGTATCAGCGGCTCGGCGCCGCATGGCTGTGGCACCTCTACCGGCACGAACTCGGCGGCATTCTGGCGGACGAAATGGGCCTCGGCAAAACCCTACAGGCGCTCGCGCTCCTCACCGCCGTCAACCGCGCGGCTCCCACCGCTCGCACCTCGCTCGTCGTGTGCCCGGCGTCGCTGCTCGAAAACTGGCGCCGCGAATCCGCGCGTTTCGCCCCGAGCCTCCGCGTGTTTGTCCATCACGGCGCCCAGCGACTCGCCGAACCCGCCGCGTTCGCGCGGCACGATCTCGTGGTCACCTCCTACGGCACGCTGACCCGCGACTGGGAGCTGTTCACCAGGGTGCGGTTTGAAACGATCATCGCCGACGAAGCGCAGCACATCAAAAACCGCCGCTCGCAAAACGCCGCCGCACTCCGCTCGCTCTTGGCGCGCAGCCGTTTCCTGCTCACCGGTACGCCGCTGGAAAACTCGCTCGACGACCTTCGCTCGCTCTTCGAATTCCTGCTCCCGGGCTACGTCGATCCGCTGCCGCCCGGCGTCCGCGCCGACGAACGCGCCTGGTTCGACGAACGGCTCCGCGCCCGCGTCGCGCCTTATCTCTTGCGCCGCACCAAGTCCGCCGTGGCGCCCGAACTGCCCGCGAAACTGGAACAGATCCTCTGGTGCGAGCTCTCGCCCGCGCAGGCCAGTCTCTATCGCGCAACGCAGCAGCGGTTGGAGCGCGAGTTGTTCGATCTCGAAGCTGGCGGCGCGAGCGAAGCGAAGCTGCGTTTCGCCGCGCTCACGCAGCTGCTGCGCCTCCGCCAGATCTGCTGCGACCCGCGACTGGTCGAGTGGCATGGGCGTCCCGCCCATGATCACGGGCGAGACGCCCGTGCCACGCCTGACGCTCCGGGCCCTCAACTCTCAACCCTCAACTCTCAACTTTCCCTTCCGCCCCCAACCCTCAACGCTCAACCTTCCGCTCCGCTCTCGGCTCCGCCGCCCTTCCCCGACTCCGCCAAGCTCGATGCGTTTCGCGAACTGCTCGCCGAAGCCGTCGACGACGGGCACCGGGTGCTCGTGTTCTCGCAATTCACCTCGCTGCTCGCGCTCCTGCGCGAGGAGCTCGCCGTTCAGGAAACGGCGCACTGCTATCTGGATGGCTCGATGCCGCCCCGCGCGCGTCAGGCCGAGGTCGATCGGTTTCAAAACTCGCCCGACATCCCCGTTTTCCTCATCTCGCTCAAAGCCGGTGGCACCGGCCTGAATCTCACCGCGGCGGACACCGTCGTGCACTTCGATCCCTGGTGGAACCCCGCCGCCGAGGCGCAGGCGACCGATCGCGCGCACCGCATCGGCCAGAGCCGGATCGTCACCAGCTACAAGTTGATCGCCAGCGGCACCGTCGAGGAGAAGGTGCTCGCGCTGCAGGAGGAGAAACGCGCGTTGCTCGCCGGCGTGTTCGAAGCCAGCGACGCCGTCGCCGCCCAGCTCAGCCTCTCCGATCTGAAAGCGCTGCTGCACTGACGTCCGCCCCGCGCGGTTGACGGTCCTGCCTCGCCGGAAATTTTCCGCATCGAAATTCCCGCGGCGGCGTCTTTGCTCTCTCCGCCCCCTCTACCTTTCTGCATGAAGTCCCCTGGCCTTTCCCGTCGCGATTTCCTTAAAACCGCCTCGCTCGCCACCGCCGCACTTTCGCTGCCGCGTCTCGTCCGGGCCCAGACTCCGCCGCCCAGCGAGCAACTGACGATCGGCCTGATCGGCAACGGACTCATCTGCGGCCACCATTTCGGCGTGCTCACCGGTCGCGATGATTGCCGGATCGTCGCCGTCTGTGACGTCAACCTGCCGAAGGCGCGCACCATGCGCGATCGCGCGGAGAAACACTACGGCGCCAACGCCAAGAGCGGCCGCGCCCGCGGGATCGACGTTTACCAGCATCACGAGGACCTGCTCGCCCGCGACGACATCGACGTGGTGTTCGTCACCACGCCGGATCACTGGCACGCCGCGATCGCCGGCGCCGCGATGGTGGCCGGCAAGGACGTTTACTGCGAAAAGCCGCTGACGCTCACGGTGCCCGAAGGCCGCGCGCTCGTGAACATCGCCCGCCGCTACGGGCGCGTGCTCCAGACCGGCACCCAGCAACGCTCCAACGCCGCTTTCCGCAAGGCCGCCGAGATCGTCCGCAACCGGCTGATCGGCGACATCAAGTTGATCCGCACGCGGCTCGGCACCTTCCCGCCCGCGCTGCCGCTGCCGGAGCAGCCCGTGCCGGCCGAGTTCGACTACGATCGCTGGCTGGGGCCCACGCCGTGGCGTCCGTTCAACGAGAAGCGCGTGCTCGGCGACTACGGTGGCGGCTGGCGCTGCTTCACGGAATACGGCGGTCGCAAGAACGGCGACTGGGGTGCGCACCACTTCGACATCATCCAATGGGCGCTCGGCATGGATGCGTCCGGTCCGGTCGAATTTATTCCGCGCGGTTTTCAAGGCACGCCGCACCAGACGCACGTCTATGCGGACGGTGTTCGCGTCGAACGCGTCGACGAGGGCCTGAAAGCGATGATCGAGTTCCAAGGCACGCGTGGCACCGTCTGGGTCTCGCGCGACGACTATTTGGAAACCGATCCGCCCGAGCTCGCCACGCGCGCGCTCCGCGCCGAGGACCAGCACCTCTACGTCAGCGACAATCACCACACGGATTTTTTCAACTGCGTGCGCACTCGGCAGCGTCCGATCGCCGACGTCGAGATCGGTCACCGCAGCGCCACGGTCGGACACCTCAACAACATCGCGCAGCAACTCGCCCGCCCGGTCCGTTGGGATCCCGCCCGCGAGGAAATCATCGGCGATCCGGTCGCCAGCGCACTCCTCGATCGCTCCCGTCGCGCACCCTACGGCGCCCTGCTCTAACCCTTCGCGCATCGCCATGTTCTCCTCTCGCTCCTCCTTCCTTGCGTTGGGTCTGGCCTTCGCGCTCGCCGGCTGCAGCACGCGCACGACGACGCCCGCGCCCCTTGCCGCCCTCGATTACGCCGGCGACCAGCAGGCGCTCGTCGCGCTCGATCAGGAAATCGCCGCCGCCGGCCAGGATGCCGCCAAGCTTTCCGCTCTCGCCGCGCGGCTGGTCCGGACGCTCGGCGACGCGCAAGCGACCTTCGCCGCGCGTCAGGCTGCGGCGCAACGGCTCGCGCTGTTTCCCGCGTCCGTGCTGACCAGCAGCGAACACGCGCCCGTGTTCACCGCGCTGCTCGCCGACGCGAAAAACTACCATCTCGCCCGGCTCGCGCTCGACCTCGTGCCCGGCGACAGCATCGACGCGCTCTATCTGCACGCGTTCGAGACCGCGCCCGCTCCCGCACAGCTCGGGCTCGTGCAATCGCTCGGCAACCGTCGCACGGCGAGCGCCGTGCCGCTGCTGTCGCGCTTGCTCGACGCGTCCGACAGCGCGCTCGCCAACGCCGCCGCCAAAGCGCTCGGCCAGATCGGCACCAGCGACGCGCTCACCGCGCTGCAGCACGCGCCCAATCCCGCCGCGCCTGAGCTGATCGCCGCCCGACTGGCCGCGATCGATCGGATCGGCGGCGAAGCCGCCGCGCGCGAGGCCCGTGCGATCTCCACGAATCTCGGCGTCCCCGCGCATCTCCGCGCCGCCGCTTTGCGCACGCTCCTCTTCGCCGAACCCCAAACCGCGCCGGAGCGCTTCGTCAACGCCATCAGCAGCGGCGACGCGGAAGTGCAGCCCGTGGTGATCGAAGCCATCGCGACGCATCCCTCTCCCGCACTGGTCGACGCGCTCACCGCTCGACTCGCGTCCTGGAATCCCATCACGCAGTCCGCGGTCATCACTGCGCTCGCGCGGCGCGGCGACGCTGCCGCGGTCGCCGCGATCTCCACCGCCACGCAGAGTTCCGATCCGATCGTGCGCACCGCTGCGATCGAGGCGCTCGGCCAGCTCCCCGGCTCGCCTGACACCGCCGTGCTCCTCGCGCGACTCGCCACCGGCGATTGCGTCGATGAGGCCAAGCTCGCACGCCAAAGCCTCGCGCGGCTCAACGGCCCGGGCGTGGCCGACGCCGTGCTCGGCGGCGCGCGCGAGGGCGAACCCGCGTTGCGCGAAGTGTTCCTCGACCAGATCGCCGCGCGCAACATGACCGCCGCCGTCCCGCTCCTGCTGGGCACGCGCAGCGATCCGAATCCGAAGCTCCGCGCCGCCGCGCTCGGCTCGCTCGCCGAACTCGCGCCCGCTTCCGAGCAGCCCGCAATCCTCGATTGGGCCGTGGCCGCGACCGATTCCTCCGAGCAGTCGCGCGCGCTTCGTGCGTTGGCCAACGTCACGCTGCGCAATCCGGACGTTGCGGGCCGCGCCCGCCCGGTGATCGCCGCCATCGAAAAGGCGCCCGCCGAGATCGCCGCGCGGCTGGTCCCGGTGCTGCCGCGGATCGGCGGCGCCGACAGCGCCAAATGCGCCGCGCAGCTCGCGCTTCGCGATCAACCGGCTCTCGCCACCGCCGCCGCGACGACGCTTTCGCGATGGACCGACGCTTCCGGCCTGCCCCACCTCGTCACCGTCGCGGAGAAAAGCCCGCTCGAGGAAACGCGGCGCGGCGCGGTGCGCGGTGCGGTCACCTATCTTAACCGCTCACGCAGTCTGTCGTCCGACGAACTGTCCGCGTTCGTCGCCCGGCTGCTCGCCGTGGCGAAGGATGACGCCACGCGCGCAAATCTCGTTTACCTGCTCACGCGCTGTCGCGACGACGCGGCACTCGCGCTCGCCGAAAAACTGAAAGCGGAGCCCGCGATCGCCGAGACGGCCAATGATGCCGTGCTCGCGATCCGCGCTAACCGCGCGGGCGCGCCGGTGCTGACCGCCACGGCCAACCAGGACGACGTCGCCCGGCTCGTCGACGGCAAGCCCAACACCCGCTGGGCCGCGCAATCCAAACTCGGCCAGTCCGTGCAGGTCGACTTCCACTCGACCCGACCGGTGCGCCAGGTCGTGCTTGACGGCGCCGGCAACCAGTGGGGTTATCCGGATCAAGTCGAGATCATCGTCACCGACGATCCACAGCACCCGACGCCCGCCGTCGCCACCGCCGCCGGCGAGCCGGGGAAGACAACGATCAATCTGCCTGCCGGCACGCGCGGCCGTTACCTGATCGTCCGCCACTCGACCGATAAGCCCGACGGATGGTGGAGCATGGCCGAACTGCTAATCGACTGAGTCGATCAGCGCGTAGGGGCGCAGCTTGCTGCGCCCTTAGATTTCGAAGGGCGTCGCAGCCGACGCCCCTACCATCGGGGATTACGGAAAGAAGTTACGGCGGTCAGGTAGGGCGCGGATTCCGCTCCGCGCCGCGAGCACCTCTGGTCATCGCGGCGGCGAGGGGACTCGCCGCCCTACCCCGTGTCCCTTCTCCGGGTAAGTTTCAATGGCCCTTCGGTTTCCTCTCTCAGCTCTGGACTCTCAGCTCTGGACTCTCAGCTCTCGCCTAGATTCCCAACCCCCACGGCCCGCGCATCGAGCGCGCGCACATTCGGTTCGCGACTAAATCGTCGATGAAGGCTTCGCGCGCCGGATCCCACCGCAGCTTCCGTCCGAGCAGCATCGCGATGTTGCCGAGATTGCAGACGGTCGTGCCCCGATGCCCGGTCTCGACGTCCGAAATGGGTCTCGCGCGACTGCGGAGGCACTGGAGAAAGTTGTCGTGATGATTGTCGCTCGTCGGCAGCTTGATCGCGCCTTCGCGCGCCGCCGCGGCTTTCAACAACGCCGGATCTGAGGCCGTGCTGGTGGAGCGCGACACGTCGATCCAGCCGCGTTCGCCGAAAAAACGCACGTTGCCATCGAACACGCCGTCATAGCGCGTGCGACAGCGCAGCGGCACGCCGTTCGCATAGCGGCACGTGAAGTCGACCTTCGTCGCCGTGGTGAACAGACCGCTCGTCGGAAACTCGCCCTGGCCTTCGATCTCCACCGGGCCCGAGTCGTCCATGCCCAGCGCCCACTGCGCGATGTCGATGTAGTGCGCGCCCCAATTGGTCACCTGTCCGGCGGCGTAATCGAGAATGAAACGGAAGTTGTAGTGACAACCCTGTCGGTTGAACGGGGTCCACGGCGCCGGCCCCAGCCACAGGTCCCAATCGAGCCCGGCCGGCACCGGCTCGGGCTCCCACGTCGCGCCGGTGAATTTGTTGTTCGCCGGAATCAACACCTCGATGCGCTCGAGCCGACCGAGCCCGCCGTTGCGGATGAACTCCGCCGCATCGTGAAACCGCCGCGTCGAGCGCTGTTGCGTGCCGGTCTGGATCACGCGGCCGTGCTTCCGCGCGGCATTCACCAGCTCGCGGCCTTCGCGGATCGTCAGCGTGAGCGGTTTTTCCACGTACACGTCCTTGCCCTGCCGGATCGCCTCGATCGCGTTCAGCGCATGCCAGTTGTCCGGCGTGCAAACCCACACCGCGTCCAGATCCGCCCGCGCTGCCAGCTCACGAAAGTCGCCAAACATCCGACAACCGTTGTCGCCGTAAAACGCGTTGACCTTCGCCGCCGTCGCCTCGAGCCGCACCCGATCGACGTCGCAGAGTGCGGCGATCCGCACTTCGGGAAATCCCAGCAGCGTGTCGATGTGGCCCTGCGCGATGTTGCCCGTGCCGATCACCCCGACGGCGATCTGATTGCTCGGCGCCGTCGCGCCGAATAGCCGGGATGACAGCACGCCGGGCATCGTTGCCACCGCCCCCGCCGCCATCGCACGCTTGAGAAATTCCCGCCGGCTCAACGGCACCGCAGGCGTTCTCATGTCGAGGCCCTCCCCGCCAGTCGCTCCACCGCCCGCTCCGCGCCCGCGCGCACCTCGGGCGTTTCCTTCTCGTCCAGCGCGATCGCCGTCAGCCGCTCCACCGCCGCAGTATCGTTCCGCGTCACGATGCTACCGATGACGCCCAACTTGGCGCGTCCGCGGAGCCAGCCCAGCGCCTCGCGGTAAGCGCCCCCCACGGCAGGATCATCGAGCCCGTCGAGCGCGAGCCGCGCGTCATCCGCGCTGTCGTCGCGCCGCAGCAGGGCCGCCGCCGCCGGCACGCACTGCGCCGAACCAATCCAGCCGAGCGTCCGGCAAATGAACTGCCGGCCGGCCACCGTCAGCTCGGCCTGGCCGAGCGCCGTGATCAGCCTCGCCTCCAGTTCCGGCCACTGCGACCGGTCGGCGTTCAGCACCATCTGTTGCACGGTGCTCGCAAAGCTCCGGTCACCCCCGAATTCCAACCGCACGATCTCGCGCCACGGATCCGGCGTCGCGGTGAACCAGCGATCACGTTCCTGCAGGTCGGGCCGCTCCACGCTTTGCACGCCTTCGGAGGTGTTTTCCTGAGGGGAATCGTCAACCATGATGCGCGTAAAGAATCGGTTCCAACAAACCACACGCGGGCACCCGCGCACGAAAATTCGCAACTTTCGCCCGCGCGATGCGTGAAGCGCCTTACGTGCGCTCGCACAATCCCGCGATTGGTCGCACATTTCCGCGAATGCCCGTTTCGTTTCGATCTCTTCGCTCGACGTCCGTCGCCGCGCGCACATCGTGTGGCCCCTCCGCGCTCGTCGCTCACTTGGCGGGCGAAACGGACGTCCTCCCCTTTACCCTATGAGCTCTCCTACTCTGTCCCGTCGCGACTTCCTCAAAGCCGCCTCGCTCGCTTCGGCCGCGGTCACGTTCCCCAACATCCTGCGCTCGCAGAACGGCCAGTCGCCGAACAACAAACTCAACATCGCCTTCTGCGGTGTCGGTGGTCGCGGTTACGACGCCGTCAACGGGCTCAAGGGCGAGAACATGGTCGCGTTCTGCGACGTGGATGACGAACGCGCCACGAAGGCGTTCGAGGAGTTCCCGAATGTCCCGCGGTTCCGCGACTATCGCCAGATGCTCGACAAGCTCGGCAACCAGATCGACGCGGTCACGGTGTCCACGCCCGACCACATGCATTTCCCGATCGCGGTCGCCGCGCTGCAGCTGGGCAAGCACGTGTTCGTGGAGAAGCCGATGACCCACACGATCGCCGAGGCGCGCAAGCTCGGCCAACTCGCCCGCGAGAAGAAGGTCGCCACCATCATGGGCAACCAGGGCCACGCCAACGAAGGCCTGCGGTTGATCAAGGAATGGCATCAGGCGGGAATCCTGGGCGAAGTTCGCGAAATCCACAGCTGGACCGATCGCCCGATCTGGCCGCAAGGCGTGGGCAAGCCGGACCACAGCAAGATGCTGCCGGTGGTGCCGCCCACGCTCGACTGGGATCTCTGGCTCGGCGTCGCCGAACCGCGCGAATACGATCCGGCCTACATGCCGTTCAACTGGCGCGGCTATTGGGACTTTGGCACCGGCGCGCTCGGCGACATGGGTTGCCACATCATGGACGGCGCCTACTGGGCGCTCGAACTCACGCAGCCCACGGCCGTCGAGGCGATCAGCGCGCGACAGACCGAGGTCAGCCCGCCAACGGCGTCGATCGTCGCCTACGAATTTCCCGCCCGCGGCCAGATGCCGGCGGTGAAGTGGACGTGGTACGACGGCGGGCTGCAGCCGTTGCTCCCGCCGGAATTCGAGGAGACGCGCAAGCTGCAGAACAACGGCACGCTCATCGTCGGCAGCAGGGCCACGGTGTTCGCCGACACTTACTACGCCAGCGCCCGCATCATTCCGGAGACGAAGATGCGTGAGCTCGCGCCCTCGCTGCCGACGAAGACAATCCCGCGCGTCGAGGGCGGCCACTTCGCCGAGTGGGTCCGCGCCTGCAAGGGCGGCAAGCCCGCGGGCTCGAACTTCGAATACGCATCGCAGCTCACGGAAGCGGTCCTGCTCAGCAACGTCGCGATTCGCGCGCGCCGTCGGATCGAGTGGGACGCCGCGACGATGAAGATCACCAATCTTCCCGCGGCCAACCAATACGTCTCCAAGTCCTACCGCGCCGGGTTCGGCGTCTGAGCCTGCGCGCCGTCGCAGTATGAGCACCGACGCCGACAGCGAATTGCCCAAAGAAGTGACCGGGGAATGCCTCAATGGTAGGGCGCGACCGCTGGGCGCGCCGAACAGCCAGCGGCGGGCAGCGGTCCCGCCCGACCCGACGCGGCCTCGCTTCCATTGGTATTCCTCCATCACCCTCCGGTTGTCAGCCGCCGGCCATCTTCTCTAGCCTGTCATCGCCTATTCTCCATGAGTGACCTATCCACCCCCGCCAAGCGCGTCGGCTGCGAATACGCCGCCGCCTTCGCCCTGCTCCGCCTGTTCCTCGGCCTGCGCACGCTGTTCGCCGGCATCGAAAAGTTCGAGCTGAAGGGCACCTACACCTTCGCGAACTACTACCAGAACATGGGCCGCATGGCCGAGGGCATCACCGGCGCGTCGTTCATGCCGCTGTGGGCCACCAAGCTCTTCGCGCACTCGCTCGGCTACGTGCTCGTCGTGCTCGGCATCGCGCTGCTCCTCGGGCTCAAAACTCGGCTGACGCTGTTCCTGAGCGGGCTCGTCTACGTGGCGCTCTCGTTCGGCCTCATGGCGGTGCAGGAGCAGCAGGGCATCGCTTGGCTCGGCATCCACGTGATCATGTTCGTCGGCGCGCTGCTGCTGGTGCGGCACAACCGTTTCGCGCTCTGGCCCGACAAGTTCGAATGAGGCGCGTGCCACGGGCGTCTCGCCCGTGCCGTCCTGCAAGTATCGTCCCCATGCCCGACCTCTCCCCTTCTCTCTCCCGTCGCGATTTCCTCGTCGCCGGCGCCAAGCTCGGCGCCGCCGCCCTCGCCGCACCCTACATCGCCCGAGCGCAGGGTTCCGCCGGCAGCGGTTCCAAGACGCTCAACGTCGCGATCATCGGCTGCGGCGAACAGGGCCGCGTGCTGCTCAACGCCGCGCTGAAGATTCCCGACATCCGGTTCCGCGCTGTCTGCGACATCTGGCCCTACAATCGCACCTACGGCGAACGGCTGCTGAAAAAATTCGGCCACGAGGCGCAACCTTTCGAGGACTATCGCGAGATGCTCTCCAGCGTCACCGACCTCGATGCGATTCTCGTCGCCACGCCGGACTTCGTGCACGCCGAGCACACGATCGCTGGACTGCGCGGCGGCAAGCACGTCTATTGCGAGAAGCTGATGTCCAACACGGTCGACGGCGCGCGCTCGATGGTGCATGCCGCCCGCGAGACCAGCAAGCTCCTGCAGATTGGCCACCAGCGGCGCAGCAATCCGCGCTATCAGCATGCCTTGAACAAGATCGTCCGCGAGAACCGGCTGCTCGGTCGCGTCACCAACGCCAGCGGCCAGTGGAATCGCGCCGTCACCGACGATCTCGGTTTCCCCGCCAACCGCGGGCTCACCGAGGCGCAGCTGCACAAATACGGCTACGCGAACATGCACGAGTTCCGGAACTGGCGCTGGTTCAAACGCTACGCCGGCGGCCCGATCTCCGACCTCGGCGCGCACCAGATCGATATCTTCAACTGGTTCCTCGGGGCGAATCCCAGCGCCGTCATCGCTGGCGGCGGCGTCGACTACTACACGACGCACGAATGGTATGACAACGTCACCGCGCTCTACGAATTCCGCACGAAGGAAGGCACGGTCCGCGCGAACTACGGCGTGCTCACGACCACCAGTGCCGGCGGCGGCTACCATGAATACTTCATGGGCGACGAGGGCGCGCTGAAGATTTCGGAGAACCCGAAATACACCAAGCTCTACCGCGAGGCCCGCGCCCCGGAATGGGATCAGTGGGTCACGAAGGGTGTGATCGTCCGCCCGGAGTCCGGCGAAGGCGCGCCCGATCCGCTCCTGCCGTGGGAAAAGCCGCGGCCCAAGGTCGTCATGGCCGCGCCGCGCGCCAACCTCGTCGATGTCCGCGAAACCGCCGCGCTGTCCGCATGGGACATCCCGGTCACGCTCGACAAGGCGATCCACCAGCCGCACCTCGAGAACTTCTTCGATGCGATCCGCAATGGCACGCCGCTCAATTGTCCGGCCGACTCCGCCTTCGCCACTGCCGTCACGGTGCTGAAGGTGAACGAAGCCGTCGCCGCGCAAAAGATGCTGACGTTTGCGCCCGAAGATTTCGTGGCATAATCGTGTGCGTCCGGCGCACGGCAAAACCGCAACCATCGATCTCTTTCTCCCATGATTCGTCCCCTGCTCTCCCTCCTCGTCACGCTCTCCGCGCTCGGCGTCGCGCAAGCCGCCGACGAAGTCCCGCTGAAGCTCGAGCTGCCGCGTCCGCTCTTCGTCGGCACGCCGCGCCCGCTCAAGCTGGCGAATCTGGAAAAGCCGCGGCAGGGCCGCCGGCCCGACTTCATGGTGCCCGCCGGCACCGAGCTGCTCTCCAAGGGCAAGCCCGTCACGAGCAGCGACCCGCTGCCCGTCATCGGCGAACTCAGCTACGTCACGGACGGCGACAAGTCCGGTTCCGAGGGCAGCTACGTGGAGCTCGGGCCCGGCGTCCAATGGGTGGAGGTCGATTTGGAAAAGCCCGCGAAGCTCGCCGCGATCGTGGTGTGGCACTTCCACTCGCAGGCGCGCGCGTATCACGATTTCATCGTCCAGGTATCGGACGACCCTGAGTTCAAGCAAGGCGTCACCACGCTCTACAACAACGACGACGACAACTCGGCCGGGCTCGGCGCCGGCAAGGATCCCGCGTACATCGAGACCTACGAAGGCCGGTTGGTCGATGCCAAGGGCACGACCGGTCGCTATGTCCGACTCACCAGCAACGGCAACACGTCGGACGAGCTGAATCACTACATCGAGGTCGAGGTCTACGGTCAGCCCGCGAGCTGAGCCCGCACACGACCGCGATCGTTTTCGTCAGGGCGCCGTTCGTCGGCGCCCTTTTTGTTTTGGAACACCCCCGCCGACCGGCGCAACGTGTACGCCTCCCTCGCCTCGCCGTCTTGAGTTCTGCGCGCTGGTGGGCAAACCTCCGATGCGCAACCCCGGGGTGGCTCGCTTCCGGCCTCGCTGCTGCGCTCGTCCGCATGTCTTCGCTCTTCCAACGCTGGCTCCCCCTGACGCTCATCGCGGTGGCGGCGTTGGCGCTGCGCACGTGGCAGCTTTCAGCGCGGCCGATGCATGCGGACGAAGCCAACCAGGCCGTCAAGCTTGGCCAGCTGCTCGAGACCGGCCGCTATGCCTTCGATCCGCGCGATCATCACGGTCCCACGCTCTACTACGCCGCGGTGCCGATCGCGATGCTCCGCGGTGAGCAGTCGCTGGCTACCTTGACCGAGACGACCGTCCGGCTCACGCCCGCGCTCGCCGGAACCTTGAGCGTGCTGTTGCTCGCGCTGCTGCTTTGGCCCGAGCGCACCGAGCGCGAACCAGCCGCGGTCGGGGACACAGCCGTGCCCGCAACTCCCGCTTCGCCCTGGCCAGCACTCGCCGCGGCCACGTTTCTCGCCGTCTCGCCGCCCGCGGTCTACTACAGCCGTTACTTCATCCAGGAAACGCTGCTCGTCACGTTCACGCTCGGCGCCTTCGTCTGCGCACAACGCTGGTGGCGGCGCCCGCGCATAAGCTGGGCGATCGCGGCGGGAATCTGCGTGGGGCTGATGCAGGCGACCAAGGCCACGGCGCCGCTGTTCCTGGTGGCCGCTGCGGTGGCGTTCGCGGCGGTTCGGCCGCGCGGCACCCCCACCTCGCTCCGCGGTCGCGGCTGGCGCGATCTCGCCCTCGCGCTCGTCACCGCCGCCCTTGTCGCCGCCGCATTTTACTCCTCGTTCGGCACGCACTGGAGCGGATTGCGTGACGCGATTCTCACCTACACGTCCGCTGCCGATCGCGCCGCGTCGGGGGCCGGACACGAGAAGCCGTGGTGGTATTACCTGCAGCTGCTCGGCTGGCAGCGCACCGGCGGACTGTTCTGGCACGAGATCGCGTTCACCGCCCTCGCCTGCTGTGGCGCCGCACTGGCTTTCCTCAAACCGGCCAGCTGGATCTTCCGCGCCGCCGCGCTCTACACGCTCTGGCTCGTGCTGACGTTCTCCGCGATCCCCTACAAAACCCCGTGGCACGTCATCCACCTGATCCCGGGTCTCGCCGTGCTCGCCGCCGGCGCGTTGGCTGCGCTCGCCGCCTCCGCTGCGACGAGCTCGCGCGCGCCGGTCGAAGGCGCCACGGCCGCCGGCATCGAAAACGCCCGCCGGTTTCGGCGACTCACGAGCCGCGTCGTCATCGGTTTCGTCTTTCTCGCCGTGCTGCAGACGCTGTACGCGCAAACCCGGCTCGCCGTGTTCCAGCGGCCCGCCGACGCACGCAATCCTTACGCCTACGTGCACAGCTCGCCGGACGTGCAGAAAGTCCCCGCGCTCGCTGGCTCGGCGCTCGCATTCGCGTCCGACGGCGTGATCCGCGTGATCTCCGAGGAATACTGGCCGCTTCCGTGGTATCTGCGCGAGTTCAAGCACGTGGGTTATTGGTCCACGCCGCCGGACGATTGTGATGCCGCGCTGGTCATCGCCTCCGAAGCGCTGGCCGACGAGGTTCGCGCGCGGCTGCATGGCCGTTATCGCGAATCGCTCCTCGGCCTGCGCCCGGGTTTTCTACTCGTGGTTTTCACGCGCGAATCATGACCCCGCGCTTCTCGCTCGTCGTTCCGCTCTACAACGAAGCCGGCAATGTCCTGCCGCTTCTTGCCGCCGCAAACGACGTGCTCGCGACTTTCCGCGGTGGTCACGAAATCATCCTGGTCGACGACGGCAGCACCGACGCGACGCCCGCCGACATCGCCGCCGCCTGCGCGCGGTGGCCGACGGTGCGCTCGATCCGACACCCACAGAACCAGGGGCAAGCCGCCGCGTTGCTCACCGGCCTGCACGCCGCACGCGGCGAGTTGATTCTCACGATGGACGGCGACGGGCAGAACGATCCGCACGATTTCCCGAAACTGCTCGCGCCCGTCGAGGCCGGCGCGCTCGATCTCGCCTGCGGCTGGCGCGTCGATCGCCACGATTCATGGACACGACGCGTGATCTCCCGCGTCGGCAACGCGGTCCGTCGCGTGGTGCTCGGCGATCACCTGCACGACGGCGGCTGCCAACTACGGGTTTTCCGCCGCGAGATCATCGCGGCGCTGTTTCCCGTGGATCTCCTGCAATCCTTCCTGCCCGCCATCGCCGTCGCATTAGGTTTTCGTGTCGGCGAGTTCCCCGTGCGGCATCACGCGCGCCGACGCGGTCGCGCCAAGTTCGGCCTGCGCAAGCTCTGGTGGCGCCCCTTCGTCGCCATGCTGGCCGTGCGCCGGCGAACAAGAACGACGTAACGGCCCCGTGCCGGCGGCATCTCATCCGCATGTGCCTCGAAATCCTACCCCCGACAACTCAAAGCCCGAAACAAATCCGAAGCACGAAGCACTAGCTCGACTTCTCTATTGAGCGCCGTTCCTGTCTTTTGCAGATTGGCGGCGTGATTCCAGCTCATCTGCGGCTCAGCATGCGCGCGACTGCCACGATCCTCGGGTTACTCGGCATGAGTTGCGCGCTCTGCGCCGCGGACATAGCGAACAGGCTGTCCCCGCGGGACCGTAGTCTCGGTTTCCGAATGCTTGAACAGGTCAGGCGTGACATCGAAGAGAACCATTTTGATCCAGCTCTGAAAGGCGTGAACCTTAGCGAGCGCTTCAACGCAGCCCGTGGCGAGATCGAGGCCGCGAAGGACAACGGTGACGTTTTCCGAGCCATCGCCTCGGCAGTGAGATCACTGAAAGATTCCCGGACACAGTTTGTTCCGCCGGGCCGCGCTGCGACGTACAACTATGGCTGGGACGCCACGCCGTGCGGGCGCGAATGTATTATCAACGATGTCGATCCAGCAGGTCCCGCCGCCGGCCTTCTGGCCCCGGGCGATCGGCTCCTGGCCATCAACGGCGCAGCCATTGACCGAGCGACATGGCCGGCTTGGACTTACTATCTGCAGGCGATCGAACCACACGCGAAGCTGCGTCTCGTCGTTGCTGCGCCGGAGCAACCTCCCCGCGAAGTGGAGGTAGTGACGCTCGTCACCCCGCGTGCAGCCATCGTCGACCTTTCGCGCGTGGTTCAGCAAATTCTGGATGAGCGCGACGAACTCGAGCGTGAGACCCGTAGCACCTTCAAGGTCTACGATAACGTGTTGGTTTGGCGACTGAAGACCTTCACGTACGACGAAAACGATATTCGTTCGGGATTGAGGCGAGCCCGTGGGCACCAATCATTGATTCTCGATCTGCGCGGCAACGGTGGTGGCAACGAGCCAACGATGGAGCGGTTGATTGGCGGCTTCTTCGACCGCGACGTCGGAATCGGTACTTTGAAGAAGCGCGCTGGCAGGCAGCCACTAACCGCCAAGTCTTCTGGCCGCGACGTTTGGGCAGGCCGCCTCTTGGTCCTGGTGGACGGTGAGACAGGCGGTGCTGCGGAAATATTTGCCGCCACCATCCAACGCGAGGGCCGTGGACTGCTCGTGGGCGACCATACCGCTGGAGTAGCGCAACAAGGGAATTACTACTCACACTCCATCGGAGCCAATCGGCTCACATTGTTTGGCGTGTTCGTCGCAACCGCTGAATTTGAACTGGCTGACGGGCGGACCATTGAAGGCAGCGGCTTGACGCCGGATTTCTTGATCATCCGAAAGCCTGCTGATGTCGCCGCTCAGAACGATCCTGTGCTGGCGATGGCGCTAAAACAGTTCGGTGTCACGCGATCGGCTGCTGGGCTCGGCCGTGACTATCTCGGCGTGATTGAGCAGTAGTCGAGCGGATCCAATATCTCTGGGATTCAGATTCGGGGCCCGGCGTGATGGGGCGCGCACCCAGCCCTATCTGCATCTCAAGGTTCGGACTCTCGCCGCCTACACCGCGTGTGCGTCGATGAACGCCCGGATCGCCGCCGGCGTGGCGGGCAACTCGTGCTTCACGATCGGCACGGACTTCAGCGCTTCGAGCGTCGGGTGCGTCGGCTCAACCTTGATCGCTTTGCGAATCGTTTCCGGAAACTTCGCCGGGCTCGCCGTCGAGAGCACGATGCTCACGCGGTCGGGGTTGTGCTCCTTGAACGCGCACGCCGTGTGCGGATCCGCCACGTAGCCGTAGTCGCGATGCACCCGCGCGATGATTCCGGGAATCTCCGCGTCAGTGCAGCGCGAGGCGGAGAAGGTGCCGCGATCGAAGTTTTCAAACCGATAGACCCCGGTGGTCTTGAACGTCTGCATCACCTCGCGCAACCGCGTCGCGTCCCGGCCCAGACTGAAGTAAAGGAAGCGCTCGAAGTTCGACGCGACCTGGATGTCCATCGATGGCGCCAGACTCGGGTGCACGTCGCCGAGCCGGTATTCGCCGGTCGTGAACAGCCGGTAGAGAATGTCGTTCTGGTTCGTCGCGACCTTGAAGCCGCGGATCGGCACGCCCATCTGCTGGAGCAGCCAGCCCGCGAGCACGTTGCCGAAATTGCCCGTCGGCACGACGAACTCGACGTTGCCGCGATCGCCCGCCGGCAGCTTCAGCCACGCGTGCAGGTAGTACACGCATTGCGCCAGCACGCGCGCGAGGTTGATCGAGTTCACCGCGGAGAGCCGGTGGCCCGTGCGGAACCGCTGGTCGCCGAAGATCTCCTTCAACGCCGACTGCGCGTCATCGAACGTGCCATCCACCGCGAGCGCGAACACATTGCTCGCGCCGGTGCAGGCCATCTGCCGCTCCTGCAGTGGCGAGACGCGGCCATTCGGATACAGGATGAAGATGGCGGTACCCGGTTTGCCCAACAGACCGTGGATCGCCGCCGCGCCGGTGTCGCCCGACGTGGCGCCAAGCACGTTGATCGATTCGTGCCGCACCGCGCACTGGTGCTCGTAGAGATTACCCAGCAGCTGGAGGGCAAAATCCTTGAACGCGAGCGTCGGGCCGTGGAACAGCTCGAGCACGTGGAGATTCGGCGCGAGCTGTTTCAGCGGCGCGATCTCCGGATGCGAGAACTTGGTGTAGGATTTCTGGACGATCGCGCGCAACGTCCCCGGCTCGATATCCGTGGCGAAGATGCGCAGGAACTCGAAGCAGAGGTCGGCGTAGCCCAGCCCCTCGAAGCGGTTCAACTCACCGGAAAGGTCCGGCAGTGTTTCGGGCAGATACAGGCCGCCGTCCGGCGCGAGTCCGGTGGCCACGGCCTCGGAAAATCGCAGCGGCTGGGTCTGTCCTCGGGTCGAGAGAAAGCGCATCATGGTAGGGCGCGTTGTCCCCAACGCGCCGTTCAGGCCGGCGGGTTGCAGGCAACCCGCCCTCGGCTCAGAGTTTGTCGAGTGCGAACGCCGCGTGCGCGAGCCGCGCCGCATCGTCCGCCCGCGCGAGGTCGATCGCCACGGTGATCTTGATCTCGGACGTGCTGATCAGGTCGATGTTGATCCCCGCCTCCGCCAGCACCTGGAAGAGCATTGCGGCCACGCCGCTGTGCGTCTTCATGCCCACGCCTACCACGGAGAGCTTCGCGATCGGACCCTTCACGTCGACCGTGCCGCCGCCGATTTCCTTCAGCGCCGGCTCGATCGCGCGCACCGCCTTCTGGCTGTCGGTCTGCGGCACCGTGAACGTGAGGTTCGCCACGCCGCCGCGACCGATGTTCTGCACGATCATGTCGACGATCACGTTCGCCTCGGCCAGCGCCCGAAACACCCGCGCCGCGGAGCCGGGCCTGTCGACGATGTTGCTGACGGTGACCTTGGCCTGGTCCTTGTCGACGGCGACACCGCGCACGACGACCTTTTCCATGTAAGCGACTTCTTGTTTCACGATGGTTCCTGGATTGTGGTTAAAACTTGAGCGGACTTCGAACACGACGTCGTATTTGCTGGCGAACTCGACCGAGCGCGACTGCATGACCTTCGAGCCGGAGGAGGCGAGCTCGAGCATCTCGTCGTAGCTGATTTCGTTCAGCTTGACCGCGTTCTTCACCACGCGCGGATCGGCGGTGTAGACGCCGTCGACGTCGGTGTAGATCTCGCACTTGTCCGCCTGCACCGCCGCCGCCAGCGCGATCGCCGTGAGGTCGGAGCCGCCGCGGCCCAGCGTCGTGATCTGGCCATCCTCGTTGATGCCCTGAAAACCGGCCACGATGACCACCTTGCCGTCGTTCAGGTCCCTTTCGATGGGAGCGGCGTTGATCGTCTTGATCTTCGCTTTGGTGTGATGCTTGTCCGTGAAAATGCCGGCCTGCGCGCCCGTGTAGCTCACGGCCTTCACGCCGACGCCGTGCAGCGCCATCGCGGTCAACGCGATCGTCTCCTGTTCGCCGGTCGCGAGCAGCATGTCCATCTCGCGTTCGCTGGGCTCGGCGCACACCGCTTTGGCGCGCGCGATGAGCTCGTTGGTCACACCGGAACGGGCCGAGACGACGACAACGAGTTCGTTGCCTTCTTCCCGCACGGCCTTGATGCGCTCCGCGACCTTCTTGATCCGCTCGACGTCACCGACCGAGGTGCCGCCATATTTTTGGACGATGCGTGCCATAGTGGTACTGGTTTTTCCGAAAAGGATTGGGCGCTTCAGGATCTGGCCGGCGGGCTTTTTTTTCCGCTCTTGTTTTCCGTGCCATTCAGCAGCCGCCCGATATTCGTCCGGTGGCGGATGACCACGAACGCCGCGATCACGATCGAGAGCCCGAGGAGCAACCCCGGCAGCGTCAGCAGGAAGGCCGCCGCCACGAGCGCGAGCGCGGCCACGATCGAGGCCAGCGAGACGTAGCGCGTCGCATAGAACACGGTCACCCACGCCAGCGCGGCGATCACCGTCGCGCCCGGCATGAGGATGAGAATGCCGCCCGCCGACGTCGCGACGCCCTTGCCCCCCCGGAACCGTGTGAAGCATGAGAACCCATGCCCGAGCAGCGCGCCGATCAGACCCGCCACGCCCAGTTGCGTCCACGCCGATCCCGCCACCGTGCCGCTCGCCGCCAAGCTCGTTTCGTCGAGCGCGAAGGTGACCGACACGTCGGTGTGGCTGAGCAGCGCCCACCACGAAGCCGCGGCGCCCTTCAACGCATCGAGCGCGAACACGAGCGTGCCCGGCCGCGGCCCGAGCACGCGCCGCACGTTGGTCGCGCCGGGGTTCTTGCTGCCAACCTCGAAAATATTCACCCCGTGCGATCGCGCGACCAGATAGCCGAACGGCAGCGAACCGAGCAGATATCCGAGGATGAGCGCGATGAGCAGCGGCAGCAGCATGGGCGTGCAGATTACTCGCTCGCGAACGCCCGTGACAGGGCGGGATCTCCCGATCCCGCCACCGCCCGTACCGACAAGCCACGTAGCGCGGTCAGGCTGACCGCGCTGAGCGAAGCGCCACGGGCAATCCCGGCGCGGTCAGGAGACCCCGCCCTACATTGCGTCATCACGGCGCGTCGCGTGTTCGCCATCCTCACAATTGCACGAACTTCGCCTGCTTGATCGCAGGGTGACCCTTGATGATCTTCCGCGCGTTGTCGCTCGGCTCGGTGTCGACGCGCACCACCATGTAGGCGGTGCCGCCCGGGATCAGTCGGCTCAGCGACATGTCGGCGATGTTCACGCCATCCTGGCCGAGGATCGTGCCGATCTCGCCCACCATGCCGGGCTGGTCGAGGTTTTCGAGCACGAGCAGCTTCCCCTCGGCGGCGACCTCGACCTCGCGGCCGTTGACGCTGACAATGCGGGCCTGGTTCTGCTTGCCCATGCGTGTGCCGGAGGCGCGGTAGATCGCGCCGTCGGGCCCGACCGCCTCGACCTGGATCAGTTCGCTGTAGCCGGAGTCACCGGTCGATTTTACGACCTCGACCTTCACGCCCAGCCGCTCGAGCAACACCGGCGCGTTGACGAAATTCACTTCCTCGCCGCTGATCCGCCGCAGGTAGCCGCGCTGCACGGAGCGGGTAATCGCATTCGCGTCGAGGTCGACGATCTTGCCCCAATACGTGATCTTCAACAGGTCGATCTGCGCGGGGGAAATCTGCTGCACCAGCGTGCCGAGCTTCGTGCCGAGATCGATGTAGGGCCCGAGCACCTTCACCGTGTTCGCATCGAGCGAGGGCACGTTCACCGCATTGCGGATCACGCCGCCGTTCAACACGTCGGCGATCTGCTCCGCGATCTCGATGCCGACCGATTCCTGCGCCTCCGCCGTCGACGCGCCCAGGTGCGGCGTGAGCACGACGTTCGGCAGCGAGCGGAATTCGCTATCCTTCGCCAGCGGCTCGTCCTCGTACACGTCGAGGCCCGCCGCGCCGACCTTGCCTGACTTGAGCGCCGCGAGCAGCGCCGTCTCCTTGATGATGCCACCGCGCGCGCAGTTGAAGATCCGGACGCCCTTCTTGCACTTCTCCAAGGCCGCTTCGTCGATCATGTATTTCGTGTCGTCCGTCAGCGGCATGTGCACGGTGATGTAGTCCGACTGCTGCAGGAGTTCATCGAGCGTGACTGATTCGATCTGCATCGCCTTCGCGCGGCTGGGCGCGAGGTAGGGATCGTAGGCCAGCACGCGCATGCCGAACGCCTGGGCTCGCTTCGCCACCTCGGAACCGATCCGGCCGAGCCCGACGATGCCGAGCGTTTTGCGCAGCAGTTCGATGCCCGAGAAACTCTTCCGGTCCCAATTGCCCGCGCGCATCGACGCCGCGGCCTGTGGCACCGGCCGCGCCCCGCACAGCAGGTGCGTGAAGGTCAGCTCCGCGGTCGCGATCGTGTTGCCCGACGGCGTGTTCATCACGATGACGCCGCGCTCCGTCGCCGCGTCGACGTCGACGTTGTCCACGCCGACGCCGGCCCGCCCGACCACTTTCAGCAGCGGCGCCGCCGCGATCACCTTGGCCGTGATCTTCGTCTCCGAACGCACCGCAATCGCGTGCACGTCCTTGACCAACTCCAGCACTTTTTCCGGAGAGGAACCGTAAGCCTCGATCACTTCGAAACCCGGCTGCTGACGCAGATAGGCGACTCCTTTGGGTGAGATCTTGTCGGCGACGAGGACTTTCATGGAGGGAAAAACATTCGAGGGAAAAGTGGCCCCTCGCCGCTAGCAAGGAAAACGTTTCGCAACCCCACGCACCCAGCCGCCGGGTCCGCCGGCACAGTCGCCAGATGGAGCCCGCCATCCCCGGCCAACTGCTTGGGGCGCGCCCGCCCTCGGTCGCTCGGGAGCGCCGGCATCTTGCCCGCCTCGGTCCGATCTTGCCGATGGCTGGCGATTCCCCCGTTCCCGGATTGCGCCACCCCGGCCGTCGCCCTTTCGTCGTGGCATGAGTTCACCTGTCGGTCCTTCCGCCCCGTCCAACCTTTCCGCAGCCGCCGCGCGGCTCGCGCGCCAGATCGAATTCATCGTCGAGGTGGACAAGTTGAAGGATATCTTCCGGCAAACGGTCACCACCCAGACCCGGCGCGCGGAAAACGACGCCGAGCACTCCTGGCATCTCTGCCTGTGCGTCATCGTCCTGGCCGAGCACGCCAACTGCGGCGCCGCGCTGGACGTCCTGCGCGTGCTGAAAATGGTGATTGTCCACGATCTCGTGGAAATCGACGCCGGTGACACCTTCGCTTACGACACCGCTGGCATGGCCCATCAGCACGAGCGCGAAGCGATCGCCGCCGAACGGATCTTCGGGCTGCTGCCGCCGGATCAAGCGCGCGAGTTTCGCGGCTTGTGGGACGAGTTCGAAGCGCGCGAGACGCCGGAAGCCAAATTCGCCGCCGCGGTCGATCGGTTCCAGCCCATGCTGCTCAATTGCCGGACCCAGGGCGCCGCGTGGAACCGGCACGGGATCACGCAGGACCGCGTCATCGCGCGCAACCAGCACATTGCCGCCGGCTGCAGCGAACTTTGGACCTACGCCGAGCGCATGGTCCAAGCCGCCGTCGACGCCGGCCACCTGCAACCGAAACCCGCCGCGTGATTCGCGACTGCGCGCTTCGTCCCATTACTCTTTCTCGGTTTCGTTCTCGTTCTCGTTCTCTCGGGATTGGGCTCGAAGGCAGAGATGCCGAGATACGCCGGCGGGGCGGTCCAGAAGAGAGAGGGAAAGAGAGAACGAGAACGAGTAAGAGACCGAGAACGAGTCAGAGGGAGATGGGAAGGGAGCCCCCCGACAGCAGAAGCCCGGCGCCGCAGAGCTAGCTCAAATCCCGAATCGATCCGAACACCGGATCAAACAGCCGGCGGTAGGTCCGCACGATCATGCCGTCGGTCAACCCTGCGAGATAGTCGCACAGCTGCCGCGCCTTGCCACGCTGCGTCGCTTCGGCGTCGATCAGCCGGCCCACGCGCGGCGGCAGGATCTTGATGACGCGCTGGCGCGGCTCGACGTAGTTGCGCCACACGGCCTCCCACAGCTCGAACATCACCCGCCGCGCCTTGTGCTCGATCTGCTGCAGCTGCGGGCTTTCGAAGATGATGTCGTTGGCCATCTTTTTGAAAAACAGCGCCTCGTTCTCCGCCTCTTTCGACACGATCAGCTCGAATCGGTAGCGGTTGGTTTTCGCCGCCATGAAATTGTCGCGCTCACGCAACCGGCACGCCCGGATGAAACGGCCGATTTTTTGGGAAAACACGTTCTCCAGCCGATCGGCGCGAATCGCGTCGAACAGATCGTCGAGCAGCGCCTGCCGCGCGGCGTCGATCGGTTCGCCCGCCGCCCACGTCTCGATCTTCTCGTAGGTCAGGAAGCCCGCCTTCACCCCGTCGACGATGTCGTTGAGCGAATAGGCCGCATCGTCGGCCCAATCCATGATCTGGCACTCGATGCTCTTGAAGCTGTTCAGCTTCTCGCCCGCCATCAGCTCGGCCGGAATCGGCCGCCCACCGAAGACGTAGGTCCGCTCCGCCACCTGCGGGTCGTAGAGAAAATGATTCGGCGGCGGCGCGGGAAACTCGGCGAACAGTTTCTTGTATTTCAGCACGCCATCCAGCAGCGCGCGGGTCGGCTGCATGCCGCGCACGCTCGTCTCGTTCTGATACATCGTGCTCGTCAGCAGGTGCAGCGTCTGCGCGTTGCCCTCGAAGCCGCCCCACTTCACCATCAACTCCTGCAGCGTGCGTTCGCCCGAATGCCCGAACGGCGGATGCCCCAAGTCGTGCGCCAGGCAAACCGCCTCGACGAGATCGCCGTCGATGTGGAAGTCCGGCTTCAGCGGCGCGCCCCGCGTGAAAAGATAGTGGCAGATCGAGCGGCCGATCTGCGCCACTTCCATCGAGTGGGTCAGCCGCGTCCGGTAGAAATCATACTCGCCCGACAGGAAGACCTGCGTCTTCGACTGTAGCTTCCGAAACGCGTGCGCATGAATGATCCGGTCGCGATCGATCTGAAATGCGTTGCGGTAGTCGGTCTTGCGCTCGCCGCCGTAGGTCTCGACGTCGAACGCGTTGTAGAAGCGGTTCGCCATGGGCCGGAAGACATCAGCGCCCCGAGGGCGGCGACGCAAACCCGGAAACATGCCCGCCCTCAGTCTCCCCGGTGGACCCACCGTCCCGACGGGTTCATCCCTCGCGCGCATTCCGCGGCTGTCGAACCTCCCGGCGATCGATCGCTCGGACGCTGGACTCGTGCTCCCGTTTGCATTCCCCGCCGCAACCCATTCGCTGCCTGCGCCATGGTTCACTACACTTTCGCCGACGAGTTTCGGAAACTCTACGAGCTGGCCGTCGCGCTCTATGCGCAGGGCAAACGCGGAGCCGACTCTTTCTTCAATGCCGACCAGCACGCTTTTCTGCTGAGCAACGGGATCACGCCGCAGTATCTCTACGATTACGCCGAGGACCATAACAACTCCGCCGGCGAACCCGGCTACGATCGGGCGCTCGCGATCGAAAGCGTCCGCCGCGACTATTTTCTGAACGTCCAGGGCGGCCACCCGTCCACCACCGTGCTCGACGAATCCAAGTTGCCGGCGAAAACCGAGCAGGTGCGGGATATCGAGTGGCTGCCACGCATCATCCCCAAGGCGAAAGCCAAACTTCGTGGCGAGCTCCCGCCCTCGTTGATGTATTGCTGCGGCGGTGATCGGAAATTCTTCCAGGCCCACGACATCTTTCCGGCCGAATTTCTCAGCCTGGTCTGGCGGCACGAGAACAACGACGCGGCGATCGTCGATTGGGTGGTCCGCCGCAGCCGCAGCAAGTAGGCCCGGGGCGATGAGCGCGAGGCGGGCGGACATGACTTCCGCGGCGGTTGCGGCTGTTCTGAAGGTCCGCGGGGCTCGGCGCCGAATTTTACCGGCACTTGCCGGTCATCGTCAGCCCGCGTCCGTCCCCGCGCCGATCCGCGGCAGTACTTCGCCGAGCAAATAGATCGAGCCAGTGATGACAATGCTGTCATCTGGTCCGCCGAGCGCGCAGTGGTCGCCGCCCGGAAAAATTTCGGCCACCGTGGTCCGCGCCACACGCCCGGGGAATCCAGCCGGAATGAGCGCGGCGAGTTCCTCGTAGCTGCTCGCGCGCGGCTGGTTCGGCACCACGAGATGGACCTCGCCCGCGTGCCGGCAAATCGCCGCCATGAGCGGCTGCGCCCGCTCCGCCCCCAGCACGCCCACAACGACGATCGGCGCGCGGCCGGTCTCTGCCCTCAGCCGCGCCAGGTTCGCGTCCAACACGGACGCGCCTTCCGCGTTGTGCGACGCGTCGAGGATCACGCGCCGGCCACCCACCAAGACCCGCTGCCAGCGGCCCGGCCAGCGCACATGCCACAGCCCGTGCGCGATCGCCCGTTCGGAGATTCTCCAGCGTGAATCGAGTTCGCGCGCCGCCAACGTCGCCGTCGCGGCGTTCCACCGCTGGTAGTCGCCCGCGAGATTGGTTTCCGGATAAACCGCCAGGTTCTCGCCGTAGACTTCGCGCACGGAGATCACCCGCGCCTCCATTTCCTCCGCCCGCGCCCGGATCACCGTCTCGGCCGCCGGCGGCACGCGTCCGATCACCACCGGACGCTCCGGTTTGATGATGCCCGCCTTGGCCCGCGCGATTTCCTCGAGCGTGTGCCCCAACCATTCGCAGTGATCAAAGCCGATCGAGGTGATCACGGTCATCTCCGGATCCACGAGGTTGGTCGCATCGAACTCCCCTCCGAGGCCCACCTCCATCACCGCGATGTCGCACCGCTGCCGGCCGAACTGCAGCAGCGCCATCGCCGTCATGTATTCAAAAAAGCTCGGCCGATCGCCGGGGCCTTCGCGCGCTGCGATCCGATCCGCGAGCACATCCAGTTCGCGCACATAGCCGACGATCTCCGCCGGCGCGAGCGGCTGGCGATTCACCTGCACGCGCTCGCCGACGTGAACGAGATGCGGCGAGGTAAACAGACCCACGCGCCAGCCCGCGGCCCGCAAAATCGCCTCGAGCATCGCGGCCACCGAGCCCTTGCCGTTCGTGCCCGCGACGTGCACGCAGCGCAGCGCCCGCTCCGGGTGGCCCAATTCGGCCGCGAGTAGCCGCATGCGGTCGAGCCCGAGCTTCGAACCGCCCGCCTTCAGTCCGCAAAGGTACTCCGCCACGGCCTCAAAACCCGCCGCCGCGTCCGGCTGCGCGCCGCGGCCGGATTCAGGATTTGGCGACGGAGGCACTCGCAGGCGTCTGCTTCACATACAACGCGAGCAGAATCTGGTGCAGCCGCTCGCGCATCTCGGTCCGCGGCACGATCTGATCGATCAGGCCATGCTTCAGCAGGAACTCCGATGTCTGGAAGCCCGGCGGCAGCGTTTGCTTCGTGGTGTCCTTGATCACTCGCGGCCCCGCGAAACCGATCAACGCCCCGGGTTCCGCGAGGATCACGTCGCCGAGCGTCGCGTAGCTGGCGGACACACCGCCGGTGGTCGGATGCGTCAACACCGAGATGTAGGGCAGCCTGGCGGCTGCCAGCCGGCCGAGCGCGGCGCTCGTCTTGGCCATCTGCATCAGCGACAGGATGCCTTCTTGCATCCGCGCCCCGCCGGAGGTGCTGAAAATGATGCAGGGAATCTTCTGCGCGATCGCGGTCTCGATCGCGCGCGTGATCTTCTCGCCGGCCGCCGAGCCGAGCGTGCCGCCGCAAAACCGAAAATCCATCACCGCGAGCGACACCGGCACGCCGTGGATCTTACCCGCACCCGTGACGACGGCCTCCGGCAGCCCACTCTCCTTTTCGTACTTCTTGATTCGGGCCGGATAGGGGGCGGAGTCGACGAACTGCAGCGGATCGGCTGACCGAACCTCGATGTTGGACTCCACGAACGAGCCTGGATCCAGCAGATAGCCGAGTCGTTCGCGTGCCCCGATGGGAAAATGATGGCCGCTCGCCGGCACGACCATCTGGTTGTCCGCGATATCCTTGGTGAAAACCGCTTCCCCGCTCACTGGGTCCTTGGTGTAGACCCCTTGCGGGATTTCCTTTTTGCGCGTCTTGCGAACCGTGTAGGTCGGTTTGTCGAAATGCGTCATAGGCGTCAGCCGTGACCGAACGTGACGACGTCAAGGCTCACCGCACCGGCGCGCCGGAGAGTCTGCGCGCAGCTGTTGAGCGTGGAGCCAGTGGTGAAAACGTCATCGACCAGGAGATAATGATCGGCGGCACTTATGACGGCGCCGGAAGCCAGTGCAAAGGCATTTTTGAGATTTAACTGCCGCGTGCGGCGGTCGTGCTGGGTTTGCGAAACGGTGTCCACGGTGCGACGCAGCAGCGGCCTCACGTGCGCCGCTCCGTCGACGGCGCGAAGCAGCGCCTGGGCGATCTGCTCGCTCTGGTTGAAGCCACGCTCGCGCAACTTGCGCGGGTGCAGCGGTACCGGCACGAGCGTCGCGCCGCGGGCGAGTTCGAGCACGTGCGGCGAACGCCGGAAAATCCTTTCGAGATCAACCAACACCTGCAGCCCGCGGTGATACTTCAGCTCATGCACCAGCCCGCGCGCCGGGCCTTTCAGCAACACCGCGGTGCGTCCTTCGCGAAACGCCGGTGCGAGACCCTCGCAATGCGGACACATCCGCTCCCCCTCGACCACGCCGTAGAACGGATGCCCACAGGTCGAACAATGCGGCGGTCGCACGTAATCGAGCTGGGCCGAGCACGCCGGACACAGATGCCGGAACTCAGCCTCGCTCGGCACGAGCCCGCGGCAATGCACGCAAAGCGGCGGGAACACCACATCGCTGAGTCCGCGCAGCCACTGGCTCATCCCGCTCATTGTTCTCGGCGCCGCGGCTGTCGTTTTTGTTCCAACGCGCCACGCGTGCGCGTCCCGGTCACTCATCGTTATCCACGTCGGTCGTTGCTGCGGTTGACCGGCGGCCAGGCCGGTAGAACACCCGCACCAGAAACAGGCCCTGCGGCGGCGCCGTTTGCACCACCGCGGTCCGCTGCCGCGAGGCGAGAATTGCGCGCACGTCGTGCACCGTCAGCTTGCCCTCGCCCACCGCCACGAGCACGCCGACCAGACTGCGCACCATCTTGTAGAGAAACCCGTCGGCCTCCGCGATGATGCGGATGACTCGTCCGCGCCGGCGCACGTCGAGTCGACGCAGGTCGCGTACGGTGTCCACGCGCGCGGGCCCATTGAGCGCGGTGAACGCGCGAAAATCGTGCCGGCCGCGCAGCACGGCGGCGGCGGCGTTCATCGCCGCCAGATCGAGTGGCCGAAAGACCGGCCAGCTATAGGGTCGCGTGAACGGATCCGCGTCGCCGAGGTGGAGGCGATACGTGTAGCGCTTGCCGCTCGCCTGGAACCGCGCATGGAATTCCGGCGTCACCGCGCAAACCGTCTTGATCTGGATCGCGGACGGGAGCCGGGCACGCAACGCCGCGAGCAGCTTCTCCGGCCCGTGCCGCCAGTGCGCATCGAAATGAAACACCTGCCCAAGCGCGTGGACGCCCGCATCGGTGCGACCGCTGCCGTGAATGCGCACCTCGCGTCCGAACATTTCCCGCAGCCGCGCCTCGATCGCGTCCTGCACGCTCGCGCCGGAGACCTGGCTCTGCCAGCCCGCAAAATGTCCGCCATCATAGGCGCAGACGCATTTCCAGCGCGGTTCTGAACTGCTCGGGTGGGCCATCAGCGCGACGAGCATGACGCGCGTCCGCGTCGCCGCAAGCCGCGTCACACGCGCCGACAGCACCTCACCGTTTCCTGCAAACCCACGAGCGAGACGCCCGTGCCACGTCACAGCGGCCTCTCGCCGACGGGCTTGTGTCCCGGCGCGCCGATCGCAACCCTGGCCGTTGCCCATGGCCTCACCTCGCTATCGCCATATCATCTGGGACTGGAACGGCACGCTGCTCGACGATCTCGATCTCTGCATTGAGATCATGAATGGGCTCCTGGCGCCGCGCGGGCTCGCCGTCCTCGATCGCGCGCGCCACCACGCACTCTTCGATTTTCCGGTCCGTGATTACTATCGCCGCCTGGGATTCGATACGCAGCGCGATCCGTTCGAACGGCTGAGCGTGGATTTTATCGACGTCTACGACCGCCGCCGCTGGGAGTGTCGGCTGCACGCCGAAGCCGAAGCGATGCTCCGCGCGGCGCGCACCGCCGGGATTTCCCAATCCATCCTTTCGGCCTACCGTCAGGAAACGTTGCAGGAGATCGTCCGACATCTCGGACTCGCCGACTATTTCATCCGAATGATTGGACTCGATAACATCTATGCCCACAGCAAGGTGGAACTCGGCCGCGCCTGGCTGCAGGAACTCGGCCTGCCCCGTGACCAGGTGGTCCTGGTGGGCGACACCCGGCACGATCATGAGGTCGCGCAAGCGCTCGAGGTAGACTGCGTGCTCGTCACCTGGGGACATCATTCCTTGGAAAAGCTGCAGACCCCGGGCACGCGCGTAGTGCCGAACTTCTCCGCGCTGGCCACCGAACTGGGACTCGCCGTCACCGCATAGCGTATTCACAATCCGGCGCCAACCGGTTCGGATGGCAGGCCCGCGCGGTGAGCGGGCCCGGCCTCGCCTCTCATTCCGCCGGATGGGGCAGCGGCGGCGGGAAGCGCTGGTCGAGAAAATCCTGCAGGATGAGCGTCGCGGCCCGCGAGTCGATCACCCCGCTCGCCCGCACTGCGCGGCGCTGCGTTTTGCTGATGGTGGCCTCCGCTTCGTAGCTGGTCAGCCGTTCGTCGACGAGGTGTACGTCCACGCCCGCCAGCTCGGTGCGCAGTCGCGCCGCCACCGCTTCCGCCTCCTTCGCCTTGGGGCCGGCCGTGTCGTCCATGTTGAGCGGATGCCCGACGACGAGGTCGGTCACGCGCCGTTGCCGCGCCGTCGCGAGCAAGCTCTGCCAGCGTTTCGCCGGATCGGCCTCGACCAGCGCGGGCAAAGGCGTGGCCACGCCGAGCTCGTCGCCGTACGCCAATCCGATCCGGCGCGTGCCGTAGTCGATGCCCAGACAACGCATGCCTCAGTCCGGCGCGGCGGCGTTCCGAGCGCAATTTCATTTGCGAGCGCGGCGGATCGCCGCGAACTGTTCGGCCATGCCCGAATCACTGCCTGAACTCTCGCCCGCCGAGCTGGCGCGTTATTCCCGGCACCTCCTGCTCGAGCAGGTCGGCCTCGCGGGTCAGCGCCGGATCGCCGCCGCGCGCGTGCTGGTGATCGGCGCCGGCGGCCTGGGCAGCCCCGCCGGCTTGTATCTCGCCGCCGCGGGCATCGGCACGCTCGGCATCGCCGACCTCGATCGTGTGGAGGCGCACAACCTTCAACGCCAGCTGCTGCATGACACCGCCAGCGTCGGCGAACCCAAGGTCTCCTCCGCCGCCCGGCGATTGCGCGGGTTGAACCCCCACGTGCGCGTCGTGGAGCATGCATCGGGCGTGACCACCGAAAATGCGCCCGGGCTTTTCGCCAACTACGACGTGATCGTCGATGGCACCGACAATTTCGACGCGCGTTATATGAACAACGACGCGGCGTTCCACGCCGGGAAGCCGCTGGTGTTCGGGAGCGTCTTCAAATTCGAGGGGCAGGTCGCGGTATTCGATCCGGCGCACGACGGCCCATGCTATCGCTGTCTTTTCCCCGAGCCGCCAGCCAGCGGCAGTGTGCCGGGCTGCGGCGAAGCCGGAGTGCTGGGCGCGCTCTGTGGAGTCATCGGCAGCCTGCAAGCGCTCGAAACGATCAAGCTGGTGACCGGCGTGGGCGCTCCGCTCCGGGGCAAGCTGCTCACTTACGATGCGCTCACGCAAACGTTCCAAACCTTGGCGCTAGCCAGGAATCCGTCGTGTCCACTCTGTGGCGACGGCGCGATCGCCCCGGCCGCGCAACTGCCGCCTCGCGCTCCCGACGCGCCGCGCGAGATTTCCGCCGCCGAGGCGCGGCACCGCCTCGATACCACGCCGGAGCAAACGCTGCTGCTCGACGTGCGCGAGCCGTGGGAGACCGAGATCGTGCGCATCGCGGGCGCGGAACATATTCCGATGCGACAGGTGCCGGCCCGGCTCAGCACGTTGCCGAAGGACCGCGATCTGCTGGTGCTCTGTCATCACGGCAGCCGCAGTCGCCAAGTGAGCGAGTTTCTCCGCGCGCAGGGATTTCCCCGCGCCATCAACGTCGCCGGCGGCATCGCCGCGTGGACCGACGAAGTCGACCCCTCGCTCGTCCGCTATTGAGGCGCACCGCGACGTGCGCCAACAACAAGAGCCCCGCGAAGCGGGGCTCCGAAAACCTACAGCACCGGCGGGCGGACTACTTGCGGGCTTTGACCAACCCGAGCGCTTTCTTGATATTCTGTACGCTCGGCAGCGAAATCCCCACGGCCTTGGCGATCTCCGCGCCGGTCTTGCCGGACTCCACCAGCGACTTCACTTTTGACTTCGTCTCGGCGGTGATGACCGCGCGCTTGCGGCGCTTCTTGCCACCCGCGGCTGGCTGCGCTTTCGCGGCGGCCCGGCCGCCTTTGCCGCGTTGCGCGGCACGCACGGCGGCCGCGAACGCGTCGACGCTTTCAAACCCATAACGGGACGGCAATGCGGCCAGCTCGCGATTGAGTTCCGCGGCGATGCTCTTCTCCAGGGCAGCAACTTTGGCTTTCGTGGCCGCCAGCGCTTTGATTTTGTCGGTTACCATAGGAACGGCAAACCTACGCGCACCCGTCACTATAGCAAGTAGTCTATAGACGAATGAGTGGCGTTTATCATTCCCCGCCGCGAGCGGTGCATCCGTTGGCGCATCAAAAGAGGATCAGACTTGCACGACGCCCGCTCCCGGTGACTTTAGCGCCATGGCCCGGATACCGCTCGAAGACAATTTCACCGATGTGATCGGCAAGGCGCAGCGCGGGCTGCACATCACGGACGCGGACCTCGCGGGCCGCGCCGGCATCTCAACCGAGGATCTGGCCGCGCTCAAATCGGGTCGGCCGCTCGTCGCCGTGCTCCGGCGGGTGGCCCGCCACCTCCGGCTCAGTCCGGACGCTTTGGAGGCGCTGGCGACCAATGCCTGGTATCCGGCGCAACCCAATTTCCCGACCGGCTTTGCCGCTTTCAACACCCGTTACGATGACATGACGGTGAACAGCTACCTCGTGTGGGACGCACGCTCCAAGCAGGCCGCCGCGTTCGACACCGGCGCCGACAGCCAGGCCCTGGTCGATACGGCGGCAGCCGAGCACCTGTCGGTCCGGTATTTGTTCCTCACCCATACCCACGAAGATCACATTGCTGATCTGGCACGGTTGGTCGCCGCGACCGGCGCCGAAGTTTGGAGCCACGAGAAAGAACCGCTGCCCGGCGCCAAGACGTTTCGGGAGAACGCGCATTTCCACCTCGGTCCGCTCGCGATCAAGACGCTGCTCACGCCCGGGCATTCGCCGGGACTGACCACCTTTTACGTGACCGGCCTCAGCTGGCCGCTCGCGGTCACGGGAGACGCGATCTTCGCCAGCTCGATCGGAGGCAGCACGACCGATTTCGAGCAGCAATATCGTGCGACCCGCGACAAGGTCCTGAGTCTGCCGCGCGACACCGTTCTCGCGCCGGGGCACGGTCCGCTCACGACGGTCGCGCAGGAAAAACAGGCCAATCCTTTTTTTGCGCGTTAAGTGCTGGCCGAACCAGAGCCGGCCTCGGCAGCGGTGACTTCCAGCTGCCGTTTTGCTGCCATTTTCCTTAACTGATTGATTATCAGTTGGAGGCGCGGGCCGGAATTGAACCGGCGCATAGAGGTTTTGCAGACCTCGGCCTTACCACTTGGCTACCGCGCCCTAGAAACTGAGATCCCGCCACTTACAGTTCGGTGCCCCTCGAGGAGACGTGCCGTAAGCTGGGAGAGTGGAACTTACTACGCGCGGCAAAAAGTCAACGGCAAGGAAAAACCCTGCCGATTCGGCCCCTTGCTCGGTTTCTAACTGCCCCTCCCCTTGGGCATCGAGCCGACAGAAAACCTCGGGCCTCACCCTTTCTGCCTACGACTGGCGCATGAGTATTTAACCCTAGTTTTTCGTTGAGGTTTACACTCCAGAAAAACCCGTTCCGTGCCGATACGTAACCGCCCAAGTCATGAAGGTCCACCGCGAGCCTCTCGTCCATCGCCGCCTTCTCCGCGGCTGGATCGCCGCGTTCGCAGCCTTTTTCCTGGCAGTTCAGGCGCGCGGACAACTGGTCGTCGTCAATGAAACCTTCAAAGATACGACCTTCGCTGCTGGAGCTTCCTGGGTGGTCGGCGGCACCAACTACACGCCGAACCTGACCGCCGCGAGCGGCGTGGATTCCCCGGGCAACGGCTGGTTGCGACTCACGAGTGCAGGCGGTCAGCAAGCGACGTACGCGTATGACTCGCAGTCGTTCAACGGCGCGGACGCCACGATCGCCGTAAAGTTCAGCTACGCAGCCTACGGCGGCTCCGGTGCGGACGGCATCACCTTCTTCCTGGCCGACGCGAGCAAGACGTTCTCCGTGGGCGCGTATGGTGGCAGTCTCGGTTACGCCCAGAAGACCCTCGTCGCCGGCGGCGAAGCAGACATTCAGGGCATGAACGGCGGCTACATCGGTCTGGGCATTGACGAGTTTGGCAACTACTCGAATGCCACCGAGGGCCGTATCGGCGGCATCGGTTCCAATCCGGGGAATGTTTCTGTACGCGGCCCTGGCTCCAGCTACAGCGGATACGACTACCTGGGCGGCACGGGCTCGCTGAGCACGCCGATCGCCTTCTCGGGCGCCAGCCGGCCGACGGGCGACAATGCCCGAATCTTCCAGGTCGTCATCACCGCCACCAACCAGCTGACGGTGTTCATGCAGGCCGGCGAAACTGCGCCGATGGAGGCCCTCTACTCGATCGACCTTTCCGGCTATGCCCGGCCCGAAGACCTGATCCTGGGGTTCACCGGCAGCACGGGCGGTTCGACCAACATCCACGAAATCCAGGGCCTGTCGCTCACGAGCCTGAAGGCCGATCTTTGGACCAACAGCGGCGGTACGAGCACCTGGGCGAACGGTTCGAACTGGGATGGCACCGACGGCAACATTCCCGAGGTGGGCGCCGACATCCTGCTCAACAACCGTTACGTGAGCACGCCGCAGACGATCGATGTGGGTGGTACGCGCTCGATCCGCAGCCTCCAGATCGACGCGCCCTTCGCCTACACGCTCAACAACGGCGCCATCGAATTCAACGACCAAGGCGTGCTCGGGCCGTCGGGGATCTTCGTTTCCAAGGGCAACGGCTCCGCCAATCACACCGTGAATTCCGCGCTGGTGGCGCGGAACGCCATCACGATCACCAACAGCAGCACGGGCACGCTGCAGTTGAACGGCACGCTCGCCACCGACGGCAACGCGGTCACGCTCAGCGGCACGGGCAACACCGCGCTCGCGGGCGTGGTTTCCGGCGGCGGCAGCATCACAAAACTCGGCGCCGGCAACGCAACACTATCAGGCAACAACACCTACTCCGGTGGCACGACGTTGCAGGCCGGCACGCTCACCGCCGGGCACAACAATGCCTTCGGCACCGGCGATATCACGATCAAGGGCGGCACGCTCGCCTCCAGCGCCGGGAACGTCGTCGCCAACGCCGTCGTCCTCAAGGGCAATGCCGGGGTGAGCAACATCACGACCAGCGGCACGCTCACTCAGACCGGAGGCAACTACACGCTGTCGATGGCCAACGCCACGCAGTCCGGTGTTGTGAACCTGTCGAACAACACGACCTCGCGCAGCCTGACCGTCGCCGTCGGCAGCGGCACTTCGACGATCTCGGGCGTGATTCAGGACGGCGGTGGCAGCACGGCCGGCAATCTCACCAAGACGGGCTCAGGCACGTTGGTGCTCGGCGGGGCCAACACCTACACTGGCACGACCTCGATCGACGCCGGCACCCTGCAACTCGGCGCGAATGACCGGCTGGCGGATACGAGCAGCGTGAGCATCGCCGCGTCCGGCACACTCAACCTCAACGGCTATTCCGACAAGGTGGGCTCGCTCACCGCGATCGGCGGCGCGACGCTGAACTTCGGCAGCCCCACGGGCGCGAACACCTTTGTCTTCGGCAACTACACCGCCCCCGCGAGCGGCGTGCTCGTGGTCAACAACTGGCAGCAGGGCGTCGACACGCTGGCCACCTCGGTCGGCGGACAGAACGTGAGCAGCGTCTACTTCTCCGGATTCGGCGTAGCCCAAGTCGCCGGCGCGCGGTCCGACAACATGTATGGCACCGGCGCGAACGGCGCCTATCTGCTGACGCCGGCGGCGGCCAGCTACAAGGAATGGGACGGCAGCTCCAGCACTGCCTGGACCAACAACAACAATTGGACCTCGGCCGGCGCTCCCAACTCGACCCAGGTCGCCCTGTTCGACGCGTTGGGCGTGGGCCGCACCACGGCGTCCCTGGCCAACAACAGCACCACGATCGCCGGCATCAAATTCGGGAGCGGAGCGAGCGTCAGCTACACGCTCACCAGCAATGCCAACCGCACCCTCACGCTGTCGGGCGCGGTGCCTTACATCCAACAGCAGAGTTCGAAGAACCAGACGATCTCCGTCGGCACCCTCGCGCTCGGCGCCAACAGCGTCGCCGACATCACCGGCGCGGGTAATCTGGCCATCACCTCGGTCATTTCCGGCACCAACCGTGCGCTCATCAAGGACGGCAATGGCGCCGGCAAGTTGATCCTCTCCGGCAACAACACGTTTTCCGGCGGCCTCTACGTGAACAACGGCGTGGCCCAGGCCAACAGCAATACCGCGCTCGGCACGGGCACCGCGACCGTTTCACCGGGCGCCACCCTCGAAGTCTCCGGCAGCCGCACGATCGCCAACGCCCTCTCCCTGAGCGGCGCCGGCGTCGGCGGCAATGGCGCGCTCCGCAGCGTCGCGGGCGCCAACACCTTCTCCGGCACGATCACCGAGACCGGCGACACCACCATCGTCGCGGACACCGGCACGACGCTCAGCCTGACCGGGAATATCACCGGCACGGCAGTCGACACGACGTTCGGCGGCGCCGGCAGCTTCACCGTCAACCGGATTACCACCGACACGGGCGGCGTAACGCTCGCGGGCACCGGCACGCTGACAATGGCCGGCACGACCAACGCGAACACCTATACCGGCGCCACCACGGTCAATTCCGGCACCCTGGTCCTTTCGAAGACGGCCGGCACGACCGCAGTCGCCGGGAATCTGATCATCGGCGACGGAGCCGGCGCCGGTTCCAGCGCCGTCGTCCGGCTCGGCGCGGCCAACCAGATTGCGGATACGTCGGCGGTGGTCCTCGGCAGCGATGGTTTGCTCAACCTCAATGGCTCGTCTGAAACGATCGCCTCGCTTGCCGGCTCCGGCGTGATCGACAACGCGAGTACGACGGCCACGACCCTCACGTTCGGTGACACGGGCAGCACCACGTTCAGCGGATTGATTCAAGACTCCGGCACCGGCAATCTCTCCCTGGTCAAACAGGGTTCCGGCAAGATCACGCTCACCGGTGCCAACACCTACGCCGGCACCACGTCGCTCGCCAGCGGCATTATCGCGATCCAGCACAACACCGCCCTCGGCTCGGGCGCGGCGACCATCAGCAGCGGCGCCAACCTCGAGGTGGCGGGCGGGCTCACCGTGACGAATGCGATCGCGCTGAACGGGCCGGGCACGCTGGCCAATGACGGCGCGATTCAAAGCACCGCCGGCAACAACACGCTGTCAGGCAATCTTACACTGCAGAGCGCCAGTCGGCTCGTGGCCGACGCGAGCAGCTCGCTCACCCTCACTGGCGCAGCGCTCACCAGCACCGCCGGGAGCGCGCAAAACCTCAGCTTCGGCGGCGCCGGCGACATCACCGTCAACAAGGTCATCGGCAGCGCCACGGCGGCGAACAACGTCGGCACGCTCACCAAGGATGGCGACGGCACGCTGGTGCTCACCGCCGCGAATCTCTTCAGCGGCGCCACGACGATCAACGCCGGCACGCTCGAGCTTCGCAGCAATGCCGGCCTCGGCGCCACCGCGACCGGCACGGCCGTGGCAAACGGCGCCACCTTGGCGCTCGCGAACAATATTACGTCCGCCGAGTCGCAGATCGCCATCAGCGGCGCCGGTGTCGGCGGCGCGGGTGCCCTGCGCAATCTCAGCGGCACCAACACGCTTTCCGGCGCCATCGCCCTGAACGCCGCCGCGACCATCGGAGTGGACGCAGGCTCGCTCACCGCTTCCGGCGTCGTGTCCGGCGCCAACAGTTTGACGAAGGTCGGCGCGGGCTCGCTCACCCTCTCGGGCACCGCCGCCAACACCTTCAGCGGTGGCGTCACGGTCAACGAAGGCACGCTCGCCCTCGCCAAGACGGCCAACGTCAGCGCCGTCGGCTCCGGCAACGTAACGATCGGCGATGCCACCGGCGCCGCCAACTCGGCCGTCGTGCAACTGACGAACGCCAATCAAATCGGCGCCACTGCCAACGTCACCATCAACTCCGACGGGCAGCTGAACCTCAACAGCAAGAACGAGACGATCGGTTCTCTCGCCGGTTCCGGCAGCGTGACGCTCGGCAGCACGGCCAACCTCCTGACCGTCGGCAACACGACGAGCACGGTCTTCACCGGCTCGGTCACCACCACCGGCACGGGCGCGGTGACCAAGACCGGCACCGGCACCCTGCAGATCGGCGGCATCAGCGGCTCCAACTCTTTCGCCGCTGCCACGCTCAATCTGAACCAGGGCACGGTGCAGCTCGGCGCCAGCAACATCCTCGGCACCGCGCTCAATTTCAACGGCGGCACCTTCTCGGTCAATGGCTTCGACGAGACGGTCAGCAGCGCCACGCTCACCAGCAGCTCGATCCTCGACTTCAACAGCCTCGCGGGCGTGTTCGATCTGAGCAGCGGCATCTACATCGGCGGCACGCTCACGATCAACGGCTGGGCTGGCAGCATCAGCGGCGGCGGCGCCAGCCAGCTGCTGCTCGGCGGCACGATCACGGGGGCGCTGCTGGGGAACATCAACTTCACCGGCTATGGCTCCGGCGCGCAGATTGTGAACGGCGAAATCGTGCCGATCACCGGCACGGTCTACACGTGGAAGGCCGCCGGCGGCGGCAACTGGGTGGCCGATGCCAACTGGAATCCCGATCCTCCCCTCACCGGCGTGGGCCCGACGGGAGCCGGCGTCTCCGTGGTCTTCGGCAACGCCCTCACCGCCGACAGCACGGTCGCGCTCACCGCCGGCAAGACGGTCGGCTACATGACGTTCAACGACGACAACCGCTATACGATCAGCGGCAGCACCGTGACGATGGATGTCAACTCCGGCTCGGCGCAGATCAACGTCAGCAACAGCGGCGGCGGCACCATCGCCTCGACGCTGGCGTTGTCCGATGCCCTGCAGATCGCGCAGAACTCTTCCAGCCAGTTCATCATCTCGGGCAACATCACCGGCACCGCGCGCAACCTCACGGTCGGCGGCTCGGGCGACACGCTCATCAGCGGGAACATCGCCACGACGACCGGCACGCTGACCAAGAACAACGCCGGCACGCTCACGTTGTCCGGCACCAACACGTTCACCGGCGCGACCACCGTCAACGCCGGCGTGCTCGCCATCAGCAGCGAGACCAATCTCGGCAACAACCCCGCCGCACTCAGCGCGGCTCAGCTCACGCTCAACGGCGGCACGCTGCGCACGATCACCAACGCCGTCACGCTCGACGATGCCAACCGCGGTGTGACGATCGGCGCCAGCGGCGGCACGTTCGACACGGTGAGCAACCTGACGATCGGCGGCACGGGAGCCGCGACGAATGTGCTCGCGATCAACGGCACCCTTACGAAGACCGGCAGTGGGACGCTCACCTTCGCCGGCACGGGCGCGAACACCGGCAACGGCGCCGTCAACGTCGACGCCGGCACGCTCGCGATCACCAAGAGCGCCAACGTCTCCGCGCTCGGCGACACCGCCGCCGTCACGATCGGCTCGGGCGCCACGCTCCAGTTCAACGGCACGAGCACCTACACCGCGGAAACGATCGGCAGCCTGGCCGGCGGCGGCACGGTCACCAACGCCAGCGCCGGCGCATTCGCGCTCACCGCCGGCGGCGCCGGTACTTCCACCACGTTCTCCGGTGCGCTGCAGAACACCGGCGGCGCGCTCTCGCTCACCAAGACCGGCGCCGGCACGCTCACGCTCACCGACACCGCCGGCGCCAGCAACTTCACGGGCGCCACCACGGTGAACGCAGGCGCGCTCAATATCCGCGCCGGCACCGCGCTCGGTTCCACCACCGGCGGCACCACGGTCGCTTCCGGTGCCGCGCTCGAATTGCAGGGCGGGATCAGTGTGGGCACGGAGGCGTTGAGCCTCACCGGCACCGGCGTCGGCGCCAACGGCGCGCTGCGCAATATCAGCGGCAACAATTCTTTCGCCGGCGCAATCACCCTCGGCGGCGCCACCGAAATCCAAAGCGACAGCGGCACGCTGACGTTGTCGGGCGGGATCGGCGGCGCGCAGAATCTGACGCTCGCCGGCGTGGGCAACACCACGGTGTCCGGCGCAATCACCACGGGAGCCGGCACGCTAACGAAAGCCGATTCCGGCTACGCGGTGCTCTCGGGCGTGAACACGTTCACGGGCGCGACGAGCATAACCGGCGGCACGCTCGAAATCCGCAGCAACGCCGCGCTGGGCACGACCGCCGGCGCCACCACCGTCTCCGCGGGCGGCACGCTCGCGCTCTCGTCCGGCATCAGCACCGCCGAGGGCCTGACGATCAACGGCGTGGGCTCCAGTTCCGCGGGCGCGCTCCGCAGCCTCAGTGGCAACAACACCGTGAGCGGCACCGTCGCGCTCGGCAGTTCCAGCCTCGTCGGCGTGGATGCGGATACGCTCACTGTTTCGGGCGTGGTCTCCGGCGGTGGCTCCTTGACCAAGGTCGGCGCCGGCACGCTGGCACTCAACGCCACCAACACCTACACGGGCGGCACCGCCATCAACGCTGGCATCGTGCAGATCGCCGCCGACCGCGGACTCGGCGCGCTGCCCGGCACGGCCACGCCGGGCAACGTGACGCTCAACGGCGGCACGCTCGCCACGACGTTTACCGGTGCGCTCACCACCAACCGCGGCGTCGCACTCGGCGCCGCCGGCGGTACGATCAGCCCCTCGGCCGGCACCACGCTCACCTACGGCGGCATCGTTGCCGGCACCGGCGCGCTCACCAAGAGCGGCGACGGCACGCTCACGCTCACCGGCGCCAACACTTACAGTGGCGGCACCGCGCTCACCGGCGGCACCCTCAGCATCAACAGCGACGCGCGGCTCGGCGCGGTGCCCGGGACCCCGAACGCCAATCACCTGACGTTCGCCGGCGGCACGCTCGCCACCACCGCCTCGATGACGCTCAATCCGAACCGCGGCGTCCAAGTCAGCGGCGCCGGCGGCAAGATCAGCGTGGCCAACGGCACGACCTTGAGCTTCGGCGGCACGATCACGGGACCGGGTGAACTCGAGCTCGCGCTCGGCGGCTCCGGCGTGTTCGCCCTCACCAACGATATCAACTGGACCGGCGGCACACTCGCCCTCGGCGGCGGCACGTTCCGGCTGGCCGGTTACGATCTGTCAGTCGGCACGCTGCGCATCACCGGTGACACCATCCTCGATTTCGGCAGCGGCCTCGCCTCCATCCTCACGACGGCGAACGTCATCATCCAGGAAGGTGCCACGCTCACGATCACCAACTGGGTCAACGGCACCGACCAGTTCATTGCCACGAATTCGCTCGCAAGCAGCAACGGCACGCAGGCGCAGCGCGGCGCCACCGGCGTGGCGCCGCAAAACCAGATCGTCTTCACCGGCTTCGGCGGCAATTCCAGCCGCTGGTCGAGCTATGACAACCAGATCACCCCGGTGCCCGAGCCGTCCACCTACGGCCTGATCCTGCTCGGCGGCTGCCTCGGGCTGTTCGCCTGGCGCCGGTGGAAGAAGCAGCCGGCTGCTCGCGCGTAAGCGACGTTTCGGCGGCGCGCGCGCCCAACCCCGGTTTCAGATTGCGGGCAAGATGCCCGCCCTCCCACAGTGTGGCGCATGGCCACCACTGTCTTCACCATTGCGAATCAGAAGGGCGGAGTCGGCAAAACCACGACCGCGGTCAACCTTGCCGCCGCGCTTGCCGAGAAGAAACTGCCCACGCTGCTCGTCGACCTCGATCCGCAAGCCAACGCCACCAGTTCCATTGGGGTCGAGAAGACGGCCGGCAAGAGCCTGTATGGACCGCTGCACAACGAAGGCACCGCGGCCGAGATGATCACCGGCACCGCCTACGAAAACCTCTCCCTCATTCCCGCCGAGGAGGACCTCGCCGCCGCGGAGATGGAGCTCGCCCAATCCGAGAATTACCTGCTCCGCTTGCGCGGCGTGCTGGAACCGGTCCGCGCCTCGGACCGCTACCGCGTGATCATCATCGATTGCCCGCCGGCCCTCGGAATGCTGTCGATGAACAGCCTCGCCGCCGCCAACCACCTCCTCATCGCGTTGCAGTGCGAGTACATGGCGCTCGAGGGACTGGGGCAGATCCTGCGCAATGTCGACCGGCTGAAGGCCGCGCACATCAACGACAATCTCGATCTCGGCGGCGTCGTCATGACCATGTTCGACATGCGCACCAACCTCTCGCGCCAGGTGGTCGACGAGGTAAAAAAGCATCTGCCGGACAAAATTTTCAAAACGGTGATCCCCCGCACCGTGCGGCTGAGTGAGGCGCCCAGCTTCGGGAAGACGATCTTTGCCTATGACAACGCCAACCCCGGCGCCACCGCCTACCGCCAGCTGGCGAAGGAAGTGATCGACCGCTTCAACCTGAAAGCCGCGCCCGCGCCCGCCGCCGCTTCCGCGGCCACCACCGCGCCGGCCAGCTAACCAGGACCCGAACGCTCCCGTTCCTGCTTTGGGGACGCGACGCCCTCGCCGCGTCCAGGGCGACGCGAGCATCGCCGCTCCATCCAGCGCCGAGTGACTGCCACGAACGTGGCTTGCGCTCCCTGCACCCCGCTGCTCACTACCCGCTACGCCTTACTCGCCGCTCCACGCGCATGTTCTCCGCTCTCGCCAAATACCGCCACTCGTTCCTCGTCGGGCTGCAGAGCAATCTGGTGTATCGCTGGAATTTCGCGATCCGCGGGTTCTTCTCCCTCTTCCATCTCGCGGCCGTGGTCATCCTCTGGACCGCCGCCTACGCCGGTCGCGACACCATCGGTGGCTATACGCTCGGTCAGACGATCACGTATTTCATCATGCTGATCGTGCTGCAGTTTTTCGTCAGCGCGTTCAACGAGGACTATCAGATCAGCGAGGAAATCCGCAACGGCCTCATCAATCAGTTCCTGCTCAAGCCGATCAATTACTACGCCTATCGGTTTTCGATTTTCCTCGCCGCGCGGCTGGTGTCCGGACTGCTCGTGCTCCTGCCGCTGGCGCTGGCGGCTCCTCTGCTGTACGAGCATCTCAGTTTTCCCGACGGCGCGTGGCGGATCGCACTCGGCCTGCCAGCGGTGCTCGTCGCGGCGCTGGTCCAATTCAGCATCGCGTTCGCCTTCGGCATGCTGACGTTCTGGTTTCTCGAGATCCAGGGCTTCGTGATCCTCTCCTACGCGGTCGAGACGCTGCTCAGCGGCCAGGTCTTTCCGCTCGATTTGCTCCCGCCCGGCGTGCTCCGCGTCGCGGAGTTTCTGCCGTTTTACTACCAAATGTATTTCCCGGCGGCGATCCTCACCGGGCGCATCGACGATCCGGTGTTTGCCGTGCAGCACCTTGCCATCGGTGTCGGCTGGGTCGTGCTGCTGCTCTCATTCAACCGGCTGCTGTGGGTCCGCGGACTCCGACGCCACACCGCCGTCGGCGGCTGAGGGAATTTCCGATTTTTGATTTCCGATTTTCGATTCAATCGAGACCGCCACTCGCACCCGTGCGCCGCTTCCGTCAACGCACGCGTCGAATTCGAAATCAAAAATCCCCGATCGAAAATCGAAAATCATTCCATGCTCCACTACCTGCGCATCTGGTTCGCGAGCGTTCGCTACTGTCTCGTGCGGACGATGATGTTCCGTTTCGACTTCTTCCTGTGGTCGGCGGTGGAGCTCGGCTGGATGGCGGTCAACGTGCTGATGGTTTCGGTCATCTACCGGCACACCGACAGCATCGCCGGCTGGAACAAATACGAGATGCTGCTGCTGATCGGCACCGGCATGCTGATTCAGCGTTTCCTCATGGGTTTCTTCTGGAGCAGCATCTACGAGCTCGGCCGCAATGTCCGCACGGGCCACTTCGACTTCTTCATCGCCCAGCCGGGCAATGTCATGTTCATGGCCACCACGCGAAAGCTCGATCCGGACAGCTTGATCAACTCGCTCGTGGCCGTGGCGCTCGTGATCTACTCCGGCCGGCAGCTCGGGCTCTCGCCCAGTTTTGCTGACGCCGCACTCTACGCCCTGCTCGTCGCCGGCGGCATCGTGATTCACTACAGCATCCTCGTGATGTCGATTTCGCTCTCGTTCTGGATCACCAGCGCGCAAGGCGTCGAGGGCAGCTATTTCTCGCTGATGGAATTCTCGCGTCTGCCGCGCGAGGCCTTTCGCGGGATCGCGAGCTTCGTCTTTGTCTGGCTGCTCCCCGTGGTGGTCGTGAGTAACGCCCCTGCCCGCACCTTGCTTTACGGCTTCGATCCGGTCTGGGCCTTCTGGCTCTGCGGCATCGCGGTCGTGTGGTTCGGACTCGCGGTCCTGATGTTCAACGCCGGACTGCGCCGCTACTCCAGCGCCAGTTCGTAGCGCCGCTCGCTGCGGCGGAGCGGCCGCTCATCCGCTGCGCGCCGCCATCCGCCGCTGGCACCGGGGAAAATTCGGACACCGCCACATCGGTTTCGTCGCCGTCTCCACCAGCTCCATCTTCACTCCGCAATTCGGACACGTGGGCGTCCGGTAATCGTCCCGCAGCACCGCGTGCAAAATCCGATCGCGGTCCTCCACCCGCAGCGCGGCGAACCGCGCCACCAGGCCCGGCCCATCGATCCTTTCCACCCCCTCGGCTCCCGCCGCAGCGCGAACCTCGGGCGTGATTTCGCCCGCGGAAATAAAAGTTCCCTGCGCAGTTTCCGTCGACGCCATCAGCGCCGCGAGCTCGCGCACGCGGCGGATGTTCAGCGACGGTTCGTGCGGCGGGCTGCACGTGACGCACGCGAATGGCCGATGTTCACCCCCCCGGTAGAGCAGCAGGTTCGAGCCGCCGACGGTGCCAGGATGCGTGGCTTGCACCACGATTCCTTGCGCCGCATACCACGCACCCACGAGTTCCTCCAAGCGTTTCCATTCCAGCTGCCGCAGCAGCGCAACCGTGAGCTCGCGCGGCTCACTCAGCTCGAAGGCAATCGTCTCCGGCGGCGGCGGCGTGGTGTAATAGGGATAAACCTCGGTGAAATCCCAGCGCCAAGCGGGCTCTTCTTCATCGTCCCGCGATTCAGCCAGCCAGCGCTGCGAAATTTGCCAGACGATCAACGCCAGGACGGCGATGCCGACCACCCACATCCATTCCGTGCCCCACGGCGTCTGCGCACTACGTCCTGCCGCGGCTGCCGGCGTCGCGCTGAGGAGCACCACGATCACGCTCCACACCCAACCTTCGATCGCCATCGCCGGCCGGCGGTGGCGGTGGTTGCGAACGTCTGGTGCCGGTTGGTCCATCGTGCGCACGATCGTGTACGAGCCGGACGCGCCCCACAACCGCTTTCCCGGCCCACGTGGCACGGGCGTCTCGCCCGTGGACGGCGCTCCGCGCAGCGAGCCTTGGAAAACGTCCCCAAGAGGCTCGATCAATCACGGGCAAGATGCCCGTGCCACGAATAGGCGCGCCACTTGAGCCGAGCCAGGCGCTCCACCCGCGCCTGCATCGTCGCTTCCCGTTTGACCCGCCGCCCGCAGCTCGCTTGCTCGGCGGCGTGAGAACTGTGACCGCGCTGCTGTTTTCGTGCTGCCTCGCCGTGTGTCCGGCTGCGGCGCTCGGCGCGCCTGAAATTCTCCTGATCGCCGGCGCGCCCAGTCACGGCCCCGGCGAACATCGGTTCCCCGCCGGTTGCACCCTGCTCGCTGACGCCCTCAACGAAAGCCCGCACCTCGTTCACGCCACCGCGGTCGACGCCTGGCCGGCGCCCGCGCGGCTCGCCGCCGCCGACGTGCTGGTGATTTTTTCCGACGGACTTGAACGCCATGTTGCACGCGAACACCTCGCCGAGCTCCGCCAACACGTCGCCGCGGGCAAGGGGCTGGCCGTGCTCCATTTCGCGCTCGAGCCGAGCCCGGGCCCGCTCGCTGACTTCCTGCTGGAGAACGTCGGCGGCCGATTCGAGCCCGACTGGTCGGTGAATCCGGTCTGGAAACTCGAGCATCCCATTGTCGGCTCACACGAGGTCACGCGCGGCGTGATGCCGTTCTCGCTCGAAGACGAATGGTATTTCCACCTGCGGTTTCGGCCTGAGATCGTTCCCGTGTTGCAGGCGCATCCGCCGGTGGACGTCCTCGGCGAAGACGGCCCGCGCTCGGGCAATCCCACCGTACGTGCGGCGCTCACCGCCGGCGAACCGCAAACTCTCGCCTGGGTGTTCGAGCAAAACGGCCGCCGCGCATTCGGCTTCACCGGCGGACACTTCCATCGCAATTGGGCCGACGAAGCCTTTCGTCGACTGGTCTTGAACGGGATCGTCTGGACGGCGCACGCCGCGGTCCCGCCCGGCGGCGTCACCTCGAGTGCCCCAGCGCTTCCCCGCTTCGCCACGATCGACGAGGCGATTGCGCGCGACGACCTGGCCGACGTTCAGCGTCATCTCGCGCTCAATCCGACGCTCGCCCGTCACGGCGCCAACGCCGCGCTTGCACCCCTGCACCAGGCGATTCTGCGCAATCGGACCGCGATCGCGCTGCTCCTGCTCGAGGCCGGCGCGGACGCCAACGCGCCGGACCGCAGCCGCCGGACCCCGTTGCACCTCGCCGTCGAACGCGACAATCTCCCGATCCTCGAAGCGCTGCTCGCCCGTGGCGCGCGACCGAGCGAACGCGACCGGATCGGCTGGACGCCCCTGCACCATGCCGCCGCCAAGGACCGCCTCGATCTCGCCCGCGCGCTGCTGAAATCCGGCGCCGATCCGATGACACTCAGCGATGGCGGCGGCACGCCGTTGCACGAAGCCGCCGCCAGCGGCAGCGCGGAGATGGTGCGTCTGTTGCTCGATGCCGGCGTCGACGCCAGCGTGGTTTCGAAATCTGGCGTCACCGCTTTGGAGATCGCTCGCGAATACCACAACGAGCCCGCCATCGCGGCGCTCACGAAGGCGGCTTCTCCGAACCCAGCTTCAACACGACCTGACGTCCGCCTCTAGCCCGGAAATTTCATGGACCGGAGTGAAGCTCAGCCCAAAATTTCCGTCCGCTTGCGGCGGAGCGACCTTGTCGCGGCTAGCCCCGACAGAGTCGGCCCGGAGGGCGGATATTTCATGAAATATCCGGGCTAGGCATTCGCCCGATCCGGCTTTCAGGCGCCGACACGCGCGCCAGCGGGTTGTGCGTTGCGGTCGGTCGCGCAACCTCGCTGATGAACGGCGAGTCGGGATCGATCTTTAACCCCGCCGCACCCCACGCGCAGGCGATTTCAGATCTGTTCGTCATCAACCTGTGGGTTTGCGCCGTAATCTTCGCGCTCGTCGCCGGCGCAGTCGGCTACAGCCTCGTGCGCTACCGCTGGCGCGAAGGCGACGCCGAGCCCGTCCAACTCGCCGGCCACACGACGGTCGAGATCATTTGGACGGTGATCCCCTTCCTCATCGTCGTGGTGCTGTTCGGACTCACGGTCCACGCGATGCAGAAATCCGATCCGCCGGCCGCACCCGAGCCCGACCTCGTGATCATCGGCCACCAATGGTGGTGGGAGATCCGCGACCCCAAGCTCGGCTATGTCGCGGCCAACGAGATTCACATTCCGGTCGGCAAACCGCTGTCCATCCGTCTGGACACCGTCGACGTGCTCCACGAGTTCTGGGTCCCGCGGCTGACGCGCAAGATGACCACCGTGCCCGGCGCGGGCAATCACGTGTGGATGCAGGCCGACCAGCCGGGCGTCTACCAGGGCGTCTGCTCCGAGTTCTGCGGCACCCAGCATGCGTGGATGCGGTTCGAAGTCATCGCCGAGTCGCAGGCCGACTATGAGGCCTGGGTTCGCCAGCAGCAGCAGGCCGCACCCGCGCCCCCCACGCCCGTCGCGGCGCGCGGGCAGCAACTCTTCCGCGAGCTGACGTGCGTCAACTGCCACGCCATCCAGGGCGCCGGTGGCACCAGCAACGCCGGACCCGATCTCACGCACCTCGCCGGCCGCCGCTATCTGGGCGCGGGCATCGTGCCTAACACGCCCGAAAACCTGCGGCGCTGGCTGGAGGATCCGCAGCAGGTCAAACCCGGCGTCCTCATGCCCAATTTCAAGCTCAGCGAGCGCCAGCTCGACGAGCTCATGGCTTATCTCGAAACGCTGCGATGAATCACGCCGCCTCGCCTTCCGCTCCCGTCCTCGCCTCCGGTCTCGTTTCCGAGGAACAGCAGACCCACTGGCGGCTGGCTTGGCTCGCCACGGTCGACCACAAGCGCATCGGCGTGCTCTACCTGCTGTTCGCGCTGTTGTTTTTCGTGATCGGCGGACTCGAGGCGCTGTTCATCCGGCTGCAGCTCGCGGTGCCCAACAACACGCTGGTTTCCGCAAACACGTTCAACGCGTTGTTCACGATGCACGGCACGACGATGATCTTCCTCGTCGCCATGCCCGCGCTGTTCGGCCTGGCGAATTACTTCGTGCCGCTGATGATCGGCGCGCGCGACATGGCCTTTCCGCGGCTCAACGCGCTGAGCGTCTGGCTCCTCCCGCTCGGCGGCGCGCTCCTGCATTTCTCGATCTTCACCGGCGTGCCCAAGGTCGGCTGGTTCGCCTACGCGCCGCTGAGCGAGACGCCTTACAGCTCCGAGCGCGGCGTCGAATACTGGATCCTCGCGCTCATCGTGCTCGGCATCGGCTCCGTCGCCACCGCGGTCAACCTCATCGCCACCACGCTCAGCATGCGCGCGCCGGGCATGACGATGCGGCGGCTGCCGCTGTTCGTGTGGATCAACTTCGTCAACTCCTTCATCGTCATCTTTGCGCTGCCGGTGCTGAACGCCGGCCTCGTGATGCTGCTGATGGACCGCCAGCTCGGCACGCACTTTTTCCTCGCGCGCGAGGGCGGCTCACCGGTGCTGTGGCAGCACATCTTCTGGGCCTTCGGTCATCCCGAGGTCTACATTCTCGCGCTGCCCGCGTTCGCCATCATCTCCGAGGTCGTCCCGGTTTTTTCGCGGAAGCCGATCTTCGGCTACGAATTCGTGGCGATGTCCTCGGTCGCGATCGCGCTGCTGAGCTTCGGCGTCTGGGCGCACCACATGTTCACCGTCGGCATGGGCTTCGCCGCCGACGCCTTCTTCGCCATCGCCTCGATGCTCATCGCCATCCCCACCGGCGTGAAGGTGCTCAACTGGACCGCCACGATGTTCCAGGGCCGGATCCAACTGACGGTGCCAATGCTCTACGCGATCGCGTTCGTGATTCAGTTCACCGCCGGCGGATTGAGCGGGGTCACGCACGCGTCCGCCGCACTCGATTGGCAGACCAAGAACAGCTACTACCTCATCGCCCACTTTCACTACGTCGCCGTCGGCGGCGTGGTGTTCGCGATCCTCGCGGGACTGCACTACTGGTTCCCGAAGATGAGCGGCCGGATGCTCTCGGAAAAACTCGGCCGCTGGACGTTCGCGTTCATGGTGCTCGGCTTCAACGGCACGTTCGCGATCCAACACTTCCTCGGATTCATGGGCATGCCGCGGCGCGTTTACACGTATCCCGATTTCACGCACTGGGGCTGGATGAACTTCGTCTCGACGACCGGCGCCTGCCTGATGGGCGTCGCGGCCGTGCTGCTGGTGATCAATTTACTCCGGAGCTATTTCCGCGGCGCGCCCGCTGGCGCCAACCCGTGGAGCGCCTGGACGCTGGAGTGGGCCACCACCTCGCCTCCGCCCGTCTACAATTTCACCGCGCTGCCGCCGCTGCACAGCCGCCGGCCGCTCTGGGATACCGCAAATCCCGACCGACCCGATCCGCGCGTCGGCACGTCCGGCGCCATCCTCGCGCCCGATCGCTCGAAGACGTCCGTCTGGGCGCTGATCGCCTCGGAGGCGGCGTTCTTCGGCACGCTGCTCTTCGTGTTCCTCTACTTCAACCTGCGCCCGCCGGCCGGCGCCAACGCGAAGAACAGTCTCGAACTCGCGCCAACGCTGATGTTCAGCGCGTGCCTGTTCGCCAGCAGCTTCACGCTGTGGCGCGCCGAGGTCGCCGAACACCGGCAGCACCACGGCGGCATGATCGGCTGGCTCGCGCTCACGATCGCACTCGGCGCCACCTTCATCGGCGGCCAGGCCTGGGAGTATTACCACCTCTACCACAGCGGCGTCACGGTCGGCACCAACCTGTTCGGCGCCTCGTTCTATCTCGTCACCGGCTTCCACGGCTTTCACGTCGTCGCCGGTCTCATCGCCCTCGCCATCGTACTCGGGCTGGCAATGGGCGGCGACTTCCGGACGCGTCGCTCCCCACTGGTGGCGATCGGACTCTACTGGCACTTCGTCGACGTCGTGTGGGTGTTCGTCCTCGCCATCGTCTACTTCCTCCCGCGCTTCCTATGAGGACTGATCACGCTCGCCCGAACACGTGTCTCCCTGGGGACGCGACGCCCTCGTCGCGTCAATCGTTACCTGCCGCGGCGAGGGCGCCGCGGCTCCAGCACACGCTTGCGTGGGAGCGCGGCCGCCCTCGGCCGCTCCGATAGCGTCCCGCTCCATCCCATGAACCCACCCGAGAAAAACATCTCCGTGTCTTCGGCCACACCCGGTGAAGTTCCCCCGGGCTGGACGCCGCTGCCGCTCGATCACCTCCCGTCGCCGACGTTCTGGCCCGCCGGACTCGCGCTGGGCATCACGTTTCTCTTCTGGAGCCTGATCACCTCGTGGGTCGTGTTCGTCGTCGGCCTCATCGTGTTCACCGGCTCGCTCGCCGGCTGGATCGCAGACATTCGTCATGAACGAAGCCACCCCCACTCCTGAGCCTCACGGCCACCCGGCTGCGCCGCCGACGCGGGAAACCGTCGCGCTGCTCTCGCGGCGAAAATTTCTCGGCCGGATGTCGATCGCGCTCGGCGTCGCCTGCGCGGGCATGCTGGGCGTGCCGGTGGTTGGGTTCGTCGTGGCGCCCGTCTTCCGCAAGATCGCGGGCGGGTGGCGCTCGGTGGGCGGCATCAATGATTTCACGGTGGGCGAAACCGTCAGCGTCGTCTTCGAGGATCCGTCACCGCTCCCGTGGGCCGGCGTGACCGCACGCGCCGCCGCCTGGCTGCGTCGCGACGCCGACGAGGCGTTCACGGCGTTTTCCGCCCACTGCACTCACCTCGGTTGTCCGGTCCGGTGGATGCCCGGCGCGAAGCTTTTTCTCTGTCCGTGCCATGGCGGCGTCTACTACGCCGACGGCAGCGTCGCCGCCGGTCCACCGCCGCTACCGCTCTTCCGCTACGACGTGCGCGTGCACGAGGGCGAGGTCCAGATCAAGGCCACCGCAATCCCGATCACCACGACGCTATGAAGCGGAGGATCGTCTCGATTTGGGATTGGCTCGATGACCGGCTTGGACTGAGCGCGCTGTTCGGGCCGTCGCTCAAGCACCTCGTGCCGCACGACGCGCGGTGGTGGTATGTGTTCGGCAGCGCCACGCTCGCGGCGTTCATTGTCCAGATCATCACCGGCGTGGCGCTCGCGTTTTCCTACGTGCCCTCGTCGGCCGAGGCCTACGAGTCGCTGCGATTCATCACCGACGAAGCGCCACTCGGCTCGTTCATGCGCGGGCTGCACTATTTCGGCGCCTCCGCGATGGTGCTGATGATCGGCGCGCACATGGCACAGACGTTTCTGTTTGGCGCCTACAAATATCCGCGCGAGATGAGTTGGAGCACCGGCGTGCTGCTCCTCGGATTCACGCTGGTCATGGGGTTCACCGGCCAGCTGTTGCGTTGGGATCAGACCGCGGCGTGGTCGGTCGTCGTCGCCGCCGAGCAGGCCGGCCGCGTGCCGTTCATCGGCAACTGGCTCGCGACCTTCATCCTCGGCGGATCGACGCTCGGCGGCGCCACGCTCAGCCGGTTCTTCGCGATCCACGTGTTCCTGATTCCAGGAATCATGTTCGCATTCATCGGGCTGCACCTCTGGCTCGTGCTGCGTCACGGCATCTCGGAACCGCCCAAGCCCGGCCGGCCGGTCAACCCTGCGACCTACCGGCAGGAATATCATGCCGAGCTCGAGCGCACCGGCGTGCCGTTCTGGCCGGACGGCGCCTGGCGCGATTTCGTTTTCGGCGCGGCGATGATTGTCGTCATCGCGGTGCTCGCGATCGTGTTTGGACCACCGCCGATCGAGAATCCACCCGACCCGTCGATCCTTCAAGCCGACCCTCGGCCAGACTGGTATCTGCTCTGGTATTTCGCCGTGCTGGCGCTCATCCCCGAGAGCATGGAGGGCATCGTGATGATCCTCGCGCCCGCGCTGATCGGAATCATCCTGCTGCTCGCCCCCATCCTCGGCCACAAGGGCGAGCGCCACTGGTCGCGCCGCCCTTGGTCGATCGCCGTCGTGCTGTTCAGCGTGCTCATGATCGGTTCGCTCTGGATTGTCGGCAAACAGTCACCCTGGTCGCCGAATTTCGAAGCCAAACCGCTGCCCGCCTCCGTCGTCCGCAGCGAGGATCCGCTCGTCGTTGACGGCGCCCGCGTTTTCCACGACCGCGCGTGTCTCAACTGCCACCTCGTGGAGGGACACGGCGGCCGCCGCGGCCCCGACCTCACGCTCGTGGGCGATCGACTAAAGGAAACCGACGTGATCATCCGGATCGTCAACGGCGGCCGAAACATGCCGGCCTACGGCACGATCCTGCGACCCGACGAAGTGCACGCGCTCACCGCGTTCCTGCTCACGCGTAACCGGGCGAACGTTCCTCGCGAACACGAGCCCGCTCGACACGACCGCGGCCCCGCGGCTGGCCAGCCGGGACAGTAAGTCGGGCAGCGAAACCGTTCCCTTGGAGCGGCGACGCCCTCGTCGCCGCGTAACGCGACGAGGGCGTCGCGTCTCCATCATTCGTTACTCGTGTAGGGGCACAGCCGTTTCTGCTTTCCGCGCCGGGCTGTAGGCCTACAGGTTATCGCCTATAGCCTATTCCTTCCCCCCGTGCCCTCCACCATCCGCAACCCCATCCTTCCCGGCTTCAATCCGGACCCGTCCATCGTCCGCGTCGGCGACGACTACTACATCGGCACCTCCACCTTCGAATGGTTTCCCGGAGTGCAGATTCACCATTCGCGCGATCTCGTCCACTGGCAGCTGCTCACACGTCCGCTGACGCGCGCCAGCCAACTCAACATGCTCGGCGATCCCGATTCATGCGGCATCTGGGCGCCTTGCCTCTCCCACGCCGACGACCAGTTCTGGCTGATCTACACCGACGTGAAGCGCTACGGCCGCACGACCGTCGGCGGCGCCTCCGGCGCGTCGCTGCGCGATTTCCACAACTTCCTTGTCACCGCGCCCGCGGTCGACGGCCCGTGGTCCGACCCGGTTTATCTCAACAGCAGCGGGTTCGATCCGTCGCTCTTCCATGACGACGACGGAAGAAAATACCTCGTCAACATGCTCTGGGACCACCGGCCCGGGCAGAACCGCTTCGCCGGCATCGTGCTCCAGGAATACTCGGCGGCCGAGCGTCGGCTGGTCGGCCAACGCCGGCTGATTTTCGGCGGCACGGCGCTCGGATTCACCGAGGCACCGCATCTCTACAAGCGGAACGGTTTCTATTATCTGCTCGTCGCCGAAGGCGGCACCGGCTGGAACCACGCCGTCACGATGGCACGGTCGCGCTCGCTGACCGGCCCCTACGAACTGCACCCCGACATCTACATCCTGAGCTCGCGCCTGCGTCCCGACGCCGAGCTCCAGCGCGCCGGCCACGCGGATTTCGTCGAGACGCCTGCAGGCGACACCTACCTGGTCTACCTCTGCGGACGTCCGCTCCGAAACCGCGGCCGCTGCACGCTCGGACGCGAGACCGCGATTGCTCGCATGCGTTGGGATTCGGATGGCTGGCTCCGCACGGCCGATGGCGATGGACTCCCGCGCTTGTCCGTCCCTGCGCCCGCGCTGCCGCCGCAGCCTTTTCCTGCGACGGCTACGCGCGAAGATTTCAATACGGCGCAACTCCCGCTCGATTTCCAATGGCTGCGTTCTCCTTATCCAGACGAGCTTTTTAGTCTCACAGCCCGGCCCGGACATCTCCGGCTCTACGGCCGCGAGACGATCGGCAGCTTGTTCAAGCAGTCGCTCGTCGCGCGGCGCCAGCAAACGCACTGCTTCAGCGCGGAGACCGTGCTCGAGTTCGAGCCTGAGCACTTCCAGCAGGCGGCGGGACTCGTGTGCTACTACAACAGCACCAAGTTTCACTACCTGCACGTCTCGCACGACGAACATCTGGGCAAGCACCTGCGGGTCATGTCGGCGCTGCCCGACAGTCCGCAAGCCGACGCGTTCACGCCGCCGGTGGTCGTCCGCGCTCGCCAACCGCTGCATCTCCGCGTCGAGGTGGATCACGAGCGGCTGCTTTTCGCCTACCGTCACGCCGACGAGCCGGAGTGGCGCTGGCTGCCGCAGCAGTTCGATGCGAGCATTCTGTCCGACGAAGCGACGACGCCTGGCCTGCCGAATTTCACCGGAGCGTTTGTCGGCGTCGCCTGCCAGGACCTCGCCGGGACCGCCGCGCCGGCCGACTTCGACTACTTCGAATACCGCGAACGCGAATATCTCCCCGACGTCCGCGCGTAGCCCGCAGGACGAAGCGGATCGCGAGTTCACGACGTCACCGCGCGGCAAGGAGGTGTGGGGAGCGGCGCTAGCGCGTCAGCGCCGCGATCACTTGGTATCCGCCGAGTGCGGTCATCGCCACGGCCGCGACGATCAGGCCGGCCAACGAGAACGGTCGTGCGCGCAGCTCGCGATGCGGACTCGTGAAATGGAAATACAGCGCCGCGCCCGCGAGGAATGGCAGCATCATGCCCTGGGCTACGGCGCCGAGGAAAACCAGCGACACCGGGTTGCCGACGAGCAGGAAAATCGAGGTGAACGCCACCGCCAGGATCACCGCCGAGATCTTCACCCAGCGCACCCGGTGCTCGGCGTCGCGATAGGTCTTGAGTCGGAACACGGCGAGCGAATCCGCGAGCAACCGCGCGTTCGACGCCGTCCCGCCAAACACCGTCGAATAGAGCACGGCGATCGCGCCGATCGCGAACACCCACAGGCTCCAGCCGCCGAAAGCGTCGAGATACATGAACGACAGCGTCTCGATCATCTTGCTGTCTTCGACCTGCAGCTGCTTCGCGTGGAGGATCGCCGCGCCCAGCAGGTAGAAGGCAATCGTCGTGATCGTATAGACGGTGAAGCACAGCCACGCGTCGACGCGCATTACTCGCAGCCACGCCGCCGCCCGCGCGCGCCACTCGGGCGTGCCGTCGTCCGGCCCGATTTTTCGCGCGTAACCTTTTTCCAAACACCAGTAGGGGTAGTAGATCAACTCCGACGCGCCGACCCCGATCAGCCCGAACGCGCCAAACGCCGTCGCGAGATTCGCCGGCAGGTGAAACGACAGCCCGCTCGCCAGCTGCTCGCCGGTCACCGCATAGGGAGTGAACTGCAGCGCCACGACCGCGACCAGCGTCGTCACCGTGAACGCGCCTACCAGCACCGTGGAGAACGACTCCACCAATCGATACCTTCCCACCACGAGTAGCGCCGCCGTGCTCGCGCCAACCAGCACGGCCAGCCAACCGACCGGAATCGCCGCGCCGCCCAGCTTCAGTGCCGTCGCCACGCCGCCGACGATCCCGGCGACCTGCGGCACGAGACAGAGATACATCGCCAGCCAGATCCACATCACCCAGGAGACGATCAGCCGCGGCCCCGGCAGTGTGTTCAACGCCTCCAGCGTCGTGCGGCCCCGCGTCACGGCATACCGGCCGAGTTCGATCTGCACGAAGACCTTCACCAGGCAGCCAAGGATGATGAACCACAACAACCGAAACCCCACCTCCGCGCCGAGCTTCGGCGTCACGATCAACTCGCCCGCGCCGACGATGATCGCCGACAAAATCAACCCCGGCCCGAGTTGCCGCGTAAGCCCGCGCAGCGTTGTCGGCGCTGGCTCGATCGTCGAAAGAAGCTTCGCGGCGGCAGGCGCAGGGTTTGCCGGGGTCATGGGGTGACGCACGATGCGAGACGGTCCGCTGCACCTTCAAGACAGAACATCCGCCAGGTCGCCCAGAAGCGGCGCCCGCCACCAACGCCTCTCCCCAGACTTGCTTCAGCCCCGGGGTTGAGCGTTCCTTCTGCCCTCGCCATGTCTGTCTCCGACTCGCTCTTCGAACGCGCCAAGCAGCTGATGCCCGGCGGCGTCAACTCCCCCGTCCGCGCCTTCCGCTCCGTCGGCGGTGCGCCGTTCTTCGTCAAGGCCGCACGCGGCGCCACCCTCGTCACCGCCGACGATCAGGAGCTGATCGACTTCGTGTGCACGTGGGGACCCGCGATCCACGGCCACAACCACCCACGCATCAAGGCGGCGATCGCCGAGGCGCTCGAACACGGCACGTCGTTCGGTACGCCGAATCCTTACGAGGTCGAGATGGCCGAGCTGATCGTGCGCTTCTTCCCGTCGATCCAGAAGGTTCGGATGTGCAACAGCGGCACCGAGGCCACGATGTCGGCCATCCGGCTCGCGCGCGGCTTCACGAAGCGCAGCAAGATCATCAAGTTCGCCGGCTGTTACCACGGCCACTCCGACTCGCTGCTGATCAAGGCCGGCTCCGGCGCGCTCACGCACGGGCATCCCGACAGCGCCGGCGTGCCGATCTCGTTCGCCCAGGAAACCGTCGTCGTCACCTACAACGATCGCGCCGCGCTCGAGGCCGCATTCGCCGCGAACGTGGGCCAGATCGCGTGCGTCATCATCGAACCCTACTGCGGGAACGTCGGCTTCATCATGCCAGACGCGGGGTACCTGCAGGCCGTTCGCGAACTCTGCACGCGTGAAGGCGCCGTGCTCATCTTCGACGAGGTGATGACCGGCTTCCGCCAGGCCCGCGGTGGCGTGCAGGAACTCGAGAACATCACGCCCGACCTCACCTGCCTGGGCAAAATCATCGGCGGCGGATTGCCGGTCGGCGCCTTCGGCGGTCGCACCTACCTCATGGATCTGCTCGCGCCGCTCGGGCCCGTCTACCAGGCTGGCACGCTCAGCGGCAATCCGCTGGCGATGGCCGCCGGCATCGCCGCGTTGAAGTTGCTCGACGAGGAAAATCCTTACGCTCGGCTCGACCAGCTCGGCCGACAGCTGCGCGACGCGGTGCTGGCCGCGGCCAAAACCAAGGGCCTGCCGGTGCAGGTCCCGCAACGCGGATCGATGTTTAGCATTTTCTTCACCCCTCAGCCGGTGCGCGATTATGCCTCCGCGCTGGCAGGAGATGCGAAGCTGTTTGGCCGGTTCTTCCACACGTGTCTCGCGAACGGTGTGTATCTTGCGCCAAGCGCCTACGAGGCCGCGTTCCTCAGCACGGCCCATGAAGGCGCGGCGATCGACCGGGCATGTGAAGTGCTTGCTTCAGCGATCAACGAGCTTTGATGTTTTCCACGCCGGCTTAATTTCCTTCGCACATTGTCGTAATCGTACCGATGGGTCGTCTCCTTTCCCTAGTCCTCCTTGTCGCCGGCAGCGCCTGGGCCACCCAGCCCTCGGCCGCACTCTCTCCCACAGGGGTCCCGGTAGGGCCGCAGCTTGCTGCGCCCTCTGCAGTGGCGAATGCCGCCCCCGCAAACCGCCCGCCCGCCCAGCCATCCGGCGTCCAAATCATTTCCGTCGACGAGCTGAAGACCGGGCAGCGTGGCGAGGTGTGGACCGTTTTTCGTGGCACCGAGCCGGAGCCTTTCACGGTGGAAGTCACCGGCGTCGTGCGCAACGCGCTCGGACCCGGCAAATCGCTGATCCTCTGCCAGCTGACCGATCCGCGCGTGCAGTCGATGGGCGCGGTCGCCGGCATGAGCGGCAGCCCGCTCTACGTCGACGGCAAGCTCGCCGGCGCGCTGAGTTATCAGATCCAGCGGTTCGAAACCGTGCGCTACGCCGGCTTCACTCCCGCCGCCGATCTGATCGAGGTGCAAACCAAGATGGCCGCGGCCGCGGACAGCTCGGCCGCGCCCGTGGCGCCGTCCGTCGCCAACACGACCAGCGACGGCTTTCGTCCGCTGCGCCCGGTGTTCACGCTGAGCGGATTGAGCCCGGTCGTCGCCGATCTGTTCGCTCCGAAGCTTGCCGCGCTCGGCCTCTCCGCCACCTCGCTCGGCGGCAGCACGCAGACTGCGTCCCTCAACTCTCAACCCTCAACTCTCAACTCCTCTCCCCTCACCCCCGGCTCCGCCGTGGCGGTGGCGCTCGCCACCGGCGACATCACCCTCGCCGGCACCGGCACCGTTTCGAATGTCGAGGGCAACGCCATCACCGCGTTCGGCCATCCGATGCTCTCGCTCGGCGAAGTCGCGCTGCCGATGTGCGCCGCCGAGATCGTCACGATTCTGCCGTCCAACATGCAGTCGGTGAAGGTGGCCAACACCGGCGCCGTCATCGGCACCATCACGCAGGACCGGCTGTCTGCCGTCTCCGGCCGACTCGGCGAAGGGCCCGAAATGACCGATGTCGAGGTCACCGTCTCGTCACGCACCGCGCCGTCGAAGACGCTGAAGTTCTCCGTCGCCCGTCAGGAACAACTCACGCCCGTGCTCGTCGCCACCGGCGTCACGCAGGCGATCCTCGGTTCCAACGACGCGGGCCTGAGCAAGGGCTTTCTGCTGCGCAGCGACGTGATGTTCCCCGCCAAGCCGACGCTCGCGTCCCGCACGCTCTACTCCGGCCCGCAGGGGTTCCAGCAGGGTCTCACCGAATTCGTGCAGGATCTCGCCCAAAGCCTGCAGAATCCCTACGAGAAAACCTTCCCGAAGCGCGTCGTCTTCAATGTCGAGGCGCTCGACGAGAATCCCGCGGTCACGCTCGAACTCTTCCAACTCTCCCGCTCCGCCGCCCGCGCGGGCGAGGTCGTGCAAGCCACCCTCGCGTGGCGCGATTTTCAGGGCGAGGCCCGCCGCCAGACCGTCGACATTCCGATCGATCCGTCCTGGACCGGCCGCGATCTCGAGGTCGTGCTCGCGCCCGGTCGCGTGCTGGACGAAATGTCCGGCCGGCCGCGCGTCCTGCAAGCCGCGCAGCTGCGCAGCTTCGACGCCTATCTCGCCGCGCTGCGCGATTCGCGTGCGGCCGATGGGCTATGCCTGGCCGTCGTTGAGAAGACCCGTCTCTTCACCGATCAAACCAGCGGCACGCCCGACGCGCCTGCATCGATCGAGCGGATCGCGCGTGCGGCTGACGAAGCGCGCTTCAACCACGTCGATGCGCTGGTGCCGCTCTGGGAAAGCCACGTGCTGCACGGCAAGCTCTCCTCCGCCACCCTCCGCCGCAGCCTGAAGGTGGACGAGTAGCCTTCGCAGCGGCCCTGCCTGTCTGCAAGCCACCTCGTTGAGGTGGCTTTTGCCAGGTCACCGACCTGACCTACCGGGTGACCGGTCGCCCCGGCCCGACCTACCCAAGCCGGCATCTTCTCGCACGCGGGCTCAAGACTCCGGGCTCTCGGCTCTGGACTCTGCACTCCCTCCCCCTGCTTGCCTTTTTCTCCGATGGGGCCCGACTTGTTCGCGTTGTGCCTTCTCACGCGTTTCGCCCTCTCGCATCGTTGTTTTGCTTCCTCGCGGCCCTTGCGACCGTTTCCGCCGATCCGCTCTCGCATCGCGTGGAAATCGACTTCTTCCGCGATGTGCCGAGCCGCAACCTCAAGGGCCTCGCCGCGCGTTCGGATGGCCGGCTCGTTGCTGGCCCGGTGTTGAGCGAGCTCGCCGGCGCCGCGCCCGCGGATCTGCTCTGGTCGCTTTCGCCGACGAACGATCCGGCGAAGTGGCTCGTCGGCACCGGCCCCGATGGCAAGATTTTCGAGATCACGATCGACGCCGCGAAGGCCACGTTCTCCGCCCGCGAGATCGCCAAGCTCGACGAACCCCACGTATTCGCCCTCGCCCGACTGCCCGATGGCGCCCTGCTCGCCGGCACCTCGCCCACCGGCGCGCTTTGTCTCGTGCGCGAGGGCAAACCAGTCGCGCGCGTTGCGCTGCCGGTGGATTCGATTTTCGATCTGCTGCTGGTCGACAACTGGACCGCGCTCGTGGCCACCGGCAACCCGGCGCGGCTGTATCGCGTCGATCTCCGCAAGTTTGCCGCCGCCGGCGTCGCGGCCGACAAGCTCGCCGAGGCCAAGCTGCTCGCCGAGCGCGGTATCACGCTCTTCGGCGAGATCCGCGACCGGAACATTCGCCGGATCGCCCAGCTCGCCGATGGCCGGATCGCGGTCGGCTCCTCGCCCAAGGGCAACCTCTACGCGTTCGCGCGCGACGGCGGCGCACCGATCATCCTGCAGGAAAACCGCGAAGCTGAGGTCACCGATCTGCTGCCGACGCCGGACGGTGGACTCTACGCCGCGCTCACGTTCTCCGGCGGCAACAACGAGGCCCGCATCACGCCCCCGAAAAACCCGCCGAAGGAGCCGAACGAGTCACCGATCTTCACCCCGCTGGCGAACGATCGCTTCGGCGGACGCGGCGCCGTGGTCTGGCTGCCGGACAATGGCTTTCCCGAGACGATTGTGAGCCGCGGCAACACCGCGTTCTACCGCATGGTCCGCCACGGCGACGTGCTGCTGATCACCGGCGGCGAACAGGGCGAGATCGTCGGCTACGATCTGCCGCACCGGATGTCGCTCACCTACGCGGGCAGCGTGTCGTCGCAGCTCAACGCGCTCGCCCCGCTGGCCGGCGCGCCCGGGCGGTTTCTCGTAATGCGCAACAACGCGCCCGGTTTCGCGCTCCTCGACTTCTCGCAGGCTGCCCCACGCGAAGCCGAGACGCGCCGGATCGACCTTGGTGCACCGTCACTGCTCGGCGCACTCCGCTTCAACCGACTGCGTGGACTCACGGACGCGCAGGTCGGTGTCGCGTTGAAGACCAGCAATGGCAGCGACGAGATCGAAGGCTGGAGCCAATGGACGCCCCTGACCGCGGCCGAGCAGGGCTGGAATGCCCCGGCGCTGCGCGGCCGCTACGTAAAGCTGCGCGTTCAGGTCCCGGCCAACTCGGCCCCGGCGCTGGAGCTTGATCGCGCCGCGCTCTACGCGCTGCCGCAGAACCGCCGGCCGCAGCTGCAGGATTTCCGCGTGCTCTCCGCGAACTTTGGTCTCGTGCCGATGCCCGAACCGCCGCCCCAGACGCTGATCTCCATCGGCCAGTTGTTGCAGACCGGCAAGCAGGACGACGACAAGCGCAAGAATGCGTTCCTCGGCAGCCAGATTGTCCCCACGCCCGGCGCGCAGGTCGTGCTCTGGACGGTGACGGATCCGGACAATGACGCCATCGTCTGCACCTTTTCGCTGCGCCGCGACGGCGAGGAGAAATGGATCGACGTGGTCCGCAACACCCGCGAGCCCTACGCGCAGTTCGATACCGCCCACATGCCGGATGGCGTCTATTTCACGCGACTGATCGCCACCGAAACGGATCCGCGTCCGGCCGACGCGCGGCTCACCACCACCTTCGAAACCGACGATCTGGTGATCGATCACACGCCGCCGCAAATCCTCGCGGCCTCCGCGCAACGCAAAGGCGAGATGTTCGAGATCCGCGTCGAGGGTCGCGACGCGCTGTCGCTCCTTGACGGCATCGAGGCCGTTTTCAATCACGGTGTGCGCGAGCAAACGGAGCAGCCGGTCGACGGCATTCTCGACAGCCGCAGCGAGACGTTCGTGCTGGAGCTTCCGTTGGCGCGCGTGGCGGGCGCGACCTCGGTCGAGGTCACGCTCTACGACGTTTTCGGCAACACCACCGCACAACGGCTGAGCTGGTAGCGGCGCGAGGCTTTGGGCCCGATAGGTCTCGTAAGTCCTATCGGTCCCGTGCCGGGGCGCCCCTCACGCCCGCGGATGCGCCTTGGCGTAGATCTCCTTCAGCCGCGCCACGCTCACGTGCGTGTAGACTTGCGTGGTCGCGAGCTGCGCATGGCCGAGCAGTTCCTGCACGAGCCGCAGGTCGGCGCCCGCGTTGAGCAGATGCGTGGCATACGAATGCCGCAGCTTGTGCGGCGTCAGGTCCATCGGCAGCTCGGCCAGCGCGAGATAGCGCTTCAGCATCAACTGCACCTCGCGCGGTGACATCCGCGTGCCCCGTTGGGTGACGATCACCGGCGCGTCTGGCGCCGTGGCAGGCGCGAACTCGTCGCGGAATTTCCGCAGCACCGCGACCGCGACGCGTCCGATCGGACACAGCCGCTCCTTGCGGCCTTTGCCCACGATCCGCGCGACCCCCGCCTCCAGATCGATCGCGCCGTAGTTGAGCCCGGTCAGCTCGCTGACCCGCAGCCCCGCGCCGTAGAGAAGCTCCAGTACCAGCCGGTCGCGATGCGCCGTGAAGGCATCGATGCTCTCGCTCGCCAGTAACTGCTGCGGACCGGCCAACAGCCGGACCATCTGTTCCTCGGTCAAAAATTTCGGCAGTCGCTTCTCCAGTTTCGGCAGCGGCACACCGAGGAAGGGATTGCGCTGCACCTTGCCGCGGCGCAGCCAGAATTTGAAGAACGATCGCAACCCCGACACGTGGTTATGCAGCGTCCGGCGTCCGAACCGCCGCTGCGCTTCGATCACGAAGTCGCGCAGCTCGCGCATCTGCAGCGCGTCGAATCCGCGCTCCCATACGCCCGCCAGCACGAGCCAGCGGTAGAAATCCTCAAACGCCTGCCGGTAGTTGCGCACGGTGTAGGCCGAATACCGCCGCTCGTGCGCGAGGTAGTTCTCGAACGGCTGCCACCACTCCGCCTGCACCTCGGCTGGCAGCGCGGCTTCGGCCTTTGGATTCGCAGGCTCCACGTACACGAGTGAACCACAGTCCACCCGCAAAACTCCACAGGATTTCCGTCGTTCGTTACGACCCTCTACGTGGCGGGAGCAGTCGGCACCTTGTTGTCCCGCAAGAAACGATCCACCGCGTCCAGGTCCTTCATCGCGGTCGCGTCGAACACATAGTGTGGGTCTTGCGCGCGGGCGAGCAACTCGGCCAGCCAGTCGAGGAGAACCTCGCGGCGCGGCACCCAAACGGTGGGGCTGGCCAGCAAATCGGCCCGCAGAGCGCGGGCGTGGAGGACATGGTGATTCAGTGTGCTCATGAGAGGAAGACGAGTTGGGGTGAGGACAATCAACGCGCGAGCCGTGGGCCAGAGTCGTTGCGGGTGGGCAATTCCAGGGTGCTGCCGCTGACCGCTGCAGCCAGCGCCGGCAGCGCCAGCGCGCTCGCGGCGGGCACCATCCAGAACGGCTCGGTCCCGAACGCCATTCCCAGCAGCGGGAGCGCCAAGGCGCCACACGTGAAAAACGCACCGAAGCGCCTGAAGCCAAACAAACCCAAGACCGCCCCCGCGAGGGCCGGGAGCGCGAGCGACCAAGGCGTCAGGGCAGCCACCAGTCCGGCCACGAAACCGATGGGCGCCAGCAAGACGCCTCGACCTCCCCGGCGCGTGATCGTTTGGCTGAAGATGCTCAAGCCGAGGATCGCGAGCAGCACGCCATACCCATCCTTCGGCAAAAGTGACCAGAACCCAACGTCGAGTCCGAGCGCGGCGATGAGCAGCCAGGTGCCGGCGAAGCCCCGAAACGGATCCACCCACAAGGCCGGCACCCACCACCACGGCCGATGACGCGGGCTGTTATCAAGCGAGTTGAAGCAATCGAAGCTGCGCAGTTCCACGCGCGCTGACAGGAGTCGATCCGCCGGGAAAAGCAGCAGCAGCAAAGCAGGCACGAGCGGAACCCAGTGGAGTGTCATGGAACACCTCCACCTTCTCTGCTTCTACGCTAATGTCGAATTCCATCCCGCCCAAGTTCGCTCGCCGCCGTCCTCGCCCAACGCGGCACTGCCAGCCTTCGCGCGGATTTTGGCCGCGCCGAAACCAACCCGCCGCGCGAGTTGCTTCTCGTCCGCGAACACGGGACACGAAAGTCCCTCGGGGTCAGCCGCCGGCCGGACGCGCGACGGTGACCTTCGCCTCGACCTCGCGCATTACCTTGGTCGCGTGCAGCCGCAGCGCGCCCTCGGGATCGAGTCCCTTGGCGCGAGCCGCCGCCGTCAGCTCAAACAGCATTCGGCCCAGCGTCGGCTCGTCGAGCTGACGCCCAAGCGCGTCGACCTGCGCCCGGTCGACGACGTTTCCCGCCGGCAGCTCCTTTTTGTCGATCTGCTTCCACACGGCTTCGGCGAACATCAGCGCCGGCAAGCGTGGCGGGAGTTCCTTGAACACGCCCGCGCTCGCCGGGCCGTTCTTCTTCTCCGTCGCCTTGATCGCATCCCATTGCACGATCACCTGCTCCGACGTATCGAGCTTGCCGGTGCCGAATACATGGGGATGCCGGCGCACGAGCTTCTCGTTAATCTCCCGCGCCACGTCCTCGAAATTGAAATGCCCCGCCTCCTCGGCCATTCGCGCGTGAAACACAATCTGGATCAGCACGTCGCCGAGTTCCTCGCGCATATGCGGCATGTCGCCGCGATCGATCGTGTCGATCAGCTCGCTCACCTCGTCGATCAGGCAGCGCACCAGCGTCGCATGCGTTTGCTCCTGATCCCACGGGCAGCCGCCCGGTCCGCGGAGCCGGGCCATCGTGTGCAGTAGATCTTCGATCGCGCTCATGGCTTTCAGGAGACCACGAAACACACGAAATACACGAAAAAACCGGCCGAACTCTGGTCTCGTTTTCGTGTGATTCGTGTGTTTCGTGGGGGCTCCATGCCCGACAAGCTCATCGAGATCATGGCGCACAAGCGGCGCGAAATCGCCCCGCTGATTCGTCCGGTCACCGAGACCGAGCTCGCGCAGCTCGACGCCTCGCGGCCGAAGCCGCCTTCGTTCGCCGACGCCCTGCGCCGGCCCGACGGTACGCTGGCCGTGATCTCCGAGATCAAACGCCGCTCGCCGTCCGCCGGCGAGATCAAGGCCGGTGCGTCCGCGGTCGAGCAGGCCCGCCGCTACCGAGCCGCCGGCGCCGACGCGCTCTCGATTCTCACCGACACGGAATTCTTCGGCGGCACGCTCGCCGACTTGAGCGACGTCACGACCGAGTTCCGGGACCAACGTCCCGCGCCGCCATGTCTGCGCAAGGATTTCATGGTGCATCCGGTGCAGGTCGCGCAGGCGCGCGAGGCCGGCGCCTCCGCCATCCTGATCATTGTGCGCGCGCTGGATGACGCCGAGATTCAGGCCCTGTACAGCGCCGCCCAAGCGGCCGGATTGGACGCGCTGTTCGAGGTTCACCACGAAACCGAGCTCGAGCGCGCCCTGCATCATCGCGCGCGGATCATTGGCGTGAACAATCGCGACCTCGCCGTCTTCAAGACCGACCTGGCGCTCAGCGAACGGCTGATCCCGCAATTCCCGCGCGACGTGATCGCCGTGAGTGAAAGCGGCATCTTCACGGGCGCCGACGCGCGGCGCGTGCACGCCGTCGGCGCGCACGCCGTGCTCGTCGGCGAAGCGCTCATGAAAGCGCCCGATCCCGCCGCGCTGATCGCCGAGTTCCGCGCGCGTTGATTGCCCGAGCCCCGAGGGGCAGAGCCCCGCGCGAGGTTTCGGATTTTCCTAACGGTCCAGCTCGATTCGCCGCTCAACTCTCAACCCTCATCTCTCAACCTGCCGCGCGCTCTCCTCTCCGCTCTAGACCCTCCGCTCTCAGCTCTAGCCTCCGTCTCATGCCCCTCACCCCCACCGCCACCCGTGAGTTGCTCGCCCAACTTGGGCATCAACCGAAGCGGTTTCTCGGCCAGAATTTCCTGGTCGACGGGAACATCGTCCGGAAATCGCTTGAACTCGCGCAGGTGCGCCGCGGCGACGCGGTGGTCGAGATCGGTCCGGGTCTGGGCACCTTAACGGGCGCACTGCTCGAGGCCGGCGCGGAGGTCTGGGCCGTCGAGAAGGATCGCACGCTGCACGCCCACCTCTCATCCACGCTGCAGCCGCGGCATCCGGATACCTTTCACCTGCTCGAAGCCGACGCCGTCGAGCATCCCCTTGCCGATCTGCCGGCCGCTCACGCCGCAGCGTTCAAGATCGTCGCCAATCTGCCCTACGCGATCGCCACCCCTTGGCTCGACGCGGTGCTCGGGGGGCCTCTGCCGGAGCGGATGGTGCTGATGCTTCAGCAGGAGGCGGCGCAACGCTACGTGGCCATGCCCGGCTCCAAATCATTCGGCGCGATCTCGGTGTTCTTGCAATCGGCCTACGAGGTCGCACCCGGTCATCGCGTCGAGGCCAGCTGCTTTTTCCCGCGACCGGACGTGGATTCCTATCTCCTGCACCTCGTCCGCCGCGCCGAGCCCTTCGTATTCACCCCGGAGGTGAAGGCGCTGATCCGTTCCGTGTTTCAGCAGCGCCGCAAGCAGATCGGCGGGCTGCTCCGCGACCGTTTGCCCGATCACGGTGCCAGCTGGCTGGCTCGTCTCACCGCGGCCGGACTGTCGTCGCTTACCCGACCCGAAGCAATTCCGACGGAACTTTGGCGTGCGCTGCAGGTTAGAGAATCCTGACCGCGCTTGAAAGCGGCGGCGCAACCGCTACACGTATGAAGATGCTTCGCTCCTGTCTTCTTGCTCTCGCCCTCCTCAGTGTCCCGGCGTTCGCCCAGACCGGCGAGCCGGTGGATCTGCTCGGCAAGATCGAGGGCCGAACGTATGCCTCACCGACCGGCGCATTCCGCGTCACCATTCCCGTTCTGCCGGAGCTCGGTGGCCGCGTCATGGATACGGACAACGTCGTGACGTTTCAGGACGATTTCAACGTACTCAGCACGATCGCGGCGTTTCCGATGGATGCGACGCAGCGCTGGGAACTCTCGACGCGCGGGCTGAAGGATTACCTCGCCTATTTCTTCGGCAATTTCGTGATGCCGGATTTCCAGCAGAGCATTCCGGGCACGCGCGTCGAAAGCGCAAAGTTCGCTCCGTCGATCGGCGACGGCGCGCTGTTGGTTTACACGCTCCTGCCCGGCGGCTCGATGTTCAACCACCGGCTCACCTTCGTTCGCCCCGGCGAGCGGCCGCCCGAAGCCAAGCGCGGCAATCTGCTGTTCGTGCGCAACGAATGGATCTACGTGCTCAGCATCGAACTCGCCGAGCGCGTGCTCGAACGCTCGACCTACAACAAGACGCCGGCCGAGGAGGATGAGATCCTGCGGCAGCGGCTCATCGAACTCCGCGAAAAGATGGAGTTCACCACGCCCGCCGCGGCCCCCACGAAATGACGCCGGTCGACCCGGAGGTACTACCCCCCGGCATCATCGTCCGCGACGCCCAGGCGTCCGATCTCCCGGCGATCGTCTCGATCTACAACGAGATCATCCCCGGCCGGATGGTCACGGCCGATCTGGATCTCGTCACCGTCGAAAGCCGGCTGCCCTGGCTGCAACTGCACAATCCCGCGCATCATCCGGTCTGGGTGGTCGAGGAAAACGGCGCCGTGATCGCGTGGCTGAGCTTCGACACCTTTTATCCGCGCCCGGCTTACGACGGCACCGCGATGCTGGCGATCTACGTCACCAAGGCGCGGCGCGGCAGCGGACTTGGCCGGATGCTGCTCACCCGGGCGATGCGGCATGCGCCGAAGCTCGGGATCCGCGTGCTGCTCGGCTACATCTTCGCCCACAACGAGCCGAGCCTGAAACTTTTCGCCGCCCACGGCTTCGGCCGCTGGGCGCACTTGCCCGGCGTAGCCCAACTCGATGGCATCGACCGCGACGTGATCATCATGGGCAAGCGCGTGATGGAGTAGCCGGAAAACGCGGCCCCGGAGCGCAGGCCTCTGTCGCGATTGCGGGCAGGATGCCCGCTCCGGGTTGCCATGCCGTTCACGTCTCCCGTGCGCAGCTAAACGCCAAAATCTGCGTGGCATTTGGATTAGCCTAATCCTACCAAACGGTCGACGGTCTGGAGGCTTCCAGCAGCTCGCAGCTCGCTCGTCCTCATGAACATCCTGCTCGTCAGCCCTCAGACTCCCGACACGTTCTGGAGTTTCAAACACGTCCTGCGCTTCGTCTCCAAGAAAGCCGCCTTCCCGCCGCTCGGCCTGCTGACGATCGCCGCCATGCTGCCGCGCGACTGGAAGCTCCGGCTCGTCGACCTCAACGTCGAACGGCTCCGCGACGAACTTCTCCGCGAAGCCGATTACGTCCTGATTGGCGCGATGCTCGTGCACCAGGAATCCGTGCACGAGATCGTGGCGCGCTGTGCCGCCCTCGGCAAACGCGTGATCGGCGGTGGCCCGCTGTTCACGACCGGACACGAAAAGTTCCCCGAGATCGCCCACTTCGTGCTCGGCGAGGCGGAGGAGATCATGCCGCAGCTCGTCGCCGATCTCGTTTCTGGCGACTTGCAACCGAGCTATCAGGCGCCGCGGTTCCCGACCATCACGCAGACACCGGTGCCGCGTTGGGACCTGATCAACGTCCGTCACTATGTCACGATGGCCGCACAGTTTTCCCGCGGCTGCCCATTCGACTGCGAATTCTGCGACATCATCGTGATGAACGGCCGTGTGCCGCGCACGAAAACGCCCGCACAATTCGTCGAGGAACTCGAAGTGCTGCGTCGCCACGGCTGGCGCGACATGGTGTTCGTCGTCGACGACAACTTCATCGGCGACAAGCGCCGCACCCGTGCTCTGCTCGAAGCGCTGATCGAGTGGCGGCGGCGGACCAACCCCAAAATGGGCTTCTTCACCGAGGCTTCGGTCAACCTCGCTGACGACCCCGAACTCTGCGCGCTGATGGTTGCCGCCGGGTTCACGAAGGTGTTCGTGGGCATCGAAACGCCCTCCGCCGATGCGCTCGAGGAATGCCACAAGGTGCAGAACCGCAATCGCGATCTGGTCTCCGCCGTGCACACGCTGCAGCATGCGGGACTCGAGGTCATGGGCGGGTTCATCGTTGGGTTCGACAGCGACCTGTCCGACATCTTCAAGCGCCAGTTCGATTTCATCCAACGTTCGGGCGTCGCGATCGCGATGGTGGGACTGCTGACCGCGCTGCCGCGCACCAAACTCTGGATGCGGCTCAAGCGCGAAGGTCGGCTCGAAGCGGAGAGCACCGGCAACAACACTCAGGCCGAACTGAATTTCGTGCCGAAGCTGAGTCGGGAGTATCTGCAGCAGGGCTACCGCGAGCTGATGCACCGACTCTACCGGCCGCGCGACTACTACGCCCGGATCCGCACCTTCCTCCGCAACTATCAGCCGAAGGGACCGCGGCTCCGGTTGAGCCGCGCCGACCTCGTGGCCTTCCTGAAATCGCTCTGGCTGCTCGGGGTCTGGCACCGCGGCCGGATCGGATACTGGCGGCTCTTTTGGGGCACACTCGTGAAACGACCGACCAAGTTCCGTTTCGCGCTCGAGCTCGCAATCATGGGCTACCACTTCCGCCGCGTGGCCCGGGCGTTGTAGCCGGCTTCAGCCCGGCCCCGAACCGCGACGTCGCCATCAGCTGGAGGCCGACGCTCCTTCGGCTCACGAACACGCGTGCGTGGGAGCGCGGCCGTCCCCGGCCGCGCCTATTCAGCCGGCCGGCCCGACGTTCGCGCTCCCCGCGCTCGACTCAGGCCTTGTTCGCCAGCGCGCGCTGGTCGGCAAACACCTCGCGCAGCGCGAGGCTGAGCTTGTCCTGCAACGCCTGCAGTTCGCGGTAACGCGCGACGTTCGCCTTGTTCGGCGTGCACCGCGTCGACTCGTCCAGCGCCACCGTGCCCGTGGTGAAATCCGTCAGCTTTGCCTTCTTGTTGCCGTCGCGGATCGCCACGCACCACGCGGCCTGCAACGCGCCGCCAAGCGCCGCGCCTTCATCCTCGACCATGCCGACCACCGGCACGCCGAAGATGTCCGCCATCATCTGCCGCCAGAACGGCGACTTCGAGCCGCCGCCCGTGACGCGAATTTCCTTCGCCTTCACCCCGAGCGTTGCGAGCCGGCGCAGACCGTAGTTCATGCCCATGGTCACGCCCTCCATCGCGGCACGGTTCAGGTGCGCTGCGTTGAAGGTTTTCTGGTTCAACCCGAAGAACACGCCCGAGCCGTCCGGCACGTTCGGCGTGCGCTCGCCGGCCAGATACGGCAGCAGGATCAGCCCGTTCGCACCCGCCGGCGCTTTCGCCGCGGAATCGTCGAGCGCGCGCACGTCGAGCCCGAACAGCGTGCGGATCTGCTCCGTCACGGTCGTGACATTCATCGTGCAGAGCAATGGCAGCCAGCCGCCGGTCGACGAGCAGAACGCCGCGATCTCGCCCTGCGGATCAATCACCGGCTTGCTCGCGAACGCGTAAATCGTGCCGCTCGTGCCGAAGCTCGCCGTCACCACGCCCGGCGCCACGTTGCCGGTGCCGATCGCGCCCATCATGTTGTCGCCACCGCCGGCGCTGACGACCACGTCAGTCGAGAGTCCGTATTTCGCCGCCAGCTCCGCGCGCAGCGTGCCTGCGGCTTGATGCGATTCGGAAATCGGCGGCAGGTAGTCGGCCAGCTTCCGATCGATCGCAGCGATCACGTCCTTCGACCACTTGCGCGTCCGCACGTCCATCATCGCCGTGCCCGAAGCGTCGCCGAACTCCATGAAGTAATTCCCGGTGAGGTGGAAATTGAGATAGTCGTGCGGCAGCAGCACGTGCCGGAGCTTCTTGTAGTTCTCGGGCTCGTGGCGCTTCAGCCAGAGGATTTTCGGCGCGGTGAATCCCGGCAGAATCAGATTGCCGGTCTTCCTGATCGCCGCCTTCGGCCCGCCGAGTTTTTTCGTGATGATCGCGCATTCCGGCGCCGTGCTCGTATCGCACCAGAGTTTCGCCGGCCGGATGACTGCGCCGTTCTCGTCCAGCGGCACAAAGCCGTGCTGCTGGCCGGACACGCCGATCCCGCGCACGCGCTTCGCCTGCTCGGCCCCGATCTTCGCCACCACCTCGCCGATCACGAAGTCGAGCGCGGAGGTCCAATCCTCCGGGTGCTGCTCCATGTGCCCAACGGGCAGCCCTTCGATCAACTGGTGAGGCGCGCGCGCCTCCGCCACGACCTTGCGGGTCTCGAGATCGAGGACGATCGCTTTGACACTCTGTGTGCCGGAATCAATGCCGATGAAGAGGCTCATAGTCGGTAAGGTGATTGGGGAACCTGAGCGGTTGTTTTCGCCAGCCCCGGCGCGCACCGCAAAGCGAAACTGCGGCAAACATTAGCCCGGTACGCATCCCACCCGCTAGGACCCGCTCAGTTTCTCATCAATGCCCGTTGGATCGACTCGATCAACGCCTTCGGTCCGCATGGTTTCGGCAGGATGTCGCTGAGCCCGAGCTCAGCCAGCTCGCCGTCACCCGCGTGGGAATCCAGCCCGCTGGTGGCGATGACTTTGAGCTGCGGATTGAGCAACCGCAGCGCCCGAATCAGCGCCGCGCCCCCCATCTGGGGCATCATCATGTCGGTCAGCAGCAACTGCACGTTGTCGCGCTGATCCAGAAAAGCCGTCACCGCTTCCTTGCCGTCCGTCGCCGTCACGACGCGATAGTTCTGTTTCACCAGCACGTGCCGGGTGGCATCGCGAATCGGCTCCTCGTCATCGACCACTAGGATCAGCTCGCCGTGGCCCAGCGGCAACGGCTCAGCCGGTTCGGCCGCGGGTTCCGCCACCTCGGCCCGCGACGCGGGCAGGTAGACGCGGAAGTCGCTGCCCTTCCCCGCCTCGCTCGACACGTTCACAAACCCGCCGTGGCTGCGCACGATTCCGAGCACGGTCGAAAGCCCCAGCCCCGTGCCGCGGCCCAGGTCCTTCGTCGTGAAGAACGGATCGAAGATTCGCTCCATGATCTCCGGGGTCATGCCGACGCCGGTGTCCTTCACCGACAGCATCACGTAAGAGCCTGGCGGGGCGTCATGCGGCAACTGCGCATCGCCCGCCACGAATTCGACGTTCACCGCGCTGATCGCGAGCGTCCCGCCGTGCGGCATGGCGTCGCGTGCATTCACGCAGAGGTTCACCAACACCTGGTGCAGTTGGGTCGCATCGGCGACCACCGGCCAGAGCTCGCCCTTGGTCTGATCGATCAGCGTGATCTCGCGCGGGAACGTCTCGCGCATGATCCCCATCATCTCCCGCACGAGATGCCGGATCTGCAGGGCAAGCCGCGAGCCTTCGACGCCACGGCTGAAGGTCAGCAACTGCCGGATGATGTCGGCGCCGCGCCGCGCGCTGCGCTCCACCATCGAGAGCATTTCGCGATCGTGCTCGTTGGTGATGTTTTCCTTCAACAGCCCGGCGGCCATCAGCATCGGCGCGAGAATGTTGTTCAAATCGTGCGCCACGCCGCCGGCCAGCGTGCCGATCGCCTCGAGCCGCTGCGCCCGCAGAAACTGCGACTCGAGCTGTTTGCGTTCGGTAATGTCCTGGGCCACCCCGACGATCCGCACCACGCGCCCGGCGCCGTCCTTGACCGGGAACGACCGGTCGTGCACCCAGCGTTCCGTGCCGTCCGGCCGCAAAATTCGATATTGCTCGTCGTAGCCCTCAGGGGTCCCCCCCTGCACGACGCGGCGCAACCGCTCGCGGTCGTCCGCGTGCAGCGTCTGGAGCCACGTCTCCGAATCCCAGTTTACCACCTCCGCGCACGGCCGCCCCCAGATCTTTTCGAAGGCCGGACTCACATAGACGATCCGGATATGGCTGGGGTCGTGAATCCAAAACACCTCGTGGATGTTCTCGACCACCGCGCGGAACCGATCCTCGCTCTCCCTCCGTTGTGCCTCCGCCCGGTTGCGCTCGGTCACGTCCTGCACGGTGGTCACGCGGTAAAGCAGTGCTTCGTTCGCGTCGCGGACCGAGACCAGGTCGACCTGCACCGTGAAGACCGAGCCGTCCTTGCGCACCCTGTTCGCCTGGAATTGCACGCGTCCGTCACGGTCGGCGATCGCCACATTGCGCCGCACGTGTTCCCAATCGCTCGGCACATAGAGGGTCAACACGTCCCGGCCATTCATCTCGGCGACAGTGAAGCCGTGCATCGCGGCAAACGCGGGGTTGCAGGCCAACAAACGATTCGTGGCCGGAATGCCGATCGCGATGCCGTGCGCGCAATGGTTGAACGCATCCGCCCACTGCCGCAGCTCGACCTCGATCTTCGCCTGCTCGTCCAGCTGCCGCTTCAGCCGCGCCATCCACTGCTGCAGCACGCCGTAGAGCAGCAGTGACGTCACCGCCACGAAGGCCCAACCTTTGTAAATCGAGAGCCGGGCCGCCGCAGGGACATCCTGCACGAGGAGCAACACCGCCCAATCTGAAAACGTGATCCAGAGCGCCGCCGCCGCCGCGTAGACCAACGTTGTCCGCAACGCGAAACCGTGAGGGTAGATCCGCATGACCGGGGGTAAACTCGCCGAGCCTTTTTTGGGGGTCGCGGCCCGTCCCGCGTCGATCCTCGCCAAGTCGCTCCGGGCGCCGTCCCGATCGACACCGGCGAGATCTCCAGCCGAAGGGCCGCGCTGATCACCACCCCGGGGGCGGAAGGAGACAAACGAAATAGTTTTGGCGCGCCATCGCTCTTTGCTTGCAATTGCAGAAACGCCAGCGGCGTTCCTGGCCCATGCGACGGCCGTAAGATTTGCTTCCCCCTTGCTCTCGCGGGCTTCCGGCCTCTGTTTGCCCGCGATGGAGCGATCGCCGCTGGTCGAGTTTCAAGAGGTTACCAAACGTTTCGGCGACGGCCCGGCCGTGCTGGAGCAGATTTCGCTCACCGCGGCCGCCGGCGACTTCATCGGCCTGATCGGCCCCAGCGGCTGCGGGAAATCCACGCTACTGCGCCTGATCGCGGGCCTTAGTCCAATCACTCATGGCTCGCTGACCATCGGCGGCCGCTCCCCGGAAGCCGCCGCGGCTGATCTGGCGTTTGTCTTTCAAGAATCGACGCTCCTGCCCTGGCTCAACGTCGCGAAAAACGTCGAAGCGCCGCTCCGACTGCGCCGCATTCCCGGCGGCCAGCGCGTCGCCACCCGCCAGCGCGTACTCGAGCTCGTGGGGCTCGGCGATCGCGGCCCCGCCTACCCGCGACAACTCTCGGGCGGGCAGAAGATGCGCGTGTCGATCGCCCGCGCCCTGGCCCTCGCGCCCCGGCTGCTGCTGCTCGACGAACCGTTCGGCGCGCTGGACGAAATGACGCGCGAGCGGCTCAACGAGGAATTGCTCGCCATTCGCGAGCAGCAGGCGTGGACGGCGTTTTTCGTCACGCACTCCGTCGCCGAGGCGGTGTTCCTCTCGAACCGGATCGTCGTGCTGTCCAGTGCACCCGGCCGGATCGCCGCCGAGGTGCCCGTCGACCTCCCTTATCCCCGCACCGCCGAAACGCGGCTGTCGCGCGCTTATCACGATCTCGTCACCGAGGTCTCCCGCGTGCTCCGCCAAGCAGAATCTCCGCGCCCGGTCGCCTGACCTCTCCGGGCTCAACCCTTCGACAAGCTCAGGGCCTTCGACTCTCATCCCTCAACTCTCAACCCGTTCCCAGTCCACTCGTCTCCTCTCTCAACTCTCAACCCTCATCTCTCAACCTTCCTCCGCTCTCGCCTCATTCGCCCCATGCCCCGCCGCCTGCTACCTTTGCTGCTCACCGTCGCGACGGGCGTCGCGTTCGTGGCGCTGTGGTATGGCGTACACTTCTGGCTCAGCGAGGACAGTCGGTTCCTGCTGCCTGCGCCCGACGCCGTTCTTCGCGCTTTCGGCGAATACCGAACCGATCTCGTTCGCGCCACGCTCAATACCGTTTACGGTGCGCTGCTCGGCTTCGCGCTGGCGATCGGCGTCAGCATCCTCGCTGCGGTGGTACTGTCGCTCTCTCCCATCGTTCGGATCAGCCTGTATCCTTATCTGATGCTGCTGCAGATGACGCCGATCATCATCGCCGCCCCGATCCTGATCCTCTGGGTCGGCCCGGGCCTGCCGAGCGTCGTGTTGATCACGTTCCTGATTTGTTTCTTTCCCTTGGCGGTGAACACCACCCAGGGCCTCGTCTCGACCGACCGCAACCTCGTCGATCTTTTTCGGATGTGGCGCGCATCGCGTTTCCAACAGCTGGTGTTGCTGCGCCTGCCCGCGGCCCTGCCGTATTTCTTCACCGGCTTGCGGATCGCCGCCACGCTCGCGCCGATCGGCGCGCTGGTGGGCGATTACACCGCCGGCAGTTCCGCGGGCGATGGCGGCGGGCTCGGATTTCAAGCCTTGATCTATTCGAGCCAGGCGAAATACGCCGCGCTCTTCGCCACCGCCGCGGTCACGTGCGTGCTCGGCTTCGTCTTCGTCGGCTTCGTGCTCGGCGCAAGCCGGCTCGCGCTTCGTCACTGGCACGACTCCTTCGACCCCGCCGACAAATAGCCGCCGCCCACGACCCAACTTTTCCCGATGAAACGCCCCCTCCCCCTCGCCCTCACCTTCCTCGCCCTCGCCCTCTGGATGCACGGCGCCGATCGACCGCTGACGAAGCTTACCGTCCAACTCGATTGGATGCCCGAGCCGGAGCACGGCGGATTTTACCAGGCGCAGGCGCTCGGTTTCTTCCGCGAGGAGGGACTCGACGTGACGCTCCTGCCCGGCGGGCCCAACGCGCTCGTCATGCCGAAGGTCGCGACCGGACGCGCCGACATCGGTCAGGCCGACAGCACCAACACGCTCCTCCAACAGGCCGAAGGGCTGCCCGTCCTGCAGTTCGCGGCCGTGTTCCAAGACGATCCCTCCGGGCTGCTCGTCAACGCGGCGAGTTCGGTGCATCGGTTCGAGGACCTGCAAGGGAAGACGATCATCGCCCGACCCGAGTGGGCGTTCCTCGCGTTTCTCGAAAAAAAATACCAGCTGAAGTTCGCGGTCGTGCCGCAGACGTTTTCGGTCGCCGCATTTTTGGGCAACAAGGAAGCCATTCAGCAGGGCTACTTCATCGCCGAGCCACATCACATCGTGAAGGCCGGGGGCGAGATGCCCCGCTTCCTGTCGACGTGGGATGCCGGCTTCCGCGCGTACGCCGTGCTGGTCACGAGCCGCAAGTTCGCGCGCGACCATCCCGACGCGCTCCGGGCGTTTGTGCGCGCCTACCTTCGCGGCTGGCGCAGCTACCTCGAGGAAGACCCCACTCCCGCACACGCCGCGTTGAAGGCGGCGAATCCAAGTAACACCGACGAATTCATGGCGTTCTCCCGGCAAAAGATCATCGCCGAGAAACTCGTGACCGGGCGCGATGCGAGCGGCGGCGTCACGCAAATCGGCCGGCTCGATCCCGCACGCTTCGACACGCAGATCCGCCAACTGGAGGAACTCGGCATCCTGAAACCCGGCAAAGTCACCACCGCGCAAGCGATCACGACCGATTTTGTGCCGTAGCCGGGGTCGCCGCCGCTCGCGCGAGAGTACGCCTGCGTGAGAGCGTGGCCGCCCTCGGCCGCTGCTTGGTGCGTTGAGTGCAACGCGCTCCACCTCGATCCTTCGCACCCGCTTGCGTGGGAGCGCGGGAATCCTGCCCGCTCTCTTCCCGCCCCACGTTCGAACGTCGGCTTCGCCCGTTTTGATTTGTCATCCCTCCTGTCGGCCGCGTCCACTCCTCGCCGCGCCGCGACTCCTCCGAGCTCACGGCCCGTCCGATGACTGCTTCTCCCCGTGAACGTTTCTTCGCCCTGCTGCGTGCCGCCGTCGAGTCGCACACGCTGCAAAAGCTCACGCTGGGGAAATACCGCGGCGCCGACGCGTCGCTGCGCAATCTGTTTGTCCGACCGATCACGCTCAAGAGCGGTCCCCATCTGACGTTTCTCTGGCGCCACGCCACCCGCGACGTGACGAAGAACCACCCGCCCGCCGAAGCGCTCGCCGACCTCGATCGGCTTGTCGGCACCGACTTTCTCGACGCGCATCTCTTCACCTCCACCGCGACCGCGCAGCTCGAGTGCCAGCCCGACGGACCCGCCCGCCTGCGAACGAAGAAAATCTCTGGAGCCGCGGCGCCCTCGCCGCCGCCCATCACACATGATCGTTCGAAGTCTCACCTGATTCCGGCCGATGCGCCTTGGCTTCGCGCGCTCGGCGTGACGAACGATCGCGGCCAGCCGCGCGAGGGCATGGCGGACAAGTTCCGCCAGATTCAGAGATTCGCCGAAGTTCTGTCCCACTTGTTGGCCGAATCTGGTCTGGCGAGCGTCGCGCCACACTCGGACCCCTCTCCGGCCACTCAACCCTCAACTCTCAACTCTCAACTCCCTCCGTCCCCCCTCCGGATCGTCGACATGGGCTGCGGCAAGGGCTATCTCACCTTCGCCGTCGCCGCGCTGCTGGGCGAGCGCGCCCGGGTTGTCGGCGTGGAACTCCGGCCCGAGCTCGTCGCGGAGAGCAACCGGATCGCACGGGAGCACCATCTCGATCACTGTCTGCAATTCACCGCGGGCACGATTGCGAGCACCGAACTTTCCGGCATCGACGTGCTGATCGCACTGCACGCGTGCGATACCGCCACTGACGACGCGCTCGCCCAGGGCCTCGCCGCCAACGCCGGGTTGCTCGTCGTCTCGCCCTGCTGCCAGAAGGAACTGCGCCCGCAACTCGCCGCCCCGCGCGTGCTGGCCGACGCGCTGCGTCACGGAATTTTTCAGGAACGCCAGGCCGAGTTCGTCACCGACGCGTTGCGCGCGCAGTTGCTCGAATGGGCGGGTTATCGGACCAAGGTCTTCGAGTTCATCTCCACCGAGCACACGGCGAAGAACCTGATGATCACCGCCGTCAAGGCCCACGCCCCGGGCGACGCCGCCCGTGCCGCGCGCATCCGCGAGTTCGCGGGTTTCTACGGCATCCGCACACAGCGGCTTGCGTCGCATCTCGGCTTCACGCTCGGCTAACGCGTGGCACCGGCGTCTCGCCCGTGATGCCTTCGCACGCAGCCTGTCGCCTCGCCTCTCCGTCTCGCGCTCGCGCCTCTTCGTGGCACGGGCGTCTCGCCCGTGGTCTCTCCGTCGCGCCGTCCCTGCCGCCGGCGCCCGCGTTCCACGCACGGCTGCAGCTGTGCCGGGACGCTCGACGAGCGTCAGACCCGTCTTTGGGATTGGCGAACCGGGCCGGATTGGTGCGGAATTGCGGCCGATGACTTGGGACGAACTCGATTGGCCCGCGCTGGACCGGCTGCGCGACGGATTCTTGCGCGGCGGCGCCGCCAGCGGGCACTACTGGCAAAACGCCTCGGATCTCGCGTCCTATGATTTCACCTACGGGGAGCGGATCGGCTGGAAATGGGACCACGTCTTGCGCGAGCTCCGACTGCGCGGCTGGAGCCCGCGCTCGCGCCGCATCTTCGACTGGGGCTGCGGCAGCGGCATCGCCGGCCGTCGCGTCGTCGAGTTCTTCGGCGCGGCGACCTTCGACGAGTTGCTGCTCTGGGATCACTCGCCCGTCGCGGCCGATTTCGCCGCCGCAGCCGCGAGCCGAGCGTTCCCCTCGCTGCAGGTCTCCCCGGTGACACCGGGGTTTCTCGCCAGCGACGAACCGCTCGGATTGTTGCTGATCAGTCACGTCCTCAACGAACTTTCCGTCGACGCACTCGCCTCCCTGCGCGCGATGTTGGAACGCGCCGACGCCATGCTCTGGGTCGAGCCGGGCACCCACGAGATCAGCCGCCGGCTCGGACAAATTCGCGACGCGTTGCTCCCGACCCACCGCGTCATCGCCCCGTGCACGCACCAGCTCGGATGCCCGATGTTCCGCGATGGCCGCGAACGCGACTGGTGCCACTTCTTCGCCCCGCCACCTGCGGGGATCCACGCGGATTCCGACTGGGTGAAATTCGGTCAGCGCGCCGGTATCGATCTCCGCAGCCTGCCCTACGCATTCTTCGCGACGGAACGCACCGCCGCTTCCACCGACGCACCCGCGTCGATCGCGCGCGCCGGAGAAACTCCCGTGCCAGCCGAATCGGTGGAGCTTTCGCGCGTGATCGGCCGAGCCGAACATTTCAAGCCCTACGCGCGCGTGCTCAGCTGCGACGCCGCCGGCCTGGCCGATCTCGAACTCCCGAAGCGCGCCGATCCCGCGCTCTTCAAGCAGCTCGAGCGCACGAAATCTCCGCTGCTCTACCACTGGCATCGCGAGGGAAACAAAATCGTCGGTGGCGAACCGCTGGCGGAATAGCAGCTCCGCCAGCGCAGCCCGCCGCGACGAGTGAAATGGAGATGCGCCCCGGCCGCATCCGCTCTAGATGGAGACGCGACGCCCTCGTCGCGTCTGCGGCGACAAGGGCGTCGCCGCTCGAATTCATTGCCGCCGATGTAGCCGGGCTCGCTGAGCCCGGCCGCCGAGGTCAGCGACCTCGGCTACAACACCAGTCACCAGCCCAGCGGCGACTCCGGATTCCGCCTACTTCAGTTCGCGGAGCTTGATCGCGCGATAGCTCACGACGTCGCCGTGATCCTGCAGCGCGAGGTGGCCGCGCGCGAGCGAAGCGAATTTTTCCCAATGCTTGAATTTGCTGGCGGCGATCAGCGCCTTTCCCGCCGGACTCGCGAGATCGACGTCGACGATTTGCCGGCCATTCAGCCAGTGCTGCACCCGCCAGCCACTTACCACGATCCGCGCCTGATTCCACTCGCCGACCGGCCGGGTGACGTCCTCCTCGATGCCCTCCAAATCGTAGAGCGCACCGGCGCGATGACTCGCCGGGTGGTTGTCGTGCGCCTTCACGTTGTCGAGCACCTGATACTCGGGTCCGGTCGTGAAGGTGTTCGCCTCGCCCAGACCGACGCGGTAGATCACGCCGCTGTTGGCGCCTTCGGCGACCTTCCATTCCAGCGTCAGCTCGAAATCGCCAAACGCCTCCTGCGTGACCAGGTCGCCCGCCTTGCCGCGCAACACCAGCGCGCCGTCTTCCACGCGCCAGTTCTTGTCTGGCCGCTCGCTCTTGAATCCCCGCCACCCGTCGAGCGAGCTCCCGTCAAATAGCAGCCGCCACCCCTCCCGCGCCTCGTCCTCAGTCAGCGAATTCACGTCGCTCGCGGCCATCCGGCCAACCAATCCGAGAACCAGCATTCCAAGGACGACGGTTTTCATCACTTCGTTCTCTGTCGTCCGGCCGAAAACGCCAGTGCGATTTCCGGCACGCTCTCGGGGTCGGACTACTCTCAACGGGGCAGTTCCCCTCCGTCCCGACTTTGCCGGCAGGGGTCACGATCGCTCGCACCGTTATGCGCAATCCAAGTTTGGTGGTCACCGATGCACTATGGCTACTACAGCTCCACTATTGCTTGCACTAACAGCCCACGTTATCAGAGCCCCATGCTCCAACTCGACAGATTTACCGAAGCACCTGTCCCAATTAAGATCATCATTACGATCGTGTGGGCCGGTGTTTTCTTTGCCGGGCTATGGATCTTGTGGTGGAGAACACCCGCGACCGCCAAAACGCCGGCTCCAGAAGTAACGTCACAGATGTCCGATAGTTCCAGCAAGGTAGTCGCTGGAACAGTGGGCCAAGTTCAGCAAGGCGGAGCCGGCTCGACATTCATCACGCATGTCGCCGTTAATGAGCCAGATTCAGACCGGCAAACACAGGATCTCTATTTCCGCGCGATCTCTCTAGCCCGCGAGATTCTTCAATTCTCGGCAGACCGTCAGAAATCAGAGCCACCGTATGGCCCGCCATCCGACAGGCTCAACTACGAGCGGCAGATTAGCTACTCTCGCACAACTGTCGCGACGTACACTGAACGCTACTCTTGGCGTGTCACAGGAATCCTGGAAGAATTGCGTCGGGAAGGTCTGATCGACAGGAGTCTCGAGTCTAGTAATGCGCATCCCACCAACCCGCTTGGCGTGGAAAGCATTGGGCATGACCTGACAAAGATTTCAGAGCAGTACAGAATTGCCCAGGCCGCTAAGTAGCTCACTCCACCTTGGCAGACGAGTGCTCCTCATCGGGGCAGATTCGCTTTCAGAGCTGCTTTGAAGACGGTCACACTCCTTCCGCAGCGCTTGACTCGATCCCGACGCTATGAAACATCGCCCGTTCACTCTCTCCAACCATGGGCCAACAACTGAACAAGGTCATCAAACGTAAACGCCGCGCCGCCTACTTGAAGCGCAAGAAGGCTCAGGCCAAGACCGCCGCAAAGAAGAAGTAAGCTCGCGCACCCTCCCTTTTTTCCGATCGCGGCCCCGCAGCGTCGGGGCCGTTTTATTTGGGCGTCCTCGACCGCATCAACGGACGCCACCACACACCTCCCTGAATGATCAAGGTCAGTCTGATTTCCCTCGGTTGCGCCAAGAATCTCGTCGATAGCGAGATCATGGTCGGCCACCTGCACCAGGCCGGCATGGCCGTCATCCCCGAGGCCGAGAAGGCCGACGTCGTCATCGTCAACACCTGCTCGTTCATCGATTCCTCCAAGGAGGAGTCGATCGGCCACATCCTCGAAGTCCACCAGCACCGCGGCCTGCGCAAGCGCCGCAAGGAACAGAAGCTCATCGTCGCCGGCTGCATGTCGCAGCGGTTCTCCAAGGACCTCTCCTCCTCGCTGCACGACGAGGTCGACGCGTTCATCGGCCTCGACCAGGTCACCAAGGTCGCCCCGATCATTCAGGAAATCTACGCCCGCGAGCGCACGAAGACCGACGATCCGGTTTCGTTTGTCGAGGGCCGGTCCACCTTCATCCCCGATTACGACACGCCCCGCTTTCGGCTCACGCCGAAGCATTTTGCCTACGTCAAGATCGCCGAGGGCTGCAACCACCCGTGCACGTTCTGCATCATCCCGCAGATCCGCGGCCGGCATCGCAGCCGCACCGTCGAAAGCGTCGTCGCGGAGGTCCGGCAGCTCGTCCGCGAGGGCGTGAAGGAGATCAACCTGATCTCGCAGGACACCACGTTCTTCGGCATGGACACGTGGGAACAGCGGCCGAACCCGCGCACGCCGGTCGATTCCGGCCGCGGCACCGCGCTCACCACCCTGCTCCGCCAGCTCAACGCGATCGAGGGCGATTTCTGGATCCGGCTGCTCTACACGCACCCGGCGCATTGGAGCGACGAACTGATCCGCACCATCGCCGAATGCCCGAAGGTCGCGCGCTACATCGATATTCCGCTCCAGCACATCAGCGACGCGATGCTCAGCCGGATGCAGCGCGAAACCAGCGGTGGCTATATTCGTGATTTGATCGCGCGCATCCGCGCCGGCATTCCCGGCATCGCCGTGCGCACCACGTTCATCGTCGGTTTTCCCGGTGAAACCGACGCCGACGTCGACGAGCTCTGCGCGTTCATCAGCGAGACGAAATTCGAACGGCTCGGCGTCTTTCGCTATTCGCAGGAGGACGGCACGCGCGCCGCGAAAATGCCCGAGCAGCTCTCCGCCAAAACCAAGGAGGCCCGCTGGCACCGCACGATGGCGCTGCAGAAGCAAATCGCCGCCGACGTCAGCAAGACTTACGTCGGCCGAACGCTGCGCGTCCTCGTCGAAGAACCCGGTGTGGCCCGCGGCGAGGCCGACGCGCCGGACATCGACGGTCGCGTCTACGTGCCGCGCGAGTTGCCCGTCGGCGAATTCGCCGACGTGACTGTCACCGGCTATCACGATTACGACCTGCTCGCGCTGCCTCCGGGACAGAAGCCCGCCCAGTGGAAGGTTGCGCGCCAAGCGCAGTGACGCGCCGCAGCGTGCCATGTAGGCCACCTCGTTGAGGTGGTGGGCCAGGTCACCGGCCTAACCGACCGCCGGAGCCAGCGCTGCTAGTTCCGCGTCTCGAACTCTTCCGCCCGGTGCGCCCGGCGCTTTCGTGACCGCGCCGGCTGCGCCGCGTGTCCGTCGCCGGCTTCCGGAGACATGGCGAATGGATGCCGCGACGGCAATTTCGCCACCGCCCGCAAATCGCCATAGCGGCACTCCGCCGCGCGACCGCAGCGCCGGCACAGTGCCTCGAGCTGGCACTGCACGAGTACGTTGAACGCCGCGCACAACTCGTCGCAGTCGCGCCAATGGGCCCGGCGCGTTTTCGGCGGCTCCGTTTCCAGCACCTCGCCGGCGACGAGCTCGAGCGCGCGCTCTCCGGCGTTGAAATACGGCAGATGCGTGGTCAACAGGCACTCGCCTCCGGCGGGCAACGGCGGCGGCGCCGACGTCGCCTGCTGCAGGCCCGCTTCGGCCGGACCGTCGCGCAACAACGACCACAGCTGGTCGAGCGTTTGATCCATTGCGCAGTTGAGGACCTCCGGAGACAACGTCTCCGCGTCTGGGAGCTCGCGAAGCAAAAGATCCCAAGTAGCCTTTTCGGCCGACTGCAGCGACTGACACGCCTCGAGAAAGCGCGGGGTCATGGTCGGAATCGTAAGCGGGAACGGATCCGGGGGCTACGCATCCGTTGCCAATTCCATCATTCAGACAAGCCTATTCGGAGCGGAGAAGGCCCGCTCCGTATCCGCGCATCCCCTGCGGCAGCTACGGCTTCGGCGCACCGTCCGGGGTGCTTTCCCCCGTCGCCGCGGCGGGTTCTGCCGCGGGAGAAGCCGGCGCCGCTGATTCGGCAGGCTTCGTGAACACGACCTGGCGGGCGATCTCGGCAATGTCTGCCGCCGGCAGCACGACCATCCCGCTTCGCCGCCCATTCGCGAGGTGTTGCAGCGTCACGCCGAGGACGGCCCCCTTCGGATCGAACACCGCCGTACTCAGCATGTTTTGCGACAACAGATAGAATCGACGCGGCTTCTCCACGATGCCGATGACCGTGGTTTCCTGCACCAACGGCGTTCGCTGCAAAACCTTCGCAGCGCGGCTCACCACGAAGAAACGATCGAGCACCGCCCCGTCCGCGGCCGTCGCGAGGTCGACATGGGTGAACTTCCTTGGCCCTGCCTCCGCGGTCGCGTCCTCCGGCGCCATGAACGCCAGATCAAGGTCCGCATCCTTTAACACGAATCGCGCCGGCACTTCCGTGCCGTCCGCGAGCCGGAGTTTCACCTGCTTGAAATCCACCCCCAACAGTTCGATCGGCCGGCCCGGCTGCAGCGCCCGCATGCTTTCGAACGCCATCTGCGGATCGACCTCGATGAGCGAGGTGACCGTCAGACCGTTCGGTGCGATCACCACGCCATTCACCTCCACGCGCTGTTCGCGTGGCGGCATTTCCTGGCCGCCGGATTTCACCTTGAGCGTGACCACCAGTTCCACGCCCACGACGGCATCCGCGTAACGCGCCGCGAGCGCGCGACCCGCGGCGGCCGTTTCGGCCGTGGCGGCCGCTGTGCGCGGGGAAAACGCACCGCCGCACAGCAGCGCGACAGCGATGACGAACGAAGGAAAACGTTTCATGATTTCGAGTGGGCGGGTTTCAGGTTGATCTCCACAAAAAGCGTCTGGCCCGCCCGGCGCACGAGCAGCACCCACCAATCGGCCTTGCCGGCCACGGCGCGCTCCCGCTCGCTCCGCAGCTCCGCGACGTTGGTGACGGGCCGCCCGCTGGCGCTCTCGATCACATCGTCGCTGCGCAACCCGGCGAGCGCCGCCCACCCTGCCGGCATCGCACTCTCGACGAGCACGCCTTGCGCGTCGCGCGAAAGTTGCAGCCGCACGCGATCGTCGAACGCGATGTCGTGCACCGAGAACTCCAAATCGGTGTCTTCCCACCACGGCATCTCGGCCGCCGGCGTGGGCTGCGCCTCCAGCAGCACCGGCAACGACCGCGTCTGGCCGTCCCGCCAGATCGTGAACACCGCTGACGTCCCGGCGCGATACTGCCGGATCTGTCGCGCCAGCACGTCCGTATCCTCCGGCCGCCGCGCAGTGACCGGCGCGCCATCGAGCGCGAGCACGACGTCGCCCACTTTCAGCTCGGCCTTTTCGGCCTCCGTGCCCGGATAAATCCGCGTCAGCCGCGCGCCGCCTTCCGCCTTGATTCCGAGCCGGTCGCCCAGCTTCGGTGTCAGCGGCTGCGACGCCGCCCCCAGCCACGCCTTTCGCGCCTGCTGCGTGACGTTGTGATCACTCGTCTCGCGAAGCTCGACGACCGAACTCAGCACCGCTCCATCGCGGCGCACGCTGGCCAGCACGGTCCGCCGGTGATTCGGCGCTGCAGCCAGCAACCGGTCGGTCAACGCACGCAACTCCGCGACGGTCGCGACGGGCTTGCCATCCACCGCCAGCAGCACGTCCTCGCGCCGCAGGATCGGCTCGGCCTGCCCGCAGGGCCCCGCCGGGCGCACGTTTTCCAGCCACACGCCGGCGGTTTCCGGCAGTCGCTGTTCGCGCACGAGTTCGCGCGTCAGGTCCCGCACCACGGCGCCCCAGCCGCGGATCTCGACATCATCGGCCTGCGCCGGCTGGCGTTCCGCCAGCGTGAGCCGAATCGTTTGCGCCGCGCCCTCGCGCGTGAAGTCGATCGCGAAAACGTCGCCCGGCAGTCGGCTCATCTCGAGCCGGTTGAAATGCGCCACCGCCTTTTCCTCCGCACCTTCGATCGGCTGGCCGTCGCAGGCCGTCACCAAATCGCCCGGACGCAGGCCCGCTGCCGCCGCCGGCGAGTTCTCCGCCACGTCGCCGACGATGACGCCGGCGCCTCGGCCGTTCGCCTCGAGTCGCGGCTGCACCGTGATGCCCGACCAGCCGCGCGTCACCCGGCCGCTCTTCCCGAGCTGCGCCGCCACGGCGCGCGCGAGGTTGCCGGGAATCGCTCCGCTCAAGTTGAACACGCCGAGCTCATTGATGCCGACAATCTCGCCGCGGGCGTTCACCAGCGGCCCGCCGCTGTTGCCGCCGAAGATTCGCGCGTCATGCAAAATCCAGCGCACGAGCGTGCCCACGTTTTCCCCGCGCAGCACCATCCGCCCGGCGGTTTGCTCCGGCAGCACGAGCGAAGGATTCGAAACGATGCCGCGCGTGACCGACTGCGAGAGAAACCCCGGACTGCCCAGCGCGAACACCGTGTCGCCCGCGCGCAGCGCATCCGAATCACCAAACGTCGCCGCCACCAGTGCGGGCGCGCCGCTCGGGCGCTGGGACAGGTCCATCTGCAGCACGGCCAGATCGGTCAGCGGATCCTGGCCCTGCAGCTTCGCGTCGATGTGCGAACCATCGAAAAGGTAGCAGCGGAAGTAGTCTCCGTCTTGCGTCACGTGCGCGTTCGTCAGCACGCGGCCCTCGACCGCGATCACCACGCCGCTGCCGGCGGTCCACTGTTTGGTCAGCCGGCCGTCGCTGGGCCGCAGCCGGATCGCTTCGATCCGCACGATCGACGGGAAAATCTTCGCGAGCATCGGATCATGCGTCGGCGTGGTCGCCGCGGTTTCCGTCGGTTTTCCCGTGGCTCCGATCGCCGCGGCGGCGACCGACCACACCGCGCACACGATCAACCCGCTCAGCAGCTTCCGCAACGACGAGGCATCCATGACTTCGTCCGCAGTGACTTGAAATACCATCAACTTGCAAGCGGCAAAACCGACGATCCGGAACGTGTGCTGATGTTCGCCCCGCCAAAACGGGCCGTCGTGGCACGGGCCTCTCGCCCGTGAAGTAGCCCTTGTAAGCCACACGGCCGCACCCAGTGCCCTCCACGGGCGAAACGCCCGTACCACATCATCACGCGGCGGACGCTCGGTTGGCCGCCCCTGCTCTCAGCTCGCAGCGTCCGAGGACGATCCGCTCATCGCCGCGACGAATTTGCCGATGATCCCATCGAACGAGCCGTTGGTGAAAAACGCCACCACGCGCCGCCGCTCGGCGCGCGCGCCGCTGTATGCGAGCATTTTCTCGAGCAGCACCGCATTCGTCGGCGCGCTGTGCGCCTTCACTCCGAGCTGCTCGAGATGTTGCGCCACCGCCACCGTGTCGAAACGCTCGCCCGCCGCGAGCTTGTCCGCCCGATTCACCGCGCCGAGGTAAACTTCGTCCGCGAGCGCCAGCGAACGCATGAACGCCGCCTCCAGCGCCTTCGTGCGCGCCGTGTTGCTCCGCGGCTCAAACACCGCCGTCAAGATCGCGCCGGGAAACCGCGCGCGAAACGAGTGCAGCGTTTCCGCCAGCGCCGTGGGATGATGCCCGAAATCCTCGATCACCGTCAGCGCCGGCGTGTCCAGCAACACTTCCTGCCGCCGTTTCACCCCGCGGAAACGCGCCAGCGCGGCGAGATCCAGCCGCTCGGCGCCGGCCGCGCTCGCGAACAACTCGCCCACGCGTCCACTCCGCGCCGCGTCGCGGGGCAGCAGCGCGAGTTGCGCCGCCGTCGCGGCCATCGCCGCGTTGCGCGCGTTGAACAGCCCCGGCAGCGGCCAGCGCACTTCCGCCCAGGGCTGTCCTTGCCAGCTCAACCCAAACTCGCCGCCCGCGGCCGATTCGCGGAATGCTTCGATGCGCAGATCGTTGCGCTCGCCCGTGCCGACCCGCACCACGTTCGTCCACGGCAACGCGCCGAGCGCGCGCAGGTTCTCGTCGTCGCCATTGAGCACCACAAAGCCGTTGCGCGGCACGATCCGCGTCAGGTGCACGAACGTCCGCTGCACATCCGCCAGGTCGCGGAAGATGTCCGCGTGATCGAACTCGAGATTGTTCAACACCGCGATGTGCGGCGCGTAGTGGATGAACTTGCTGCGCTTGTCGAAGAACGCGCTGTCGTACTCGTCGCCCTCGATCACGAACGGATCCGCCGCCGCGCCGAGGTGATTGCCCGTCGGCGGATCGATCGGCACGCCGCCAATCAGGAAGCCGGGATCGCGGCCATTCGCACGCAGCAGGTAGGCCGTGAGCGCGGTGGTGGTCGTTTTGCCATGCGTGCCACAGACCACGATGTTCCGCCGCACGTTCAGCACCAGGCTGTGCAGCGCCGCCGGCAACGAGGTGAACGCGAACCGGCGCGTGTCCAGCAGCCACTCCACCTCGGGATTGCCGCGCGACATCGCATTGCCGATCACGACGAGATCTGGCGCGAGCCGCTCGAGCCGGGCGGCATCGTAGCCCTCGTGCAGCGCGATGCCCGACTGCGCGAGCACCGTGCTCATCGGCGGATACACGTCGACGTCGGCGCCGAGCACGTCATGGCCGGCGGCGCGCGCCAGCAGCGCCGCGTTGCCCATCGCCGTGCCGCAAACACCCATGAAATAGATTCTCATGCGCGCACCCTGTCTGAGCCGGCCACGGCTCCGGCTCAAACGCTAAACGCAAAAAGGTCGGTGGGACTCGGCAGCCAATCCGCCGATCTGCCCGTTCGTAGGGCTGCCGCTCGCCGGCAGCCGCGAAACAAAACAGAGTGTCCAACGCGTTCCTGGCCGGCGGCAAGCGCCGGCCCTACCGGGTCCCACAGCAACGCCCCGCCGCCGAACGCGAATTGACAGCGCCCGCCGGAACCCGTTGCCATCGAGCGTGCCCGCAGCTCGCCTCGCCGCCGACGTTCGGATTCGCGACCTGACCAAACATTACGGTCGGCTCGCGGCGTTGCGAGGCATCAGCTTCGACGTGGCCGCCGGCGAGATCTTCGGGCTGCTTGGCCCCAACGGTGCTGGCAAGACCACCACCCTCGAGTGCCTGCTCGGCTTGCGTCGCGCCGACGCGGGCGCGCTGCACGTCGGCGGAATCGACGCGCTCGCGCAGCCGGAAGACGTCCGCCAGATCGTCGGCGCGCAGCTGCAAGCCGCCACGCTGCAGGACAAGATCACACCGCGTCAGGCGCTGCAGCTCGCCGCCTCGTTCTACGCCGAGCCGTGTCCGCCGGACGAACTGCTCGAGCGCTTCGGGCTGCACGCGAAAGCGCACGCCGCGTTTGACACCCTTTCGGGCGGACAAAAACAGCGCGTGCTGCTCGCGCTCGCGTTCGTCAATCGGCCGCGGCTCGTGGTGCTCGACGAACCCACCGCCGGACTCGATCCGCAGTCGCGCCGGGAATTGCACGCCGTCATTCGCCAGCTGCGCGCGGACGGCTGTACGATTCTGTTGAGCACGCATCAACTCGACGAGGCCGGGCAGCTCTGCGACCGAATCGGCATCCTGCACGAAGGCCGGCTCGTCGCCGACGCGCCGCCGTCCCAACTCATTGCCGGCGCCCGCGCGCTGCCGAAGGTCGTCTTCACCACCGCGCAGCCGCTCACGGCAACGATGGTCTCTGGTCTGCACGGGGTCGCGTCGGTCGCAGCGCACGACGGCGGCTGGTGTGCGGACACCCGCGATGTCAGCGGCACGATCACGGCGTTGACGCGCCAGCTCGAGCGTGACGGCAATCCGCTCATCGGTCTTCAGATCCAGCGTCCCACCTTGGAGGATGTTTTTCTCGAGCTCACCGGCCGCGCGTGGATGCCGCCAGCCAACCCCCTCGAGGGCGGCGTGACCGACGAAAGGAACACGCCGTGAGCGGCGCACGCCCTTGGGCCGGTGCGCTCCGGCATTTCTGGGTGACGCTGCAACTCAACTCCCGGAGCAAGCAGGCGATCGGTTACGGCTATCTGTTGCCGGTGTTCTTCCTGCTCGCATTCGGCAGCGTCTTTCGCGGCGGCGAGCCGCTCCTTCTCGATCAGATGGGCCAACTGCTCACGATCACGATTCTCGGCACGGCGTCGATCGGACTGCCGACCGCGCTCGTCGCCGAACGCGAACGCGGTGTCTGGCGCCGCTATCGGTTACTCCCTGTCTCCACCGCTCGACTGCTCGCCGGTACGTTGCTCGCGCGGCTGGTGATCGTCGTCACCGCGGTTGCGCTGCAGGTCGTCCTCGCGCGGCTGATCTACGACACGCCGCTGCCGCAGCATCCGTTCTCCGCGTTCGCCGCGTTGCTGGTGGTGACGTTCGCTTTTCTCGGGCTCGGATTGGTCGTGGCCGCGCTCGCGAACGATGTTCCTTCCGTGCAGGCGCTCGGTCAGTGCCTCTTCCTCCCCATGATCATGATCGGCGGCGTCGGCGTACCGCTGAGCGTCCTGCCCGCGTGGGCGCAGCGCGTCGCCGGTTTCATGCCCGGGCGTTATGCTGTCGAAGCGCTGCAATCCACGTTCAACGCTCCCGCCGGACTCCGCCGCGAAGGTTTCGCGGTGCTCGCCCTGCTCGTGATCGGCGCGGCCGCGGCCGGCGTGGGACTCAAGCTTTTCCGCTGGGATCCGCTGCACCGCGCCGGCCGCACCGCGGGCGGATGGATCGCCGTCGCGCTGCTCGCCTGGCTGGGCGTCGGGCTCACCGCCTCTGTGACGGGCCGGCTTGCCCCGATCGGCGCGGCGGGGGCGAGTTACGAGACGATCACAGACGAGGAATTGGAGCAGATCCGCTTCGATGATCTCACGGGAGACAACGAGCTCGTCACGCGTCTGGCCCGGCCCTTCGATGCGGCCGCGGCGGAGCGTATCCGCCCTTTCCTGGAAAAATTGCATGCGTGGCCCCCTGGGCAGGTGACCGATCCCGTGCAGCACGCGCGCAATCTGCTGAGCGTCGCCGCGATCGCCGACGTCACCGCGGACTTGCAGGAAGCGCAGATCGGCCGCGCCGTTTTTGATGAATTGCAGGCGCGCTACCCGCGTCCGCAGCTCCGCCGGATTCTCGGCTGGATCATCCTGAATCCCGATGGCGAACGCGTGATCACCGCCACGCCGGAGTTGGGGCTGCGCCGCGAGATCAACGAACGCGCGGTGCGGCAACGCAGCATTTTCTACGCGAAGAAATTCCTCGGCCGGCTGCTCGGCAAGCTGCCCGACTGAGCCGCCGCCCGTCGCGCGTCAGTTCGCGCCGTTGCCGTTCCCGTTGATCGCCCGCCCGGCCCGGCTGATCGCCGCGTGCAGCCGCTGCATGTCCACGGGCTTGGTCAGATGGTCGCGGAAACCCGCGTCGCGGCAGGCCTGCAGGTCGTCCTCCATCCCATAGCCGCTCAGACAAATGCCAACCAGGTCCGGCCGCCGCGCGCGAAGCTTGCGCATCAAATCGAGCCCGCTCTCGTCCGGCAGTCCGAGATCGGAAATGAGCAGATCGATCGGCAGCTGCTGAAACACCTCGACCGCCGCGGCCGCGGTCTCGGCATATTCCACCTGATGCCCGGCCTTGCGCAACAGCCGCGTCAGCAGCCTGCCGGTGTCGCCATGATCTTCCACGAGCAGAATCCGGTAGCCGTGCTCGCCGGACGTGCCGTCCGGCCGCTGCCCGCGCGTGCCGGAAGAAGACAACGGCGGCATGGTCCGGTCGGTCAGCGGCAGCTCGACGCTGAACGTCGCGCCGCAGCCCAGTCCCTCCGAGGCGACCGCAATCTTGCCGCCGTGCAGGTCGACGATCGCGCGGGCGATGGAAAGCCCGAGGCCCAGGCCCGATTCGCCGGATCGCCGTTTGCCGTTCGTGGCAACCTGCTCGAACGGCCGGAAGATCCGGTCGAGGTGCGTCGGATCGATGCCCATACCCTTGTCCACCACGTCCACGATGAGTCGGGCCGGCGCGCCCTCGGCCCGACGGGTGCGCAGCGCGATCCGCGTCTTGGCCGGACTAAACTTGTTCGCGTTCTTGAGCAGGTTCCAGAACACCTGCTGCAACCGTGGTCCGTCACCCTCCACGCGCTGCCCTTCCGCGGCGAACAGATCCATCTCGATCTGCTGGTCTTTCGCGTCGAGATCAGGCGCCACGATCAGCGCCGTCTCGTGCAGCAGCGCGGCGATGTCGAGCACCTGCGGCTCAAACTCGAGCTTGCCGCGCTCGAGCTTGGTGAGGTCGAGCAGGTCGTCGACCAGCCGGCTCTGAATGCCGATGTTGCGCCGGATCATCCGCAGATCCTCGCGCACATCCTGGGGGAGCCGGTCGTCGTGTTCCAGCACGCCGGCCGCCGCGAGCACCGGCGTCAACGGCGTGCGCAGCTCGTGCGAGAGCATCGCGAGAAAATGATCCTTCGCCTGGTTCGCGGCTTCGGTTTCGCGGGCGCGCTCCGCAAGCTCGTTCTGCCAGCGCAGCGCCTCGGCGATGAGCCCGCATTGCGCCGCCACCCATTCCATCACCCGGAACTGCTCCTGCGTCCATTGCGCCGGCTGGGTGCTGGTTGCCATCACCAGCCCGTAGAGCTCCCCACGTACGCGCATCGGCGTCGCGAGCACGGAGCACACCGGCCCTTGCCCGCCAAACGGCGCCGCCAACGCGGGCTCCTTGCGCAGATCGGAGACGTATGCCGTCCGATCGCAGCTCAACACCACGCCGGCAATCGAGCCCGCCATCGGCCAGTTGTCGGGCACCGGCGGCATGTCGCCCACCGTCGCCTGCGCCTTGATCCGGATCCGATCGCCCTGCGTCTTGAGCACGGCGACGCCTTGCGCCGGGCTGTCGAGGATGCGCAACGCGCGCCGACAGATATCAGCCAGCGCCGCGCGGCCGGATTCCGGTGTGCGCGCCGCTTCAAGCAATCCCTGCAGCACCTCCTCGCGATTCGCGAGCTGTTGGTTGGCCAGCTGCAGCTCCTCGTTTTGGCCCGCGAGCTCCTCGGACTGGGCCTCGATCTCCTCGTTCTGCTGAGCGAGTTCCTCCGACTGCGCTTTGATCTCCTCGTTTTGCTGCGCCAGCTCCTCCGCTTGGGCCTCGAGCTCCGCCGCTTGCGCGGCGATCTGCGCGTTGCGCCGCTCCAGTCCGTCCCGCAACACGATGAGCGCATGGACCACCACCGCACCGAGGAGGATGTTGACCCAGGTGCCCGCCAGATAGATCTGTCCGTCCGCCCGGCTGATCACCGATTCGGGTAGGAGCCACCAGACCTTCACAAATGCGACAACGGCAAAGAATGCCGCCATTGACCAGAGCTGCCAGAACCGCCGCGTCCAGACACACACGAGCATGGGCAGCACGAAGGTCAGCGGCACCAAGCTCTCGCGAAACACCACCATCCGCAGAAGCGCCCAACCAATGGACAGCAGCAGCACGAGGATCGTGCTCAGGGCGTTCGAAGGACTGCGGTCGGATTTCATATCGATCCGCTCAGTTGATAGAAGCACCGGGCAATCCGCTCAAGCGGCAACCCAGCCGGGGGATGATCGGCCTTGCCGCATACGATCAAGCCGCCCGGCGCCAGCTCCCGCGTCAGCCGCGCCCAAACCTCCTCAGCTGGCGCCTCTTCGAGATAAATGGCCATGTTTCGCCAAAGAATCAGATCCCACGGGCCACGCTCCACCCCCGCCAGCAAGTCCGCCTGGCGCCACTCGGTCGCCCACCGCAGATCGGCGTTGATCAAACCCGAATTTCCGTAACGCGTGAAATAGCGCTCGCGTCGGAACGGCGCCAACGACGCGACCGCTTCCCAGTCGAACGCTCCCGCACGCGCCTGCTCGATTGCGTCCGCCCGGCAGTCCGTGCCGAGCAACTCGGCGTCGGCGAGGCGGCCCAACTCGGCGAGCAGCATCGCGACGGAATACAACTCATGCCCGGATGAGCACGCCGCGCTCCACACGCGTATCCGGCCCCGGCGCGCGAGCAGCTCCGGCAGCACGGCCGAGCCGAGTCGCTCGAAGACCGCCTGGTCGCGAAAAAACTCCGTCACGCCCAGCAACGCCACGCTCAACGCCGACTGCGTCAGTCGGGGATCGCACTCGATTCGCCGCAGGCCCTCGTCCGCGCTCGCGACGCCAAGGAACCGCAGGCAGGCCGCCGTCCGCCGGTGCAACGCCGGGCCCCGGTAAGACGCCGCCGAAAGATTGGCTCGCTGCAGCAGGGCGGCGATGAAACCGCTGACCTGCTCGGCTGGTTCGTCCCCACCCGGCCGGACGAGCGCCCGCGTTCGACACCCACTCTTGCGCCGCGGCGCCGTGGCGATGCCCTCGAAGAAAAGGTGTTCGAACTGCATGGAGGGGAAATGTGATCCCCGGCAGTCGCACACAAGAATACTGCCGGATGGACCGATGAGGAAAAAGTTCCTGCTCGGTCCGAGTCAAACCAAGTCGCTGCCGATTGGCATTCGGTGGCGAATTTCTGCAATTCTCCTGCGGCGCAGGCGGGCCCCTCTGTCGCGTGGAGGAATGACAGGGCGTAATGGTCAATCGGTCACAAAACCGTTGAAGCGCAGGGGCGACTGCGCCGATGAGGGGGGCCGGTGCATCATCGTTGCCACCCCGCTTCCCCCGACGCGGCGCTTGTCTCTGCCCCGGCCGAGATCCGTCCCTTCGCGTCCCGGCGGCCTCACCCTTCCTTCCCCCCATGAAGCGTTCCCTCGGACTCCGCAGGACCATGCTCGTCATGGTTTTGGTGCCGCTGCTCGGCGCCACCTTCTTCGCGGTCGTGCAGGTCCGGCAACTGACGCGCAAGGTCAACGAGTTGGGCCGTCTCGCCGACGTTATCGCGGTCTCGGTCGACGTCGCCCGGTTCAACATTCTGATGGGCCTCGAATACAACGCTTCGTGGGCCATGTTCCTGGATCCCCATGGGGCCGATGTTTACCGCCGGCACATTGCCGAGAGTGAACAACTCGTCGCCCGCATTCGTGAGGACGTCCGCCGCAACGGCGCCAACTATAACCAGAACTTCATCTCGAACATCGAGGCCGCGTTGAAGCTCTACGAGCGGATTCCCGAAATCCGCACGTACTATTTAGCGCGGCGTCCGGGCGACGACCGCGAGGCACGGGCCATCAACAACCAGGTTTACGTCGCCATCGCCACCCCGCTCGGCGCCGTCACGCGTTCGCTCGTCAACGAGTCCAGCGAGCTGCCCATCCGGCTGCGCATTCAAACGCTGATCTGGTGCGCCGACCTGCACAACAACGCGACCACCGAGAGCGGGATGTATTGCTGGGGGCACGAGCTGGGCAGCTACCTCACCCTCGCGAACTGCGCCGGGCCCGAATACGCGACGCTGATGCGGCGCGACATCGAGCGATTGCTGCTGGCCAACACGGTCCCCGAGCTTCGGCCGTATTTTCAAAAGATCTTTTCCGATCCCATCTACACCGAGGCCGATCAGGTCGTGCGCCGTTTCGTGCAGGAGGACACCATCGCCAAGCATCGCTTCAACCCCGCCGAACTCGCGGCTTGGCGCGAGCTCACGGAAAAAAAGCGCTACGCCCTGCTGGTGGAGATGCAGCCGCACGTACTGAACGATCTGCAGACGTTCGCGCAGCATTACATTGGGCGCGTGAAACGCGAACGCGTGTGGATGTTCGGACTGCTCGGCGGACTGCTGCTCGCCTCCGGCGCGACCGCCTACCTCCTGGGCCGGGCACTCTTCCGTACGGTTTCCGCATCGATCGCTTCGCTCAAGCAGTGCGCGGACAACATGCTGCAGGCCGCCGCCCAAACGTCCGATTCCGGCACGCAGCTGGCCGACATCGTCTCGCAGCAGGCCGCTGCTTCCGAGGAAACCGCCACGTCGCTCGAGGAGCTCACCGCGACCAACCGCCAGAATGCCGACAATGCCCGGCACGGCGCCGAGCGGATGAAGCAGACCGACGCCGTCGTGCAGCGCGCCACCCGCTCGATGGCCGAACTCGTGCAGGCCGTGCAGAAAATCGCGACCACCAGCGGGCAGACCAAGCACATCGCCAGCACGATCGATGAGATCGCGTTCCAAACCAATCTCCTCGCGCTTAACGCGTCGATCGAAGCCGCGCGCGCGGGGGAAGCCGGCGCGGGTTTCGCCGTCGTCGCCGAAGAAGTCCGCCGCATGGCCATGCGCGCCGCCGCCGAATCCGCCTCGATCGCGCAGCTGATCGAAGGCGCGCACGGGCTCACCGAAGAAGGCGTGACCCTCAGCCAGCAGGTCAACGCGATCTTCCAGCAGGTCGAAACCAAGGCGCACGAAGCCAGCGGCCGGATGAGCGAGATCCAGCGTTCCACCCAGGAGCTGGTCACCGGCATCAACGAGATCAATACCGCGATGCGCGAACTCGACCGCCACACGCAGCAGAACGCGGCGATCGCGCAGGAAAATGCCTCCACGGCCGAACTGATCGGCCAGCAAACCACGGAGCTCAACCGGAGCATCGCGCTGCTGGAAAGTTTGATTGCCCGCGATGTCAGCGCCGCCCCCGCGTCGACCGCGGAGCCGCCCCGCTCCTCCCCACCGCCGGGCACCACGACGGCCGAGCGCGCTCCCGCGCCCGCCCCGCCGGCGGATGACGTCCAACCGCGCTCCACGCCCACCCCGGTCCCCGCCGCCCGATGAACCTTTCCCTCGCGCGCAAACTGCAGCTGCTCGTCGCGATTCCGCTCGCGGGCGCCTTGATCTTTTCCGGCATCGAATGGGTTCGGGCGCTCGCCGCCGTGCGGCAGCTCAAGCGAGTCGCCGCGTCCGTCGAGCTCACCGCCGATCTCGCCGCCGTGCGCGCCGGTTTGCTCGCAGAGCAACGCGAGTCCTGGGACCTTTACACCGACGCGAACCGGCTCATCACCTATCGCCGCAACGCCGAGCTAACGGCGGATGCCGTGCGCCGGGTGGCCGCGCGGCTCAATCAGGGAAGTGCGCTCGACCAGGACGTGCGCGACGCCGTCCGGGCGCTGCTCACTGCATGCGACGGATTGCGGGAAGCACGAGACTATTTCAGCACGCGGGGGCCGGAGGCCCGCCGGATCGATCCGCAGGCCTTGGCGCTGCGCGCACGCTACGGCGAGGTGATCGAACAGCTGCTCTTCCTCGTCTTCCGGCTCAACCAGGAAACCGACGCGGCGTCGCTGCGCGGGCGCCTCGACGGGCTCGTGTGGTTTGGCCGGCTCGCGCTGGCTGCCGAATCCGAGCGCACGTGGTATCAGCGTGGTTTCGCCGAGGAGCAGCTGACCGTCGCGAGCCTGATCCGCGTTCAGAACGTCACCGCGCAACGGCGCTATTTCGCCTCCAACGCGGTGCTCATGGCGCCGGCGGAACTGCTGGAATATTGGAACGGGCTGCTCGCCCATCCGGTGTACGCCGGCACCGACGCGCTGGCCACCGACGCCTTCAACTATTCCGCCCCCGAGCCGGTCCCCTTCAAGCGCGCGCTCGGCGCGGAGTGGACGCGCCTCACCCAGGAACGCACTCAGTTGCTCGATACGGTCGAGCCTCACCTTTTCATCGAACTGCACGGCTTCCTCGGCACGGCGCAACAGGCGGCGCTGCGCCATCTCGCGCAGCTGTCCGGCGCGATCGCGCTGCTGGTCGCCGTCGCCGTGGCGATCGCCGCTTGGTTTATCCGCCGGATCAAACGCGAGCTGCGCACAGCCGTCACCGGCCTCGACACCAGCACCGCGACGATCGCCCATGCGGTGAACGCCTCGTCCGAAGCCGCCCAGCGGCTCGCCGCCGGCGCGCTGAAGGAAGCCGCTGGCGTGGAGGAGACCGGCTCCGCCCTCGTCACGCTCACCTCAACCAACCAGCAGAACGTCACGCTGGCCGACCAGACGGTGGAGCACATGAACGAAACCGGCGCGCTCGTCCGCAACTCGCAGAGCACGATGCAAACGCTGTCGACGGCCATGCAGAAGATCTCCGACTCGAGCAAAGCCACGACCCGGATCGTCAAAACGATCAACGAAATCGCCTTTCAGACGAACATCCTTGCGCTCAATGCCTCGATCGAGGCCGCCAGCGCCGGCGAAGCGGGCACGGGCTTCGCCGTCGTGGCCGAAGAAGTGCGCAACCTCGCCAAGCGCTCCTCCGAGGCCACCGCAGAGACCGCGCGGCTCGTGGACGAGGTCCACGCGGCCATCGCCAGCGGTAACCGGCTCACCGCCGAGGTGGAAGCGGCGCTGCGCGACGTCGAGGCCAATTCGGCCCAGGCCGGCGAACTGATGCAGAGCATCCGTGCGGCCTCGCAGCAGATGCTGCAAAACATGCAGCACATCAACACAGGCAATCGTTCCCGGGAGGCGATCAGCCAGCAATCGGCGCAGGTGGCGGACCACAATGCCGCGACGGCCGCGGCGATCACCCGCGAGACCGAACAACTGCAGGCCACCATCGCCCGTCTCGAGCACATGCTGCTCGGTCTGCACGACGCGGCGGCGGCGGCGGCAATCTAGCCCTGAAATTTCATGAACAGGAGTGAAGCTCAGCCCGAACTTTCCGTCCGCCTGCGGCGGAGCGACCTGGTCGCGGCTAGCCCCGACAGAGTCGGCCCGGAGGGCGGACATTTCATGAATCTCATGAAATATCCGGGCTAGAGGCTGCCCGAAATCCTCATTTCTAGAAGAGGCTCGGCGGCTAGTTTCGCGCGCCAGCGGCCAGGCTGCCCGAGTGCTGCGGAGCTGAACCTTCCCACAGAGGAGGCCGCGTCCTGCTTGCCCGAGGCGCCGCGCCTTACGCTTTCAGCTCGACCACGACCTGCACTTCGGCGGTCGAACCTTTCGGCAGTCCATTGACGGCGACCGCGGCGCGCGCGTGCTTCCCCGCCTCACCGAAAACCTTCAGGAACAAATCGCTCGCGCCGTTGATCACCGCCGGACTGTCGCCGAATCCGTCGACGGCATTGACGAAGCCATTCACCATCACCACCCGCGCCACGCGATCGAGCGAACCGACCGCCGCGCGAATGTTTGCCAGTGTATTCAACGCGCAAATCTCCGCCGCTTTCTTGCCACTCTCCACGCTCTGCTCCTTCCCCACCTGGCCAACGTGCGTCATCTTGCCGTCGATCATGCAAATCGTGCCGGCGCAGAACAGCAGGTTGCCGGTACGGACCGTCGGCACGTAGCTGCCAGCGGCGGCCGGCGGATTCGGGAGCGTGAGTTCGAGCGCAGCCAGATTCGCTTCGGGATTCATCAGGTGCGAACGTTCGGCAAACCCGGGCCGAACGCAAAGCGGATTTCTGCTGTGCCGCGGCTTTCGGGTCATCGCTGTCGCGTGGCACTCCTGTGGCACGGGCGTCCCGCCCGTGATGCTCACTGCCAGCATTCACGGGCAAGATGCCCGTGCCACGCGCCGCTGGGTTTGCTGAGCGAACATGAGCCCGACGGTGTCGCGCTTCCGCGTTCTTGCTTCGTCCGCGATGGCTCACGAGACTCGGATTGCTGTGACCTTCAACGACTGGCAACAACTCGCCCCCGTCGCCGCCGCGCGCGAACTCCATCGCCGCGTCCGCAAATCGCTCCCGCGCGCCCAGCAGCGCGCCGCGATCGCTTCGCTGCGCCCGGAGGTGCAGCTGGCCGAGGTGTTCAGCCGCGCAGATCGCGCGGCGCCGTTGGGCGGCGTGCCGTTTTTCCTCAAAGATCTGTTCGACGTCGTCGGCCAGCCGACCGCCGCCGGTTCCAGTTTCCTGCCCGAGGTGCGGCCGATGCCCGCTCACGATAGCGCGATCGTCGAGAAGATGCGGCAAAACGGCGCCGTGCTCGCCGGCAAGACTCAGCTGCACGAGTTCGCCTACGGGATCACGGGGGAGAATCCACATCGTGGTGACTGCGAGCATCCGCATTTCCCCGGCCGAACGTCCGGCGGCTCGAGCAGCGGTTCGGCCGCGCTGGTCGCCGCGGAAATCACGCCCCTGGCCATCGGCACCGATACCGGCGGCTCCATTCGCGTACCCGCCGCGTTCTGCGGGCTGTACGGATTCCGACAGACCCCGCGCGATCCGCTGATCGCCGACGCTGTTCCACTCGCACCCAGCTTCGACACCGCGGGATGGTTCACCAAGCACAGCTCGGACATGGCTGCCACCTTGTCGGCGCTCGTCGGCAGTACGCCGGTCACAACCACACCGCGCGGCTGCTATCTGGAGTTCGGCCAACTCGACGCCGAGGTCGCCGCGGCCTGTGTGGCCGCGAGTGCACGTTTCGCGCCGGTAGCCGACCCTTCCACCGCGGCCGCGTTGCGGCAGGCGTTCGCGCCCGCGCTGGAGGCCTACCACCGGATCGTCGCCGCCGAGGCGTGGAGCTTTCACGCCGGATGGTTCGACCCATATCGCTCCCGGTACGATCCCGCCGTCGTGCAACGGCTGGAGCGCGGACGCACGTTGCCCGCCGCCGAGCTTGTGCAAGCGCGCGCCGACGTCGCGTCCGTGCAGGCCGCATGGGCGGAGTATTTTCAGCGTTTCGACTTCCTCGTGCTGCCGGCCACGCCGTGCGCAGCGCTCACCAAAGCGGACTGCACCGCGGCGAACCGCGCGCGACTGCTGACGCTGACCACGCCGGCGAGCGTGGGCGGGCTTCCGGTGTTAACGATTCCTGTTCCACTGCCCTCCGGCCTCACCACCGGGCTGCAGGTCATCGCTCCCGATCCGAAGAGCCCCGTCTTCTCCTGGGCGCTCGGCCAAGCCGCCTGACTCACTTCGCGCTTCGCCTCCGCCTCCGTCGGCGCGGGCTGGTTTCACGTAATACGTGAAACTAGCCGGTATCGTCATAACCCCAGCAGTCGGGTCACGTTGCCGCCCATCACGGTATCCGGCACACCCGCCGACTTGGCTTCGTCGAGCAGCCGCACCATCCCCGGCACGCGTTCGAGCTTCGGATACACGTTCAGCGGAAAATCCGAACCGAACAGCACACGCTCCGCCGGCACGACGGCAAGGAAGCGCCGCCAGATCGAGTCGTCGTACATCAGCGGCGAGGCGGCGGAATCATAGTAAACATTGCTCAATCGCGCCGCGGACGCGTCGCGCAGCGGCAGCAATCCGCCCCAATGCGCCAGGATGAAATTCACCGACGAACGCGCCTGCGCGAGGGCGGCGAAGTCTTCCAGCGGCGTTTCCACGCGCCCGGGATAATCGCGGCTGTTCGGATCCGTGACGTGCAACGTCACCGGTAGCCGGCGCTCGGCGGCGAACTCCAACACTGCACCGAATCCGTCGTCCGCCATCGTGTGCGCCTGCGCGTGCGGCGACAACTCGCCGATGCCCACCAAACCTTCCTCGGTCGCACGACGTAGCTCCGTGAGCACCGCTGCGCGACCCGCGCCGGGCTGCACCGTCGCGAACGCCGACAACCGGTCCGGATGCGCCCGCCCGCACTCTGCATAAAAGCGATTCTGCCAGGCGCAGGTCTCCGGTTTTGCCCAATACCAGCCGAGCAACACGGCGCGCGCCACCCCCGCGCGATCCATTTCGCGCAGCAGTTCGTCGGTGGAGGGAAAGCTCTGGACGGCACCGCCGTTCTTACGGCGACGCGTGCAGAGTCCGGCCCAGTCCGGTTCGCCCTGCGCCCGCGCCCATCCGGCAGGATCCCGGTTCGCCTCGGCGGGATAGAGATGCACGTGCGCGTCGATGATTCGCATTTTGAAGTCGTTCTCTTTCGCCGAATCGTTCTCGTTGCTCTCGTTCTTCCAAAGAGAACAAGAACGCCCCCAAGAACGAGAACGATTTTTCCGGCTCGAACCGCCACCATGCTGAACCGCTTCTTTCAACTCGACGCGAACCGCACCACGCTCGGCCGCGAACTTCAGGCCGGACTCACGACGTTCGCGGCGATGGCCTACATCCTGGCGGTGAACCCGGCGATCCTCTCTGCCACGGGCATGGACAAGCCCGCGCTCGTCACCGTCACCGCGATCACCGCCGCGCTCGCGACGACGATCATGGCGCTGCTCACCAACTACCCGATCGCGCTCGCGCCGGGCATGGGGATCAACGCGTTTTTCACCTACACGATCTGCCTCGCGAAGGGCGTGCCGTGGCCGGAGGCGCTCGGCATGGTGTTCGTCAACGGCGTGATCTTCCTCGTGCTGTCGGTCACCGGCGTCCGCGAGAAGATCATCGCGGCGATTCCGCACGCGCTGAAGATCGCGGTCACGTGCGGCATCGGACTCTTCATCGCTTTCATCGGACTCAAGAACGGAGGCGTGATCGTCGCGAATCCCGCCACGTTCGTCTCGCATGGCGACTTCGCCGCGCCACCCGTCGCGCTCTGCCTTGGCGGCATCGTGCTCACTGCGATTCTCGTGTCGCGCCGCGTACCCGGCGCGATCGTGCTCAGCATCGCGATCATCACCTTGGCCGGATTACTCGTCCCCGACGGTCAGGGCGGTGCGGTCACGCGATGGCCGGCGGATCTCGTCACCGCGCCGGCCTCGCCCGCGCCGGTGTTGCTCAAGCTGTCCTTCAACTTTCTCGCGAGCACCGATGCGCTCCTCGTGGCGCTCCCGCTGATCCTCACGCTGCTGCTGGTGGATATGTTCGACAACATCGGCACGTTGATTGGCGTCACGAAGCGCGCGGGTTTTCTCCGCCCTGACGGCACGCTGCCCAAAGCCGGCCGCGCCCTGATCGCCGATTCGGTCGCCACGCTCCTCAGCGCGCTCGCTGGAACCTCAACGGTCGTCAGCTACATCGAGTCAGCCTCTGGAGTCGAGGCGGGCGGTCGCACCGGACTCACCACGCTGACGACCGCCGCGCTCATGCTGCTCGCGCTGTTCTTCACGCCCCTGATTCTGATGGTGCCCGCCGTCGCTACGGCGCCCGCGCTCGTGATCGTCGGCGTGTTCATGATGCAGTCGGTGACCGAAATCGAAATGCGCGACTTTGCGATCGCCGCTCCCGCCGTGCTGACGATTCTGGCGATTCCCTTTACGTTCAGCATCGCCGAAGGCATCGGCCTGGGCCTGATCGTTGCCGCCGTCCTCGCGCTGACCACCGGTCAGCCCAAGAACATGACGCCCGTCGGCTACGCCGTAGCCGCGGTGTTCTTCCTCCAATTTTTCCGCATCTGGCCGTTCGGAGGGTAAGCGACATCTCATGCACTTGCGCGCATGAGCGCGCGGACGGGGATCGTCCTGGCCATCCGTTCCGTAACCGGCGCGGCTACGTTCGTCCGCCACGCGACCTACTCGAACAGCTTCACCAACTTCATCGCCTTCACGTCGACGAGGCCTTTGTCGGTTAGCCGGAAGTCCGGAATCACGGACAGCGGGAGCAGGTTGAAGCCCATGTAGGGCACCGTGCAGCCGAGCTTGGCCCACGCGCGCTTCAACTGCGTGGTGGCTTTCGCCACGACGGGGGCACGCTGGTCTGACAACAATCCCGCGACCGGCAGCGCAACGCTCGCCAGCACCTTGCCGCGCCGCACCGCGCACACGCCACCGCGCAACTTTTTCACCGTAGCCAATGCGATCTGCATGTCGGCTTCGCTCGTGCCGGCGAGCACGATGTTGTGGGCGTCGTGTCCGACGCTGCTCGCCACCGCGCCGTCCTGCAGTCCGAAATCCTTGAGCAACCCGTGCGCCACTCCGCCGTTCCGGCCATGTCGCTCGACCACCGTCAGGAAACACAGCCCTTGCGCCCGGAAATGCCCCGTCCAGTCCGCCCGCTGGGCGAGGCACACCTGCTCGCGCGCCGTCACGATTCCGGGCGGCACCACGCGGATCACGTTCGCAGTCACCTCGCGCGCCGGGAGCACCGGCGTCAGCTTCACCCGCTTCGGCACTTTCACCGTCCGATACGCCGCCGTGGGATAACGATACCGGCGGCTCAGCGCACGCTCGAGTACCGGGGTGATCTTTCGGCCCTCGACCACGAGTTCACCACCGTACCAGGTGTTCTGCACTTCGAGCTCGTCATTGACCAGCACGAGATCCGCGCGCCGCGCCGGCGCGAGTCCGCCAAATTCGCCGTCCTTCGCGTAGCGCGTCGCCGGGTGCAGTGAACCGAGGCTCCAGGCCGTCGGTCGCTTCAACCCAGCCGCGGCCGCCTGCCGGACCACCCAGTCCATGCCGAACAGAAACAGATCATCCGCATCGCGATCGTCAGTGCACACGCAGACCCGCTTCGGATTCGCACCCAGTTCAGTAATCGCCTTGATCGCCTGCGGCAGCGAATGCCACGGCGTCCGCGGATTGCCGCCCCGCAAGAAAACCCACACGCCGGCGTCGAGCAAATCGTCGCTGATCTCGCGGTCGATCGCCTCGTGCGTGTCCGTCACCCCGCTCGCGGCGTAAGCGGTGACGAACTCCCGGCCATAGACGTGCCCGCTGACCGGCCGCCCGCGTTGCAGCGCCTCGGCCAGAATCGCGTGGCTGCGCGCGTCGCCCAGCGCGACCGACACATAATCCATCTTTTCGCCGAGCGCCGCCGCCTCCGGCCAGCGATCGAAGATCCGGCCGATCTTGGCCGGGGTGAGATCGCCTCCTGCCGTCTCGAGCTGCGCGTTCGTCGCGGGCACCGTGCTCGGCACCGTCAGGAAAATCGACAGCGGCGCGCGGCGCGCGTCCTCCAGCATCCATTCCACGCCCGCCACGTCGCATACGTTCCCAATCTCGTGGCTGTCGCAGAACACCGTCGTCGTGCCGTTGAGCAACGCGGCTTCGGCGAACGCACACGCTGTCATCATGCTGCTCTCGATATGCACGTGCGGATCGACGAGCCCCGGCGCGAGGATCCCGCCGCGCACGTCGTAGATCGTGGTCCGCGTTTTCCCGGCGCCGGCGGCTGCCTTGAAGGTTCCGGCCGGTTTCACCGCCGCGATGCGGCCGCCTTTGATCCAAATCTCCCGGTCCGCGAGCATTCGCTCGGTGTAGGTCGACAGTACCCGACCGCCGGTGATCACCAGCTCGGGCGCCTCGCGTCCCCTCCCCACGGCGGCGAGCGAACGGGTCATGGTGTGCAGCGGGGCGACCGAAAATCGCGTCAGCATGGAACCGATTGAATCCAGCCTCCGTAAAAGCGAAAGCAAAAGCGCATCGCCGCGCCTGCTCCCCTCCGGCGCAGCCTTGCCCGGTTACGGTTTGGCGAACGGCGCCGCCGAACCCGTGCCCGCGCGCACCACCAGGATCGGCACCGTGGTGTTGTGCCGCACGCGCTCGATCGTGCTGCCCAGAAAGATGTCGCCGATCAGCTTGTGCCCGTGCGAGGTCATCGCGATCAGATCGCATTGCTGCGCCAGCGCCGTCTTCAGGATTTCCGTCGGCGGATTGCCCAGTGCGAGCTGGGTCGTCACCCGCAGTCCACCGCCGCGCAGCCGTTCCGCCACGCCTTCGAGATACGCCCGATCCGCGCGCATTTCATCGGACTCCGCCAGATGCAGCTGTTCGTAGTTGCGCGCGGCAAACCCATCCGCCACGTGCACCAGCAACAACTCCGAGCCGAGCTGTTGCGCCAGCTGTGCGATGTGCGGCACCAGCGTGTCGTCGGCGCGGCTGTTCTCGAGCGCTACGAGGATCTTTCGATACATGGGTGGCGGGGGCTGCAGGGAAAAACGCGCGCCGGTCGGGTGCCATCAGGCGGCACCGCCGGTGAGCCCGATGAAATCCAACAGCAGCTTCAGGTTCAAGACCACGATCACCGCGGCCGTCACCCACGCGAGTCCTTTCATCCAGCCGGGATTCGTGAAGTCGCCCATCTTCTTCCGATCACTGGTGAACATCACCAGCGGGATCACCGCGAACGGCAGCTGCAGGCTCAGCACGACCTGGCTGAACACCAGCAATCGCGCCGTGCCGCTCTCGCCATATAGCCCCGCCACGATCGCGGCCGGCACGATCGCGATCGCCCGCGTGATCAACCGTCGCAGCCACGGCCGCAGCCGCACGTTGAGGAAACCTTCCATCACGATCTGACCTGCAAGGGTGCCGGTGAGCGTCGAATTCTGCCCCGACGCCAGCAGCGCCACCGCGAACAGCACGCTGGCCGCGCCGACGCCGAGCATCGGCGAGAGCAGTTGATAAGCCTCGTGAATCTCCGCCACCTCGTGCCGGCCCTGGACGTGGAACGTCGCCGCGGCCACCACGAGGATCGAGGCGTTGATGAACAACGCGAACATCAGCGCCACGGTGGAATCGATCGTGGCGAACTTGATCGCCTCCCGCCGGCCGCCGGCCGTCTGCACGTAGCGCCGCGTCTGCACCACCGACGAGTGCAGATACAGGTTATGCGGCATCACCGTGGCGCCGAGGATTCCAATCGCGATGTAGAGCATCTCGGGGTTGCGCACGATCTCCAGAGTCGGCACGAAGCCGCCGAGGATGTCGCGCACCGCCGGTTTCGAAAACAGGATCTCGAGCCCGAAGCAGACGCCGATCAGCAGCACCAGCGAGATGACGAGCGCTTCGAGCCATCGGAAACCGCGGTGTGCCAGCCAAAGCACCATCAGCACGTCGAGCGCGGTGAGGCACACGCCCCACACCAGCGGAAGTCCGAACAGCAGGTTCAACGCGATCGCGGTGCCGATCACCTCCGCCAGGTCACACGCGCAGATCGCGATCTCGCAGAGCACCCACAGCGCCGCCGACACGGGCCGCGAATAATGATCCCGACACGCCTGCGCCAGGTCCCGGCCCGTCACAATCCCCAGCTTGGCACATAGCGACTGCAGCAGGATCGCCATCAGGTTCGAGAGCAGGATCACGCTCAGCAGCGTGTAGCCGAACCGCGAGCCGCCGGCCAAGTCGGTCGCCCAATTGCCCGGGTCCATGTAGCCGACCGCGACGAGATAGCCCGGCCCGGAGAAGGCGAGCAGCTTGCGCCAGAAGCCCGCACCTTCCGGCACCGGGATCGTGCCGTGCGCCTCCGGCAGGCTTCGTCCGCTCTTGCGCCGCCAGCCGCTGTCCGCGCTCACCGGCGGCGTGACGGGTGGAACCACAGGGGGCGAAGGCGGCACGATGCGATCCATGCGCCGGGCACTTCACGGGCTTATTTTGATTAGTCAAAATAAATCTTTTGATTGCGCGGCCAGCTGGCCGGCAGTATGTCGAAACCATGGCGTCGGTCGCGGTCGAAAATTACCTCAAGCACATCCTGCTCCTCGCGGAGGCGGAGGATCCGGCCGAGCTCGTCCCCATGGGCGCGCTCGCGTCCTCGCTGGCCGTCGTGCCGGGCACGGTCACGACCATGGTCAAGGCCCTCGCCGCCGAGGGGCTGGTCGAACATGAACCGCGTTCCGGCGTGCGCTTGACCGACTCGGGCCGGCGGCTCGCGCTCGACGTCATCCGCCGGCACCGGATCATCGAGACCTTCCTCGTCAACGTGCTGAAGATGGATTGGTCGAGCGTACATTCCGAGGCGGAGCAGTTGGAACACGTGATCTCCGAAGACGTGCTCGACCGGCTCGACGCGCTGCTCGGCCATCCGACCACGGATCCCCACGGCGACCCGATTCCCAGCGCCCAGGGCAAGCTCCGCTCGCAGATCTACGCCACGCTGGCCACCTGCGTCGTGCCGCGCTCCATGCGCATCGTGCGCATCGCGGATCAGTCCACCGAGTTCCTCCAGTTCGCCGAGCAGAACGCCTTGCTGCCGGGCAACACCGTGCGCGTGGTCGACCGCAACCTCGCCGCCGGGCTCGTTTCGTTGAAGCACGGCTCCGGCGAGCCCGTCCCGCTCAGCCTCACGGCCGCCGGCAAGATCCTGGTCGAGCCGGTGAAGTGACCCTGCTCGCGCCTACCAGCCCCAGTTCACGCGGAACACGTGCGTCCAGTCCGACGCGCGCGAATTGAGCCCGCGCAGCAGCTGGTAGTCGAACTGCAGCTGCTCGCTCCACTGCCAGAGCGCGCCGCCGCCAATCTGCCCCGCCCAGTCCGAGAATTTCGCCGAGTTCGCCTCGAGCAACGCCTCGCCGTAAAGCGTGATGCCGAACGGCAGCGGCCGTCCAATGTAGGCGCTCGTGAGCCAGTGCGAATCGTAGCCGTTGTCGGCGTCGTTGCGCACGAGATCCCACGAAGCCATCGCTCCGGCCGTGACGCCGGCGCCCAGATCCATCGCCCACGGCACAATGATCCCGCCTTCCACCGCATCCGTGCCCAGTCCGTCGCGGCTCGTCGGCAATTTCACATAGGGAATGATCGCGGCGGCGGCGCCCCATTCGGCATTCCGCCAGAAGGTCCATTTGGTGCGAAACGACAGGTCTCCCAACCCGGACGTCGAATCGCTGCCACCCTGGTATTTCAACTTGTACCGGTAAAAAAGATCAAACCCGACCTGGATATCCACGCTCGAGGTCAGCCCGGTGGACACGAGCGTCGAGGCAATCGCCGTCGCCGTGTAGGTGTTGCGGGCCTCCTCCGCCCGCCCCATCGCCAGTGTCAGCCCGTCCATTTCCACCAGGAACCGGCCCGGCGCGACCGTCTCCGGCGATTCCGTCACCTGCGCGGCGAGCGGCTGCGCGAATGCCCCGAGGAGCAATCCGGTAATCACCCAGCGGAGACGCACCAGCAGATTCATACGGCGGGCAAGTGAAGGCGTAATCTCCGACCAGTTGCCAGAACAAATCGGGTAATGGTGCGCGCACGTTGTTCGTGCCGCGACCGGCCACCGTCCGTCACCCGGCCGCCCTGCTTCGGCCGCCAGCGTTGCCGCCGCTTTCCCCCTTGCCGTCGCGCGGCGGAGCCGCGGACACTCGCCGCGATGTCGCTGTCGTTCTCCCGTTGCGTGGCCGGGATCGCCGCCGTTTTCTTCGGCGTCTTCCTCGTCTGGCCCATCCTGCAGATCATCAGCGGCGGGTTTGTGAACGCGGATGGCCGGTTCACGCTGGCCTATCTCAGCGCGCTGCTGGCCGATCCCATTTACCTGCGCGGGCTCGGCCACTCCGTCCTGCTCGGCGCCGCCACCACCGCCGCCGCCGTCCTGCTCGGACTGCCCCTCGCGTGGATCGGCGACCGCTTCCTCTACCCGGGCCAGCGTCTGCTCGGCGCGCTGGTGCTCGTGCCGATGATCCTGCCGCCGTTCGTCGGCGCGATCGGACTGAAACAGGTTTTCGGCCAATACGGCTCGTTCAATGCCCTGTTGATTGCGCTCGGGCTGCGCCCCGCCGGTTGGACGTTCGACTGGTTCGCGGTGAGCCCCTTCTGGGGCATCGTCGTGGCGCAGGCACTGTCGCTCTTCCCCATCATCTACCTGAACGCCGCCGCCGCGCTCGCGAACGTCGATCCCACGCTGGACGAGGCGGCGCAGAATCTGGGCTGCGCCGGCTGGCGCCGTTTCTTCCGCATCACGCTGCCGCTGATCCGACCGGGGCTGTTCGCAGGCGGCACGATCGTCTTCATCTGGGCGTTCACCGAGCTCGGCACGCCGCTGGTCTTCGATTACGCGCAGGTAACCAGCGTGCAGATCTACGACGGGCTGAAGGATCTCGGCGCGAATCCGTTTCCCTACGCCCTGGTCGCGGTGATGCTCGCCGCTTCGCTGGCGCTCTATGCGCTCGGCAAGGGGTTGTTCGGTCGCGGCGCTTACGCGGGCCTGGCGCGCGCGGGTGCCCCCCGCACCCCGCGCCGGCTGCCGCCGCGTCAAGCGGCCGCGTGCACCGCCGTGTTTGCCGGCGTCGTCTTCGTCGCGCTGCTGCCCCACTTTGGCGTGATCGCCGTGGCGTTTGCCCGCGACTGGTATGCGACGGTGCTGCCCCACGCGCTCACGCTCGACAACTTCGCACTCGCCCTGAGCCACGACCTCACCGTCAGCGCCATCGGCAACAGCTTGAAGTTCGCGGCCGCCGCGACGGTGATCGATCTCGGTCTTGGCGTCGCACTGGCCTACGTGATCGTTCGCTCGCGTTTCGCCGGCCGGCAACTGCTCGACGCGCTTGCGATGCTGCCCCTCGCGGTGCCGGGCATGGTGCTCGCCTTTGGTTATCTCGCCATGGCGCAGGAAGGCCGCTGGCTCTCCTTCCTCAATCCGGTGCGCGATCCCACGCTGTTGCTGATCGTGGCGTATTCCGTGCGACGACTGCCCTTCGTGGTACGCGCCGCCGCCGCGGGATTCCAGCAAACCAGCGTCACGCTCGAGGAGGCGGCGCGCAATCTCGGCGCGCCGCCGGCCCGCGCGGTCGTGCGCATCACCCTACCGCTGATCTCGGCCAATCTCATCGCCGGCGGCATGCTCGCGTTCGCGTTCGCCATGCTCGAGGTCAGCGACTCGCTCGTGCTCGCGCAGAAACAGGCGTTCTATCCGATCACGAAGGCGATTCTGGAACTCTTCCAGTTGCTCGGCGATGGCAAGTTCCTCGCCAGCGCGCTCGGAGTCTGGGCGATGATGTTCCTCGGGGTCACGCTCGCGGCGGTCAGCGTCTTCCTTGGCAAGCGGCTCGGCACGTTATTCCGCGTGTAGCACCGTCGCCAATTCGCGCCCGGCTCGTTGAGGCCTGGTGCGTGATCGGGCTGGGCCATCCGTGTCCGCAACCCGGCTACCTGCTATCGTCCCCACGCTCCCGCGTGAGCGGACGCGTGCGTCGCAATCCGACGCCAATCACGAACACGCCGACACCCAGCGCCGCCGTAAACACGAAATAGTGACCGCCCGCGTGCAGCCCGAGCGCCGTGATGAGCACCGGTGCAAAGCCCGCGAGGATCCGGCCGAGATTGTAGGCGGCGCCGGAAAGCATCGTCCGGTAGTGCGCAAATACCTCGTTGAAAAACGCGCCCATGAGCCCGAACGGAATGCCGTTCAACAGCGGCAGCACGAGGGCGAACGCGAGTTTCCGCTCGGGCCACGCACTCACCCACGCAAAAAGGGAGAGCGCCACGAGTGCGATGGCATAAATGACCAGCGCCGGCCGGACCCCCGCGCGCCGCACGACCCACGCGCCTAGCAGCATCCCCGGCGCAACGTTGAGCCAAAACAGCGCCGTATACCAGGCGGACTGCGGCAGCTCTTTCGCAAAGAAAACATTCACGGTGCCACTGGCGATCGTGAGGCTGGCGAGCCCCAAGCACTGCGCGAACGCCAGCGCCTCCCGCGCACCGAGCCGTCCGCCGGTATCGCCCGCCACGCGCAACGCGGCTCCGTTGGCCTCGCCGGCGCGCGTCGCCACGACGGCGTCAGCCGCCACCAGCCAACGCCAGCGCATCGCCGAGAGGAGCGTCACCGGCACGATCGACGCAGCGAACAACCACCGCCAGCCGACGACCGGCAGGGCATACCGCGCCGCCATCGCTGCGAGCAGCCCGCCGAGAATCGCAAACTGCAGCAGCGCGGCGTAGCGGTAACGGCGCTCCCGGCTCACCCGCTCGCTCATGAACGCGTGACTGATGCCCCACTCCGCCCCGAGCGCCAGCGATGCGGCCAGCCGGAATCCCAGCAGGCTCGCTTCGCTCCACGCCAGACTGATTCCGGAGATGCCGAGCACATACAGAACGAACACGGCCAGCATCATCCGCGCGCGACCCAATCGATCCGCGAGATAACCGAACAGCAGCGAGCCCGCCCCCACGCCCGCCAGTCCGGTAAACTGCAGCGCATCGCTCTGTGCCGCACTCAGCGCGAAGTGCGTCGCGAACGTCTTCTCGAGATAGATGAACAGATACAGGTCGTAGTAGTCGAAAAACAACCCGATGAACGCGGTCCAGTAGACGCGTTGCGGGGAAATGTCCTTCGCTTCCATGCCCGTCGTCGATGACAGGATCACCGCGCTCGCGCCAGCAACTATCGCGGCAGTCTTGCCGATGCGAAAGCGGCTGCCATCGTCGCGTCATGCATTGCCGCCCCTCTCGTTCAGTGCGGTCCCGCACGAGTCTCGCCTGCCGGGTCTTCGCGCTCCTGCTCGGGCTCGCCCTCGCCGCCGGCACGTGCGCTCGTTCGGCGCCCGCGGAGCAAGCTTTTCGGCTCATCGCGTACGCCAGCGGCCACACCGACTTCGCCCGGATCCCCGCCGCCAAGCTCACGCACGTGAACTACGCGTTCGCGCTGGTGAACGAACAGGCGGAGGTGTATTTCCGTTCGCCCGACTCGGCCGCCAGTCATCTCGCCGCGCTCACCGCGCTGAAGAAGGTGAATCCTCGCTTGAAGGTGCTCGTCTCGATCGGCGGCTGGGGCGCCGACCATTTTTCCGACGCGGCGCTCACCGCGGACACCCGCGCCCGGTTCGCGCGCACCGCCGTGGATCTCATGCGGCAGCACCACCTCGACGGGATCGACCTCGACTGGGAGTACCCGGGACATCCCGGTCCAGGCGGGCTCAAATTCCGCGCGGAGGACAAACAGAACTTCACGCTGCTGCTCCGCGCCTGCCGCACCGCGCTCGATGCGGCGAGCGCCGCCGACCAGCGCGCCGCCGGTGATCACTACCTGCTCACGATCGCGAGCTCGGACGGCGACTACTTCGATCGGACCGAGATGTCCTCGCTGCATGCCGAGCTGGATTGGATCAACGTGATGACCTACGACCGCACGGGCGAGTGGTCGAAGACGACCGGACACCACGCGAGCCTGTTCGCGAGCAAGGACGCACCGACGGCGCCAAGCACCGATTCCGCCGTCCAACAGCACCTCGGCGCCGGCATTCCGCCCGCGAAAATCGTGGTGGGCGCCGCGTTTTACGGGCGCGGCTGGACCGGTGTTGGGCAGCAGGCGCACGGGTTGTTGCAACCGGCGGAGCAGCCGATCGACGGCAACCTGTCGTACGCGCGGCTCGCGCGCGAATTCATCGGCCGCGATGGCTACGAGCGCCACTGGGATTCCGATGCGCAGGCGGCGTTTCTGTGGAATCCGACGACGGGCACCTTCATCACCTACGAAGATCCAGCGGCGCTGCGCGCGAAAGCCAACTACGTGAAGCAGCATCGGCTCGGCGGCGTGATGTTTTGGGAGCAGGCGCACGATCCCGACGGCGTGCTCGTTGAGGCGCTACACGCAACGTTGCTGGCCGCCGCGCCGTCCGGCGCAGTCGCCGCGCCCTAAGCCCGGAAAGCGATCCGCTCCGCTTGCGGCGAGCCGCACGCCACTGCGTTCGGCCGCTGCTCGGTTTCCGTGCGTCACGAACTATCGTGACGCGCCTCTCGCGTCCGACCTGCCGCGCGGCGGTCTCGCCTGCCCGAGCGCGCAGAGGTCGGTCCGCGTCTTTTCGCCAGCGCGCGACGCGGCAGGAAGCCCGCCTTACGAGCTTTTTACCAACAAAACGTAAAACCCGATCGGTGAAGCGGTTCTCCCTCGCCGCCGCCGGAGAACGCACCGCTGATACGAGCAGGTTCGCACCGTCCAGCGTCAACCCGGCACTTCGATGCCTCGAAAGATCAGCTTCCTCAACTACAAGGGCGGAGTCGGCAAGACTTCGCTGATCGTCAACACCGCCGCCTGCCTCGCGCGTCTCGGCAAGCGGGTGTTGCTTTTGGATTTCGACACGCAGTCCAACGCCAGCATTTGGCTGATGCGACTCGAGCGCTGGAACAAGCTCAATGCCGACGGCACCGGCGCCATCTATTCAATCTTCGAGCCCGGCCGCGTGCAGGTGAAGGACCTCGTGATCCGCGACGTGCTCGAGAACAAGGACGGCGAGAAGCTCCTGCCCGGACTCGATCTCGTGCCGACCACGTTCAATCTCGTCGACCTCGAGGGCGAATACCGCTCCGACGCGAAGCGGCCCGCCTACGTCCTCTTCCAGGAACAGCTGGCGGCGATCGAGCACGGGTACGATTTCATCCTCTTCGATTGCCCGCCGAACATCCTGCGCGCGTCGCAGTGCGGCGTGTTCTGCTCGAACGAAATCTACGTGCCCGCGAATCCGGACGCGCTCAGCCTCATCGGCTTCACGCTGCTGATCGACAAGCTGCACAAGTTTCACGCGCTGTCGGCCAGCTTCCGCCGTTCCACCATGGGGCCCGCCGCCCAGGTGCAGGGCGTGATCATGAACGCCATCAAGGCGGGCAGCGACATCGAGGTGCCCAAAATGCGGATGCAGCTCCGCCTGAACCAATTCAAGTCCGCCCGCCGCGTCGCCGCCACGGCGCGAATTTTCGATGCCCAGATTCGCGACGCGATGATCGTGCGGCGCGCTGTGACCTTGGGCCTGCCCGTCAACCTCGTGGCGCACGATGCCGGCGCCAACGACAACGACACCGTCGTCGGCGACTACCGCAAGCTGGCCACCGAACTCATTCATCATGCCGATACGTTCTGACCTGCAGTGGCTGATCGACTCGTCGCAGCCCTCCGCTCCCGCCGCACCGGCGGCCGCCTCCTCTCCTGTCTGTGCCATGAACACCACGCCCTCCACCCCCAGTACCGTCGCCAAGGAATGGGACCAGCTTCGCACTGCGTTTGCCTCCTCCTTGCTCGTCAACACTCCGCTCCACAGCCTGGCGCAAAACCTCGACGGCCTCGAGTGGCCGATCCGGGGTGCCAACGAAACGCCCGCGGCCTACATCGATCTCGGCTACGACGAGCTCGTCTCGACGCTGACCAATCGCGGGCAGCCCGCCGCCGCCAGCCTGCTCGTGCAGATCCTGCGCGAGACGCTCGCCTTCGATCAGCCGTTCGGGGAGATGGTGCAGCAGACCGAAGCGTCCGCCGCCCGGGACAATCCGCTGCTGCGCAATCTCGCGCGGCTCGGCATCCCGGAGAATTTCCCGCTCGAGCTTACGAGCCTTGACGACTCGGCCCGGCAGCTGTGCCGGCTCGAAAGCGTCGGCACGATCGGCGAGTTCGCCGTCTTCGCGCAACGCCTGGCGCAGGGCGTGATCATTGGCGGCGATCTCCGGCGCATGCTCAACGCGCTCGCGCATTTCGATGAAGCCACGCTCGCCACCATCGTGCCGTTCCGCGTCGGCTCGACCGGCGTGCACCTGGCCGAGGCCCTCGCCCAAGCGGCCCGCAGCCCCACGCCGGAGGAGCAGGTCGCACGCACGTTGGCTTGGTTCTCCGCCGAGTTCGCCTCGTGGCGCGAACAGGCGGCGGCGGATCGCAAGTTCCTTCCGCGCCAATTCTCGTTCCTCAGCGATCTCCGACTCGAGGAACACCTCTCCCAGCTGCTCGCGCCGCACCTGCGGTCGGCTCGCCCCGACTCGACGTTCGGCGCGAAGCTCCGCCGTTGGTTGCACCTGTAACCTCCCGCCCGACGACGCGCCCGCCGCCCCCACCGCATGAAACCGCTCACCGAGACGCTGACCGTGCCGCCGTTCCCCACGCGCTATCCGATCCGGCCGCCGCTCGCGCTGCCGCGCCGCAATCGCAGTGAGGTGATGCCCGAATGGCCGGCCGGCGTGGATGCGGTGCCGGGACTCTCAGCGGACGCGGAGCGCGCGCTCCGGCGACTCGAAAACTCCCTCGCCGACCGCGAGCGCGCCGTCGCGGAAGCCGAAGCCCGGCTCGCCGAGCGCAACCGGGACCTCGCGGAAATGGAAGCCTTGCTCCATGCGCGCGAATCGTTGCTCGCTTCGTCATTGCTGCGCCACCCCGACAAACGCGGGATCGTCACGATTCGCGAAGCCGAGGCGCTCAACGGCCTGAAGGCCGAGCTGGATCAACAGGAGGCCAACCTGCGCGAAGCGCGCCAGACGATGCGCGATCGGGAGAAATTCATGGAGGAGAGCGAAACCCGCCTGTTCCAGAAGGTGCAGGAGCAGCAGGAAAAGGAAATGGCGCTCGAACAGCGCGAGGAGGATCTCGCGGCCCGCGAGGCGCGGCTGCAAGAGGCCGCCAGCATGCTCGGCGCCAGCGGCCCCTCGACTCAGCCGGCGCCCGCGCCGAAGCGCGCCTACGACGAGTGGCGTGAATAGTCCGGCCGCGATGACGGCCGCTCGCCCCGGACCGATGTTCGCAATGCGAACCTTTCTCCCCCGCACGTCCGTGAGGCTTCGCTAGCCCGGAAATTTCATGAACGGGAGTGAAGCTCAGTTCGAAATTTCCGTCCGCGGGCGGCGCAGCGACCTTGTCGCCGCTAGCCCCGACAGAGTCGGCCCGGAGGGTGATATTTTATGAAATATCCGGGCTAGGCTACCGGTTCGCCGGTCGCGGGCGCTCTCAACTGCGCGCGAAACGACCCCGCCGGGTCCCAGTGTCCGCGGGCCATCGTCAGCGCCACCGACGCGGCACGCACCAGTTCCTGCGCGCCCGGATCGAGCAGCCGTTGCGCGAGCACGTCGTTGGCGAGCGCGAGCGCGCGCTCCGGCTGGCCATGCGCCAACAGCGCGCGACCCAATGCCAGCGCGTGGCCGAGATTTCCCGGTGCGATCTCACGCACGGCCTCCAGCGCGAACACCACCGTTCCCGGCCAGGTCAGCGCCTCCGCCGCGCCGGCAAGCTGCAACCAGCCGCCCACGTGATTCGGGTGCCAGCGCAAAACCCGCTCTGCGCCGCGCGATCGCCGATGCGGATCGCGCGACACCGGACTGAGGTAAATGAGCCACGCGACGAGCACGCGCGCCCCTCGCGCCAGCCGCGACCGCTGGCGCCATTGCCCGAGTTGCGCCTGGCGCAGCAACCGTCGCACCGCGAGACAGCCGGGCGCGTCGCGCAACACCTGCGTGCACGCTTCGACCGCGTAAGCGTAGCTTCTCCGCTCCAGCGCCACCCGCGCGTTCTCGACGAGCGTGCGCTGTCGGCCGTCCAACGCTGATGCGGCGATCTCCGGCATGGGCCGAAGCAACGCGTTCGCCGCGCGCCGCGTCAACCTTGATCCTGCGCCGTGACATCGGAGGCGCGGCGGCATCGCTTCACGCTCGCTGGAGGCGCTTGGCGCTTCCGTCCTGCTCGCGTGCGACCCTCCGCGTGTTCGCCGCGCCCGTTACAGCACGTCGAGCTCGGTGCGCACCGCGGCTTCGATTCGACCCAGGCCCGCCCGCACCACGTCTTCCGTCGGTCCTTCGACGAGCAGCCGGATTCTGGGCTCCGTGCCGGAGTAACGCACCAGCACGCGACCGCTGGCGCCGAGTTCCGCCTCGAGCGCCTGTACGGCACTCGTCACTCCAGGCAACGTTTCGAGCGGCTTCTTCTCGCGCACTTTCAGCGCGGCTGAGAGCTGCGGGAACTTCCGCAACATCCGGCGCAGCGCGGACAGCGGCTGGCTGCTGGTGAGCATCACTTCGATCGCTTTCAACGCCGCGACGAGCCCGTCGCCGGTCGGCGACAACTCCGCGCAAATGATATGTCCGCTCGACTCGCCGCCAAGCGTGGCACCTTCCGCCAGCATCCGCTCGATCACATAGCGATCGCCGACCGCGGTCCGGCACACGCGTCCGCCCAGCGCCGTAACCGCCGCATCGACGCCGAGATTGCTCTGCACCGTAACCACGAGCGTTTTCTTCACCAGCGTGCCGCGGCGCAGCGCCTGCACCGCCAGGATCGTCAAAAGCTCATCGCCGTCGAGCACCTCGCCGTGCTCATCACACAGCACACAACGATCGCCGTCGCCGTCGTGCGCAATGCCGAGCCGGGCGCCGGCGGCCCGCACCTCCGCGACGAGTCGCTGCGGATGTTCGCTGCCCACCGCCGCGTTGATGTTGGCCCCATCCGGCGCCGCGCCGATGCCGATCACCTCGGCGCCGAGTGCGCGCAGCACCGCCGGCGTCGTTTCGCAGGTCGCACCGTTCGCCGTATCCACAACGATGCGCCAGCCGCGGAGCGCGTTCTCCGGCAGCAGCGCTTGGCACGACTTAATGTAGTCCGCCGCCGATGAAACGCTCACCGCGTCGGCCGCCTTCGTGGCTGCGCCCGCCTCTTTTGCAGCCGCGTCCGTTAGGATGCGGTTTGAGCCCTCGCTCGCCGCCGCAACCGGTGCCCCGACCACCGCGGAGTCCGGCAGCAGCGCCTCGATCGCGGCCTCGTCCGCATCCGTCAGCTTGAGTCCGCCGGATCCGAAAAACTTGATGCCGTTGTCGCGTGCCGGATTGTGCGAGGCGGTGATGACGACGCCGAGCGCCGCCTGCGCGCGCACCACGCTGCGCGCCACCGCCGGCGTCGGCACCACGCCGAGCGACACCGGTTCGAGCCCGCCCGCGCGCAACCCGCGCGCCACCGCGGCTTCCAGGGCCGGGCCGGACGCCCGCGTGTCCCGGCCGATCAGCGCGGTTCCGCGCCGCCGTGACCAGCAGGCGACGGCAAAGCCCAACCGTTCGGCAAAGGCTTCATTGATCAGCGGCCCACCGTAGGGCCCGCGCACGCCGTCGGTGCCAAAATAAATCCGGCTCACGGCTGCGAATGCCCTCCCGCTGACCAGGCCCGCAAGGGGCGGGAAATCCGAAGCACAAAATCCGTACCGAGGCCGCCGGCCGACAGCCTGACAATTCGAAAGAAACTCGAATATCTGGGTTCAAAGATCCCGGAGCATGCCAGGGGCCTCGCCGCCGCGTTGTCGATTTCAGTCATTAGGCGATTCGGATTTCCTTCGGACTTCGACATTCGGATTTCGAGATTCGGGTTTCGGATTTCGGATTTCCGCTCACGACGCATAAAACTCCCGCGTCGCGCTGATCTTCTCCGCCACGGCGCCGCCAAGCAGCAGGTCACGCGCAATCGGCACGCCCTCCTTCACGCTGCCGGTTTTGCCCACGATCCAGAGACAAACGGCGGCGTTGAACGCGATGGTGTCGACTAGTCCGGTCGGACCGCGTCCAGCCAGCACGGCCTGGGTGATCGCGAGATTCGTCGCCAGGTCGCCGCCCTGCAGCTCCGCAAACGGCGAGGCCCGCAACCCAAAGTCGGCGGGGTTCCATTCCGCGTTCACGTCACGCAGCCGGCCGGCGCCGCGCACTAGATTCGGCGTGGCCGTGGTCAGTTCGTCGATGCCACGCTGCGGATCAATGACGCCGTGCACGGCGAGTCCCGCCCGCGTGCCCAAGGCGTCGAGCGCGGCCGCGAGCTTCGGCACCCACGCCTGCGAAAACACTCCAATCAACGAATGCGCCGGCCGGCCGGGGTTGATCAACGGCCCAAGGATGTTGAACACGGAGCGTTTGCCCTGCGCCGCGAGCGCTTTCCGCGCGGGAGCGATGTGCCGGAACGCCGGATGATACGCCGGCGCGAAAAAGAACACGAAGCCGAGCTCGTCCAGCGCGTGCCGGATCTTCGTCAACGGCGCGTCAAGCGTGACGCCGAGTCCCGCCAGCAGATCCGCGCTGCCGCATTTCGAGGTGATGCCGCGGTTGCCATGCTTCATCACCTTCACGCCTGCGCTCGCCAGTACCAGCACGACGAGACTCGAGATGTTGAATCCGCCCGCGTGATCGCCGCCAGTGCCCACGATGTCGATCGCCTGCGGCGCCCACTTTTCCACGCCGGGATTCACCGCTCGCGCCAGAAACGCCCGCGCGAACCCCGCCACTTCGTCGGCGGTTTCGCCCTTCGCCGCCAACGCGGCCAGGAATGCAGTCTTGGCCTCGTCCGTCTCCTCAGTCTCCATCAACGCAAGCGCCGCGCTCTCGACTTCGGCCGGCCCGAGGTTCTGGCCCGCGACGAGGGAAGTGGTGAGTTCAGCGAGTTGCGGCATGGATCGAAGCAAATGGTCGCTGACCAAACCCGGACACCCAAGCGATGGACTCAATACGAAAATTTTTCGGGGGTGGCACGGGCGTCCCGCCCGTGACGGCGTGGGGCGCCGCCAAATCACGGGCAGGATGCCCGTGCCACTGCGACCAGCCGCCGCACGTGCGCTGCGGGCGGACGCGCGCTCGCGGCGAGCAGCCAAATTCGTTTGCCCCTTCCTCTGAAACTTGAAACCAACGCGACGTGCGTATCCGTCTGCTCCTCCTCGCCACCGTCCTCGTTGCCTCCGCGGCGGCGCAGCCTGTTCTCGAAAAAGCCGCACCCCCGCCGGCCGGGCCGCTGGCTGAACTCTCGCTCGCCGATGCCGCCGTGCTCGGCGCGGTGGAGGGCATCACCGAATACCTGCCGGTCTCTTCGACCGGGCACCTGATCATCGCCGCGCGCGCGTTGCGCGTGGATTCGAACCTGCCGCTGCGCCGCGCCAACGGCGAAGTGCACTGGTTCGTGCCACCCACGGCAAAACACCCCGACGGCGTTCCGCTCACGCTGAAGCTCGCCGCCGACACCTACGTTGTGGTGATTCAGTTCGGTGCGATCGCTGCCGTCGGGATGCTCTACTGGCGACAACTCGTCGCGATGCTGCTCGGACTGCTCGGTCGTGATCCCGCCGGCCTGCGGCTGTTGCGCAATGTCCTGCTCGCTTTCCTGCCGGCGGCGATCGTGGGCTTTCTGGTGCACGACTGGATCGACACCCATCTTTTTTCGCTCGAGGCGGTGATCGCCGCTCAGGTGGCCGGCGCGGGACTGATTCTCTGGGCCGAACGCTACCGCCGTCGTCGCGTTGCCACCACGGCCCGCCATCCTGAGTTCCCGACCGATCTCTCGATGGGCGCCGCGTTCCGGATCGGGCTGCTCCAATGCGTCTCGCTCTGGCCGGGCACGAGTCGCTCGATGATGACGATCATCGGCGGCTATCTCGCCGGATTGGATCCCCGCCGGTCGGCCGAGTTCAGCTTCCTGCTCGGGTTTGTCACGCTCAGCGCCGCGACCGTCTATAAAAGCCTGAAAACCGGCGAGGCGATGATCATGATCTTTGGCTGGCCGCACGTCTTGTTCGGCTGCGTCGTGGCGGCGATCACCGCCGCGCTCGCCGTCAAGTTTCTGGTCGGCTGGCTCTCCCGCCACGGGATGGCGATCTTCGCCTACTACCGCCTCGCGCTGGCCGCCGGGCTCGGAATCCTCGCCGCCGTCGGCTGGTTGTAGCCGGCGGATGCCGTCTCCGGCGGGTTTTTGGAAGGCCGGGTCCCCCCCCTCCGGCCCCAGCCCGGCGGAGACGCCGGGCTCCACCTTTGCAGACGGCGCCCCGGCCCGCCGGGGATGCGGCAAGGATGGCGCTTGACGCGCAAAACCGCGGCTCTTTACTCCGACCCCTTCACCTGACGCAAAGCGGCTCCCGCCGCCGCGCGGCGTGTATCTTTTCACTTTACTCACATGGCCAATCCGAAACGCAAGCAGTCCAAACGCCGCAGCGCCAACCGCCGCGCCGCTAACGCTTTCATCGCTCCCGAGTTCGCCAAAGATCCGACCGATGGCAGTGCCTTCCGTCCGCACCGCGTGAATCCGAAGAATGGCATGTATCGCGGTCGCCAAGTGCTGAACGTCGAGGTCTGAGCCTCGCCCAGTTCCTCCGGACCGCTGTCCACGAAATGGGCACCACATCCGGCCAAACCGGGCGTATCGCGGTCGATGCCATGGGCGGCGATCTCGGTCCGGCTGAGGTCGTTGAGGCTGTTCGCCTGGCTTTGCGCCAGTACCCGGGTTTAAACCCGATCACGCTCGTCGGCGATCGCGCCGTGCTCGAGCCGCTGCTCGCGCGCGTGCGCCGCCGGCCCGAGCAGCTGACCATCCATCACGCGTCCGAGGTCGTCACGATGGACGACAAGCCGCTGATGGCGCTGAAGCGCAAAAAGGATTCGTCCATGGTCCGGGCCATCGAGCTCGTGAAGGACGGTCAGGCGAGCGTCGTCGTCAGCTGCGGCAACACCGGCGCGCTGATGGCCGCCGGCACTTTGCGGCTCCGCACCATGGAGGGCGTCGCCCGCCCCGCCCTCGCCGCCGTCGTTCCGCGGCAGAATGGCCATTTTGTCCTGATCGATGCCGGCGCCAATCCGGACGCCAAGCCCGAGCACCTGGTCCACAACGCCATTCTCGGCAGTCACTATTGTCGCGTGATGCTGGGCATCGCCCGACCGCGCGTCGGGCTGATGACCATCGGCACCGAGGAGGGCAAGGGCAACGCGCTCATCACCGAGACCAACGAGCTGCTGCGCCGCACCACCGATTTGATCAACTACGCCGGCCCGATCGAGGGCTTCCACGTTTTTGCCGAACACGTCGACGTGGTCGTGTGCGACGGCTTCGTCGGCAACATCATGATCAAGAGCTGGGAGTCGCTCGTGAAGTTCTTCTCCGGCATGTTGCGCGAGGAGCTGCAGGCGAACCCGGTGCGCGCGGTCGGCGCGCTGATGTCCAAGGGCGCGTTCAATGCGCTGCGCGAGCGGATCAATCCCGAGCGCTACGGCGGAGCGCCGTTGCTTGGGCTCCGCGGCAACATTCTCAAAGCCCACGGCTCGTCGAATCGCCGCGCGATCAAGAGCGCGATTCACGCCGCCAGCCAAATCATTCGCGCTGACATGAACCAGCGCATCGAGGCCGACATCGCTCGCGCCAACGATCTTCTCGCCGTGCCGGTGGCCTGACCGCCCCCGCAGCCGCCGCGGCTCCAGCCTCTATCATGGCTAACGCCTCCACCGTGATTCTGGGCACGGGCGCCTATGCGCCGGCCCGGGTCCTCACCAACGATGAGCTTTCGCGGACGGTCGACACCTCCGACGAATGGATCCGCACGCGGACCGGGATTCGCGAACGCCGGATCGCGGCGCCGGGCGAGGCCTGTTCCGACATGGCCGTGCAAGCCGCGCAGGCGGCGCTCGCCGACGCGAAGGTGGCGCCGGCCGATATCGATCTCCTGATTGTCGCGACGGTCACGCCCGACCTGCCGATGCCGTCGGCCGCGTGCGTCGTCCAGCACAAGCTCGGGCTGCGCACCGACGTCGCTTGCTTCGACCTCAACGCGGCGTGCTCCGGCTTCCTCTACTCGCTCGACGTCGGTTGTGCGATGCTGGCGAGCGGTCGCTATCGCCACGCGCTCGTGATCGGCGTGGAGCGGCTCTCGTCCGTGCTCGACTGGTCCGACCGCACCACCTGCGTGCTGTTCGGCGACGGCGCCGGCGCCGCGGTGCTCGGACGCAGCGACCAGGCGGGCCTCGGCCTGCTCGGCACCAAGCTCGGTTCGCTCGGGGAGAACACCGAGTTGCTTTACATGACCCACGGCAGCCACGGGAAAGGCGATGCGCCGGAAGACGTCGAGACCAACGGCCACTTCATCCGGATGAAGGGCAAGGAGGTCTTCAAACTCGCGGTGCGCGTGATGGACGAAGCCGCGCGGGATATTCTGGAACAACAGCATGTCACGGCGGATCAGATTGCCCTCGTGATCCCGCATCAGGCGAACATGCGTATCATCGAGGCCATTTCCCAATATCTGGAGCTCCCGATGGAGCGGTTCTTCGTCAACGTGGACCGTTATGGCAACACCTCCGCGGCCTCCATTCCGATCGCCCTCGACGAGGCTCGTCGCAGCGGCCGGATCAAGCCGGGTGACCTCACTTTGCTCGTCGCGTTTGGGGCGGGCTTGACCTACGCAAGCGCGCTGATTCGCTGGTAATTCCTTCTGCATGCCCACCACCTTCGCTCGCGCATTCGGCGCTCTTTGCCTGCTCTTTTCGTTGTCTTGCCTGCTCGCGACTGCAGCGCGGGCCGATCTCGTGTGGAACCCCAACACGGGCTGGCGGATCGAGGGCGGCGTGCTGTCCGAGATCACCGGCAGCGACGCCCACAACGCGCTGAACCTGATGAATCGCGCGCGCGAGCTCGAGGAGGACGGCAGCCGTGGCGCCGCCATCCGGCGCTATAAGAAAGTGGCGAAGCGATACCCGGCGTCGATCTACGCCTCCGAAGCGCTCTACCGCTCGGGCAAGCTCTACCTGGCCCGCAGACAGTATTTCAGATCGTTCGAGGCCTTCATGGAGGTGACCACGCGTTACCCAAATACGAAGCACTTCAACGACGTCATCGGCGAGGAATACCGGATCGCCAGCGCGCTGCTCGACGGCGCTCGCAACCGCTGGTGGGGCTGGTTTCCCGGCTTCACCAACCGCAGCCGCGCGATCGATTACTTTGAGATCATTGTCCAGACGGCGCCCTACAGCGATTACGCGCCGCTCGCGCTGATGAACAAGGCCCGCGGTCACCTGCGCGCCCGCGAAACCGAGGAGGCGATCGACGCGCTGGACCGGATGATCAACCAGTATCCGCAAAGCCTGCTCGCACCCGACGCCTACCTGAAGCTCGCGCAGACCCACGCGCTGCTCGTCGAGGGACCCAACTACGACCAGGGCTCGACCAAGGAAGCGATCACCTATTACGAGGATTTCCTGATTCTCTTCCCCAACGATCCCAACGTGCCGACAGCAGCCAAGGGTCTCGACGAAATGAAGCAGGTGCTGGCCGAGAGCAAAATCCGGATCGGCGATTTCTATTTCTACAAGCGCGACAATTACACCGCCGCGCGCGTGTTCTACAACGAGGCGATCACGTCGTATCCCGACTCGCCGGTGGCGCAGCGCGCCCGGACAAAGCTCGCGGAAGTCGAGGCCAAGGCGTCGGTGAAGCCGGGCGAAGCGCCGCGCAAGAAGCGGTTTTTCTTCTTCTGAGCCGCCGTCAGTCTTCGTCTGAGTAACGGCAGGCCTCCGTGCCCGCCGTTTCGTTTTTGTCGGCTTATTCCTGGGAGCGCGGCCGCCCTCGGCTCCGCGAACTCTTTCTTGCCCCGCCCGCCGCCCTGCCCTCCACTCTTTCTGCATGTCGCTGCGGCTTCCCGTCCTCGGTCTCCTGGCCGCCCTGCTCTGCTGCTGCGGGTGGGCCGGCTGCTCCCACTACCAGCTCGGCACGCGTGGTCAGCTCACGTTCGCCACGCTCTACGTCGAGCCCGCCGAAAACACCACGCTGCTCCCGCAGGCGCGTGCGTTGCTCAGCACCCAGGTCCGAGAGGCACTCGCGCGCGACGGTCGCGTCACGCTGGTCAACTCCGCGGAGGCCGCCGATGCGACGCTGCGTCTCGTGATTCGCGACTACCATCGCGACATGGCATCGGTGCAGGAGCGCGACACCGGACTGGCGCGGAAATTCATGCTCACGCTCGGCGTCGACTGCACGCTCCGTGACAACCGCTCGGGCAAGGATCTTTTCACCAACCGTCGCGTGACCACGCAGCGCGACGCGTTCACCGATGGCGGCCAGCTGCAATCCGAGTATCAGGCGCTCCCGCTGCTCGCCGAATCGCTCGGGCAGAAGATCGCCCACGCTGTGCTCGATGTCTGGTAAGCGGCAACTTTCTGCTGGTTCGCGAGCGCGCCTGCGTGGGAGCGCGGCCGTCCCCGGCCGCACGGTCCCTGGCAGGGGCGGCTTGCCCGCCGTAGCCTCCGGCGGAGGCCGGGTCCCGCCCGTGAACCTCAATCACGGGCGAGACGCCCGTGCCACGACAACGCCTCCCGCCGACCTTCGCCCCCGGCTCAACCGCGCATGGCATCTCGCACACCGGATGCCGCCGCGCGCCACCCTCGAGCAACGCCTCGCCTGGCACGCCGCGCACCTGCGCCATTGCGCGTGCCGCGAGCCTTCGCCGTCCCTGCTCGAGCTCATGCGTGAGCACGGCTATCTCTGACCACCATGCACCCGCCGATCCTCGCCCCCTCCCTGCTTGCCGGCGATCACGCGCAGCTCGCCACCAGCGCGCGGATCGTCGAGGAACTCGGACTGCCTTGGCTGCACCTCGACATCATGGACGGCCATTTCGTGCCGAATCTGTCGTTCGGTCCGGCCACCCTCACGGCGCTTCGCCGGCACGGGATCAAGGCGTATTTCGACACGCACCTGATGCTCTCGCAGCCGGCGCGCTACATCGAGCCATTCGCCAAAGCCGGCGCGAACCAGATCAGCATTCACATCGAACCCACTTACGACCACGCCGACACGTTGGACCGCATCCATGCGCTCGGCTGCCAGGCGGGCATCGTGCTCAATCCTGACACTCCCGCCAGCGCGGTCGAGCCACTGCTCGCGCGCGTGGACCTGGTGCTGGTAATGACCGTGCAGCCCGGGTTCGGCGGGCAGTCGTTTCGCGCCGCGATGCTGCCGAAGATCCGGCAACTCGACCAGTGGCGGAGCGAGCGTGCGCTCACGTTTCGGCTCGAAGTCGACGGTGGCATCGATCTCGAAACGGCCCGGCAGTGTCGCGCCGCCGGCGCCGACACGTTTGTCGCCGGCACCTCCTTCTTCGGCGCACCCGACAAGCCCGCCTTCGCCGCCGCGTTCGCGCAGCTGTAGTCCTGGGAGCGCGACGGCCCTCGGCCGCTTCGGTCCGACGAACCGCGATTCGCCTTACCTTTCCGCCGGACCGCTCCGGCGCGCGCGAAGCGCATAGTTTTCCAGGGTGCGTGCTCTTCGTAGTGGCGCCGCTTGCGGCGCCCACGCACTGACCAATGTGCGCTGCTCCAATCAGGAAAACGGTGGGACCAAGTGCTGCAATTTGGCAATTGCGGCCGATGTACTTACGCGGCGTAATACCCACACCGACCGAACCCCGGGTTGGTTTGGGTCAAGTCTGACTGCCACGGCCGACATCGGCTCACCCCCTCCCTGTGCCGCAATTCTCTATGAAAAGGTTCCTCCTCGCGTTGCTCTTGCTGTTCTCATTGACTGCCAGCTCCGCATTCGCTGGACCGTATTCCGATGCGCTGGGAAAGAAGCTCGTTTCGTCGACGACTTCCGAGGAAAAGGCACTTTTCGTTCGATGGATGTTCGTTGCCATGGCGCTTCACCCAGACCTGAAGGACATGTCCTCGATCACGCCTGCGCAGAGAGAAGAGGTGAACCGGGCGGTCGCGAAGTTGATCATGCGTATGCTGACGGAAACGTGCGCCGTAGAAGCCAAAGAGGCCGTCAAATATGAAGGCGCGAGTGCGATCGAAAGCGCGTTCAACCTTTTCGGTCAGATTGCTGCGCGGGAGCTTTTCACGAACCCCGAGGTCGGCGCCGGCATGGCTGAGCTCCAGAAATATTTCGACAGCAAAGCCGTCGAGGAGGCGCTATCGGAAGTTCGACCGAGCAGCCCGAAAAAGAGTGATGAGCGATAGGGCCGAGCCCCACGAAGCCGGCGCGGCAGGCCGGCTATCTTCGCAGTTGGCTGCTCTGATCAGCCAACCCTTCCCGGTTGCGTCATCGCCATTAGTCGAGAAATGAACGAGCCACTCTTCAACGGTCCGCTCGCGCAAATGCTTCGGCGGGCGTTTAGGGACACGCCTAATCCGTGGCCCGATGAGATCGAGAAAGCAGTCCGGGCTCCGGAGGCGGTGCCACTTTGCCTGAACTGCCTGGCGCCGCAGACGCGTGACGGCTGGTTCTGTCCCCACTGCGCTTTCCCGACGGGGGACTACGTCGCGGTGAACCCGTTTTCCCAGATCTTTGTTCTCGGTGAGCTGTTCCGACGGGGAGTGACGGGGGCGCCAGAAAAGCGTGTGGGCGTCCATCTTTTCCTGTTGGTCTGTTCGGTCACGCAGTATGCGGCGTTCGCGCCCGTCTATTGGTTTTGGCTCTGGCGGCGGCAGCTGGGGCGACCGATCTGCGAGCCACGGCGCGAACCATTCGTAGTCGACCTGAATGCGTGAAAATATACCCGCGCCACTTTGCTATCGAATGTCCTCGCTGGCGCACGAGGTCGCGTCTTGGCGACCGCGGTTTCAGTCCGGACTCCCCGCCCTATGGGGCGAACGAACGCCTTCAATCATCCAGTGATAAACCCCAAAATCGTCTACCCATGAAATCCCGTCTACTCCTGCTTCTCGTCGTCATCGGCCTGTGCTCCAGCCTCGCGGCTGCAGAACAAGCGGCTTACCCGAGAATATCACTGGTCGGTCCCGGCGCGGGTAAAACCCCAGTCAATCGGGACCAGTTCATCATCCTCGTCGTCGAAGGACCCTACATTTCTCACGAGGCAAATCCGCTTCCGGAGAAGGGCGCAGTCGAATACATCAACGACCTTTTGAAGGCCAAGAAAGTCTCGTATCTTGCCGTCTACACGCGAGAGGGCGTCAAATACGGAGATGTCGTCAAAGCCATCGACCTCCTGCGGAAGACTGATGCGACCGAGATCGGGGTAAGCATGATTGAGGCGCCGGCCGGCCGGGAGCTGTAGAGCCGCCGTTTCCAAACCGGATCGATCCGGCAACGGGGCCTGTCTTCATCTCAGTCGATGATCAGCAATCGGCGTCGTCGTTTTCTCGAGGACTCCGCGCTCCGGGAGGCGCAGAAAGCCTTTCGGGCGCGCGGACGAAACGGCACGCGGCCGGCAGATTTCTTCGCCCTGCGGATGCAGACGGTGGAGCCGTGGAAGCGGGTTGGCGCGATGCTAGTCGGCGCGTTCTTCGCAGGGATGGCTTGGTGGGCGCTGGAAGAGGAATTCAGCTTCTGGGCGATCGGCGCGTTCGCGGGGATTGGAGTGATCTGTGTTTTTGTCGGCGCAATCGGATGGAAACGGCCCGTCGAAGCCGTGCTGGATGCCACCGCGGATGTCCTCTTCCGTCGATTGCTGGATTGTTTGTAGTGCAAAGGAGGCCTGAACCAGCCCCCATCGCCACCATGGCGAGACATCCGTTTCCGCGTGTTTGATTTCGGTCCGGATTCGCGCAGTGATTAGGGTTCGTGTAGCTGCCACCAATCGCCCGGCACAATTTTATGGTGCGAATTTTATGGTGCGAAATCTCTACCTCCTTCTCGTCGTCACATCGCGCGCGCTCGGGCTGTTTTTGATCGCGCGCGCCGTGATCGGCTCACTCCTTGTCGCACTGCTACAGCAGAATTTGGGAGCGTCTCTCGTCACGCTTATCCCTGCCGTGCCGGCGCTGGTTGGCGGAATTGTCCTCTGGTTGGGGGCGAAATGGATCGCGGCTCTGGTCACACGGGACCTCGAGTAGCGCCCGGGCATCCGGAAACGCTCACCCAAACCCTGGCGCAAAGAATAGCTGCGCCCCTCCCCGGTCTACTCGGCTGAGCTCAATGCCCGCGGTCGAATGGCCTTCGAATCCAGGGCAAATTCGGCAGGAACGGCCCGACCAAATACCACAACGATGAAAACGCGCGTGTCTGCCATCGTTGCCATCGCGTTGCTTACCGTCAGCGCGACTTCGTGTTCGAGCTCGGGCAGCCGCAGAGGAGTGATGCGGGATGGTGACGCCGCCGTGGTGACGATCGCCCGCGCCGGGGGCACGCCGATCTCTCCCTTCGCCTTCGGCAATAACTATTTCAACTGGGTCGACTGGAACAAGGACGGCATGGTGGGGCTGCGGGGGACCGAAGACCCGGTCAAGGCGCTCCGGCTGAACGTGGTGGTCGGCGACAACAACCAGAACGACGCCAACGCCCCGCAGCTCTTCGATCACGCGCAGATCGACAGCTACATCCAATACTGCCGCGCAGTCGGGGCCGAGCCGATCATGATCGCACCGGTGTACGGCAACAACGTCGATGGCGGGCCGACTTCGGCGCAAGGCGCGGCGGACATCGTCACCTACGTCAACGGCACCAAAAACTACGGCGTCAAGTACTGGACCATCGGCATGGAGGTGGACATCTACGATCAGTTTTTCAAGCGGACGACAGGTCTGCCCGTTTCGACTGCGGAGGAGTACGCGGCCGTCTTCAATTCCTACGCCAAGGCGATGAAGGCCGCCAACGCGGCGGCACATAGCGGCGTCGAGCTCGTGTTCGTCGGGCCCGAGCTCGGTTGGAGATACTCGGAGGGCAACGACTGGCTCAGCCCGATGCTCGACCACTGCAGGGACACGATCGGCATCGCGAGCATCCATGCCTACGGGTTCGCGGCCAAGGACCTCACCGTCGAGCGCATCCTCACCGATGTCGATCGGTTCCGGCCATTCGTGCAGGACCTGAAAGTCCGCGTCGCCCGGCACGCCCGCCCCGGCACTCCCCTGGCGATCACGGAAGCGAACATTTGCTACGAATGGGATCCCAAGGCCTATACGGCGGAGACGAGAAAGCTGGGTCCCGGGACCTTCTATGCTGCGCTCTGGGACGCGGACCGGATGGGCGCAGCGCTCGAGGCCGACCTCTGGGCGTTCGCGTTCTGGGACCTGGCCGAATCCGATCAGTTGCTCGCGTCGGACAGCACCGTCTTTGGGTTCATTCGGACGGATCCATCGAAGAACCCACCGACCTGGACACTGACGCCCGAATACCACGCCCAGCAGATGGTCACCACCAACTTCAGCGGGAACACCGTTGTGCCTACCGGAGTTCCTAAGCGCATGTCGGTTTACGCAAGCTACGACGGCAGGAAAGCCGCCACCGCCGTGCTCGTCGTCAACAAGGACACGGCGGAGAGAGTTGTGACGCTCGCGATCGACGATCTTCCTCCCAGGACAATCACGTACTCCCCGATGTCCATCAATCTCGTCACCATCCCGGACGCTCCCGCCGCTGATCACCACGTTTTGGAGTACACTATGGAGATGGCAGATGCCGGCCTGCCACCCAAGGCCACTCGCTGAACAGTCCATCGTTTGCCGGAAATGGCCGGCCTCGGCGAGGCCAGCTACATCCTTGCGGTTCGGGGTTGGCGAGCTTCGCGCACCGTGCTCCGCGCACACGTCCGAATGCGGCTCCCCTCAACTCTCAACCGGGTCAGACTCCCCACGGATCGTCGCCAGCCACGCGAAGGGGGAGCGTGATCGCTTCGTCACTCGGCTGGACGATACGTTCGTCGCTGATGGCGGTGCGCTGCACGTAGCAGGCAAGGTAGCGCAGGACGCTCGTGCCGGAGCCGGCCGGCTGGATATGCACCCACCAGTCGTCGCGCCAGAGCGAATCGGGGCGCAGGTTGATACTTGAATCGCCCCGTCACCGCTAGAGGCTTGCCGCACCCATGCGTCGGCTCCGCGCCAGCAGCACCGCCGAGATGATCGCCACCTTCCTCCAGCAAGAGGTGGCCTCGACGCGGTTCGGGCCCGCGGTGCGCGCCTTGCTGGCCAAGGCGCGGCTGCCGGAGGATCTCGTGACCCGGCCCGACCTGCACGACCGGCGGGCAAATACGCAGCGGCGGGGTCTCCTCGGCGCGCACCGGGGATATGGTTCCGTGACGAACACCTACCTCGCGAGTTTTCCCACCGCCGGAGTCCGCTGGGCGTGGTGGACCCTGCTCCCGGCGGAGTTGCTGGCCGTTCGCTACATCAACTGGGACTACTGGCTTGAACTCTCAGGTGGCACACGCCGGCCACTCGACGCGGCAGCCCACGTGCGAGCGGGCGTGGAACCGTATGGGGTGAACAACGCGGGAGTGTGGGCGGTGGCGGCCACCGTCCGCGCGGGAGGAGCAATTCCGCCGCTGATTCTGGTGACGTCCAATCGCTACGTGCCTGGCCGCGGGCTTGGTGACCTCGTGGTTCTGGAAGGGCACATGCGACTGACCGGCTATGCACTCGCGAGCGACGCCTTGCCGCCCGCATTGGACGTGCTCATCGGGGCGTCGCCAGCGATCGCACGCTGGACATGCTACTGACGCCGCGGCTACCGTCGCCCAACGGTGGCAAGCCCTGACCATCGCGCCCTCGTAACCGCTCCACGGATACCGCGCCGTTCATCGAAATCCGCCCCTCCGCTCGAAGCAGCCGTGAGCACGCGAAACGTCCCGGCTGCCCCGGCAAACCGAGCCAGCACCGGTCCCTGGTTCGCCCGCAAGGAAGCCGGGGCCGCCAGAGCGCGACCAACACCGGCGCCAGCACACCCGGAAAGATTCTTGGCCACACTGCCGCCGGGGCAGCGGAAGATCGCCCAAGCCTTGCGTAGGCTGGTGCGTGAGACCGTGCCAAGCGCCACTGAGACCGTATTGTGGAGGAGCTTGTCGTATCACCGGCCCGAGCTCCGCGGCCGGATCAAGGGCGCCGTGTGCCTGATCACCCCGAAGCACACCTGCGTGAATCTCGAGTTCATTCATGGCGCCAGGCTGCCGGACCCGCGTCGATTGCTGCGCGGAAGCGGCCGGGAGAAGCGGTTTGTCCAGCTTTACGAGGAGCAAACCGTCGATTGGGTGAGCCTGCGGGAGTTCGTCGTGAAGGCCGCGCGCTACGAACCCGGGCGCGTGTGAGGGCAGTGCCCCCGCGCCGCCACAGGCCCGTGCCGACCAGATCGGATCAGCGCGCGCTGGCAGCATTCGCGCGCTGACCTTGCCGCTAGCCTACAGGGCGAGACGTTGACGCCCCTACTTCAGCCTCGCCCGGCCGAGTTCCTCCAGATTCTCACCACCGCGAAGCACGTGCAGCCGGTAGCGGTAAGTCGTCGGCCAGGTCGCCAGCCGGTACTCCGCGTGCGGCAGCGCGCCCCACGAATCGTCGCCGCCCACACCGCGCTGCTTCAGGTCGAGGTTCAACGTCACCGTCTTCCGGTCGGGCAGCTGGTAGGGATAGAAATTCTCCTTCTGCGTCGCGGCGAACAGATCCTCCGTCGTCGCGTGCAGCGCGTTCGCGCTCAGCAGCGGATCACCGATCGCGAGCACGCCGCGTCCGTGCGCGTCCGTCAGCGCAATCCACCGCACCGCCTCCTTGTTTCCCGTCTCCTGCGGTTTGATGTAGGGGAAGAACTGCTCGGCCACCGTGCCCCGGTAGAGCCCGACGCGCGCGGACTGTCGGTCCCAATACGTTTCGTGCGGGCCCTTGCCCAGCCACGCGAGCTGGTCGAAGCCCGCGCGCAAGGTCGTCTGCATGCCGAAACGCGGCATCTCCGGATGCGGTTTCTCGCTTGGGAAGTACGTCGTCTCGACGACCACGTCGCCGGACGGCAGCACCGTCCACGCGAGCCGCTGGCGCGACTCGAATTTTCCGATCATCCCGTCGACCTCGATCTCGATCCGGCCGCCGGCGCCTTCGCGGACGTGGACCGCTCGCGCCGACCACGTCGTGTGCGCGTCGCGCCACGCGCCCATCCCGCCGGGCTGCCAGAAGCTCTTGGCCGGCTCGGTGCTCGGCATGTGGCTGCCGCGATCATTGTCCACCGGTGCTCGCCAAAAATGCGGCATCAGCGGCGCCTCGAGCAGCTCGATCTCACCGCTCGTCAACGACACGAGCAGTCCGGTTTTTTGGGAAAACGTCGCCGCGAATCCATCGCCGCGCACAGCGACGCGATCGCCCTCGCGCTGCAAGGTGAGCTTGCCGCCGGATGTGCCTTCCGCGATGGGTGCGGGCGCGGACCACGGCAGCTCGAACTGCTCCCACGCCACCTCGTGGCCGGCGTCCGCCCACGGCGTGTTGCTCCGCAGCGTGAACCGCACCTCGAGGAAATACTCTCTTCCTGGCACCGGCGAAAGCGATTTCACCGGCAGCGCAATCCGCTGCCGCGCACGTGGCGCGAGCTTCAGACCGTCGATTGGGCCTCGTTGCAGCGTTTCCCCTTCGGAGGTCACGCTCCACTCGCCCTCCAGCCACGCCTCGGCCGGCAGAAAATCGAACCAGTTCTGCAGCTCGACCTCGGTCTTCGCGAGATCACCCGCCACGATCTGGATCGGCTGGTAAGCCTTCTTCACCTCGGCCAACCCGGGATGCGGCCGGCGGTCGGCGTTGATCAGACCATTCGCGCAGAAGTTGCCGTCCGAGGCGACGTCCGGCGGACCAAACGTGCCGCCGTAGGCGAAGAACGTGCCAAGCTTGGGATCGAGCGGAATCGATTTCGGATTCTCGAGCCGCTCGATCTTGCGCGACGCCGGCACCGGCGTGCGCAGGCCCTGATCAACCCAGTCCCAGATATAGCCGCCCTGCAGATGCCGCGTGCCGGCATAGATCGGTCGCCAGTAGGCCCAGATGTCGCCCGTACTGTTGCCCATCGCATGGGCATATTCGCACATGATGAAAGGTTTGGTGCGCGGCAGGTCGGCGTAGTTGCGCACCGTCGCAGGATTCGGATACATCGGGCAGACGATGTCGCTCACGCGCGTACTGCGATCGCCTTCATACTGCACCGGCCGCGTCGGATCGGCCGCCTTCAGCCATTCGTAGGTGCGCACGAAATTCTCGCCGAAGCCCGCTTCGTTGCCGAGCGACCATGTGATGATGCACGCGTGATTCTTGTCGCGCTCGAACATCCGCACCGTGCGGTCGAGATGCGCCGGCCCCCACTCCGCATGCCTCGCCAGCGAAGCCTCGCCGTAGCCCATGCCGTGCGACTCGATGTTCGCCTCGTCGATCACGTAGAGCCCGTATTCATCGCACAGCGCATACCACAGCGGCACGTTCGGATAGTGGCACGTGCGCACGGCGTTGATGTTGTGCTGCTTCATCAGCCGGATGTCCTCGATCATCCGGGCCCGGGTCATCACCTGCCCGAGATCCGGATCCCACTCGTGCCGGTTCACACCGCGGAACAGCGTCGGCATGCCGTTCACGAGCAACTGCCCATCCCGAATCTCCACCGATCGGAAACCCACGCGCCACGGAATCACCTCGAGCAGGGCCCCGTGCTCGTCCTTCGCCGTGATCAGCAGCGTGTAGAGCTGCGGAATCTCGGCCGACCATTTCTGCGGATTCACCACCCGCGCGCTCGCGTGCAACTCCGCCGAATCGTCCGCCGCCACGGCTGCATCCGGGAGCGTTTGCCGGAGCACTTCCTTACCGGCGGGATCGTTCACCACCATTTCCAGCTTCACCGTGCGGGCGTTCGCACCGCGATTTTGCAGGTTCAGCGTGAGATCGAGTGTCGCATCGCGATACGCCGGGTCGAGCAGCGTGCGCACGCGGAAATCCCGCACGTGCACCGTCGGCGTCGACCACAGCGTCACGTCGCGGAAGATTCCGCTCAGCCGCCAGAAATCCTGGTCCTCGAGATACGAGCCGTCGCACCAACGGAAGACTTCGACCGCGAGCTGGTTTTCGCCCGTGCGCAGATGCGGCGTGAGCCGAAACGTCGCCGGCGTCCGGCTGTCCTTGCTGAATCCGAGCTTTTTCCCATTCAGCCACAGCGTGAAAAACGAATTCACGCCATCGAACGTGAGATACACTTCGCGGCCCGCCCATTCCGCCGGCACCGTGAAACTGCGCCGGTAGGCGGAGACGTGGTTCAGCGCGTCATCCGGAATGAGCGGCGGATTCACCGGCTTCCACGGATAAGCGATGTTGGTGTAGATCGGCACGCCGTAGCCTTCCACCTCGGGATTCGACGGCACACGAATCGTCTTCCACGCGGCGTCGTCGAAATCGCTCCGCCAGAAATTCGCCACACGCTCTTTCGGCGTCGCCGCCCAATGGTATTTCCACTCGCCGTTCAGCGAGCGCACCCACGGCGAGCGCGTTGCGTCGAACGTCAGCGCGGACGCAGCGTCGGCAAACACCGTCATCGTCGCCGCGGGCGGTTCGGTGCCTTCGTGCAGCGCCTGCGGATTCTGCCAGTCGGGCACCATCGCGCCCCCGCCTTCGGCTGCAGCCAGCCGGGGACTGGTGAGCGCGGCGAGCGCTGAGGTGAGCGTGATCATGACCAGAGCAGGCAACCGAGGGGTGAGCATGGTGAATTATGGGGCAGACGAAACAGCGAGGAAACTCTGGCGGCAGATCCGCCACAAGCAAAGCCGGATGTCATTCGAGACGTTGGCGAGGGCGCGCGCTTCCAGAACATGGGCGGGACGCCCATGCCACGTGGCACGCGCGTCGCGCGGCAGAGTGTCTGCCGCTCGCCAGCAGAGTGTTGAAGAGGTAGGGCCCAACCGCCGGGCGGCCGGTGGATGCGAGCATCAAGAAATCACGGCGGCCCCGGCCGTGCTGCCCTCGCTCCGAACCGGTTGTCGATCCGTCGCAGCCCCGTTAAGACCGGCTTTTCCGGGGTCTTTGCCCCCGCGCCGGCTCATTCGCCGCGCGCGATCCGCTCCGCCTCGGTGTAGCTGTGGCGGAAAAACTCCCCCAGCTCCCGCGCGACCCGAAGTTCCTCGATGCGATTGCTCGAGCGGAGCGCGCGGCGAATCTCCCCCTGCGCCCGCTCGTAACTCACCGGGGACAGCTCCTGCAGCTGCGCGAGCGCACGGCTCCGACGTAGTTCGGGCGCGTGCTGGATCGCCCGCCACGCGCGCACCAACTCCGGATGCGCATCCTGCATCATCACGCGCGCAATAAAGGCCAGCTCGCGAATCAACGGCGCCGTCCGCTCCCGCCGGTAGATCAGCTGCTCCTCCGTGGCATACGGATTCGCGTCCGGATCGCTCCGCAGCGGCTTCCATTCCTCGTGCGCGTAAAAGTCCCGCCGCACCGGCAGCCGCCTCAGCGCGAAATGCGTGGGGCCGCCGGGTGTGCCCGGCCGCAGGTTCCACAGCTTCTGCCCGTCCATCGTCAACGTGAACTCGATGAACGCCTCCGCGACGTCCCGATGCGGCGCACCACGCAGCAAACCGATCGGATCCACTGCGTGCACGGCGCCACCGCGCGGTGACACGAACCCGAGTCGCGGCTCGCCAGCTCCGCGCTGCCCCGTCGCCTCCATTTGCGCCCAGCCGTAGAAATCGATGCAGATGCCCGCAGCGCAATCGCCCTGCCCGACATCGATCGGCGGCTTCTGCGAGGAGTCGGTGAAATACCGCGCGTTCGCCCCGATTTGCTGCAATAATCGGAGGCCCGCCAGCCAGCCCTCGCTCACCGCCTCCTGTTCGATCGCGGCCGCTGGCTGGCGTGGTTGGGGACCCGACGACCCCGTCGCGTCTTCCTCAGCTGCCCGCACCGAACTCCGCGACGAGGGCGTCGCGGCTCCATTTGCCTCGCGGTATTGCGAGCGATCTCCCTCACCTCCCAGCTCTATCTCCCGCCGCTGCATCTGCTGCTGCACGATATACTCGAACGCCTTGGCGATCGAACTGCTCTTCGTTGGATCCGCGAGCGCCACTTCCCCCGCGAAACGCGGATCGGCCAGATCCGCCCATTCCTCCGGCGGTCGCTCGATGCCGAGCCGCCGCAGCGAGTCGCGGTTGTAGAGAATGCCATAACTGCTCAGCACGGTGCCGATCCAGCGGCCTTCCAAATCGCGATAGGGCTCGCCCGCATGCTCCTGCGGCAACACCGCATCGGTAAACCACTCCGGATGTTCCTGCGTCACGCGCGCCGCCACGAGCCGGCCCGCGTTCGCCTGCCGCGCAAAATCGTAGCTTGCACCGCCCCAGAAAACATCGAGTCCGCAACCCACGTCCGAGTCCACGAACGCCGCGCGGACCGCCCGCCCGCTCTCCGCCGCCGCAACGCTTGGGTCCACCAGCGCGCGTTGCACCTCGGCACTCCACGGTCGCTGCAGCACGTCGGTCCAATGCCGCCGGAACGCCGCCACGTAGCCCGCCTCGAGAAACCGCGTGATCTCGCTCGTCCCGCCGATGACGCGCCAGTCCACCGTAACCGTTCGACCGGTGCGCGACTGATACCAGCGCGCAAACCCGCGGCCGAACTCCTGTCGGATCGCCTCGTTGTGTGACGTGATCACGACGACCACGTCGTCCGCGTTCTCCGACGGCCGTTGTTTCGGCCGCAGCAGAAACGGCAGTGCCACGAGCCCTGCCAGGGTGAACAGAATCAGCAGCCGTCGGATCACAGCATCACAAGGATTCTTCCGAAGAAGGGACCCGGTGGTAGGGCGGCGAGTCCCCTCGCCGCCGCGACCGCCAGTAGTGCTCCCGACGCGGAGCGTTCTGCTGGCCAGCAGAACGCGCCCACCCCGTCCAGGTTGATTCTTCCCGTGATCATCCGGGGGCTGCTGTCTTCTGGGAGTGGGCCGCGCCCGCTCACGGCGCGAGCACCACGACGTCTTCCGGCGCCGCACTGGCCCACAACTCGCCACTCGCCGTGCCGCCAACGAAGCGCGGGTTCAGTTCATAAATCGTCAGGCTCACGTCGCCCGCGCGAAAATCGTATTGCGCCACTTCGCCGAGGTAAACCGCCTCGCCGATCGCGCCGCGGACGCCGTTGCGCGCCGGCACCTCGCGGCTGAGCGTCCAGCACTCCGGCCGCACCGACAGCGTCACCGCATCGCCAGGCTTCACCGCCACCTGCGGATTGCCCGGCACGCCTTCGAACCGGCCGACGGGGGTCGCGACGAAAACTTTTCCCGATTCCGTGGCCACGACGTGGCCATCGATGAAATCCGTGTCGCCGATGAAGTGCGCCACCGTGCGATTCAGCGGTCGCCGATAAACGTCCCGCGGCGTGCCGACCTGCAGCACCTCGCCGGCGTTGAGCACCGCCATCCGGTCCGCCATCGAGAGCGCCTCCTTCTGGTCGTGGGTCACGTAGACGGCGGTCAGCTTCGAATCGTGACACACGCGCCGGATCTCCGCGCGCAGCTCCAGCCGCAGCTTCGCGTCGAGATTCGACAGCGGTTCATCGAGCAGCAGACAGCGCGGCCGGATGACCAGCGCGCGGGCCAGCGCCACGCGTTGCTGTTGTCCGCCCGACAGTTCGTTCGGGCGGCGCTCCGCGTGCGCGCCCATGTGCACCGACTCCAGCGCCTCGGCGACGCGGCGCTTGACTTCCGTTTTCTTGATCTTCCGTTCCTCCAAGCCGAACGCGACGTTCTCCGCCACGCTCATGTGCGGCCAGAGCGCGTAGCTCTGAAACATCATCCCCGTGTTCCGCTTGTGCGGCGCCAACCGGGTGACGTCCTCGTTGTCGAACCAGACCCGCCCCGCATCGGGCACGTGAAATCCCGCCAGGCAGCGCAACAGCGTGGTTTTCCCGCAGCCGCTCGGTCCGAGCAGGAAAAACAACTCCCCCGGCTCGATGGCCAGACTCACCTCGTGCAGGGCTGGGACGGTCCCGAAACGTTTCGTGAGTTGCTCGATGCGAATGGAAATCATGACCGGCCGGACTTCGGCCGAGGCAAGATTTCGTCGCGACCAAGTCAAAGGAATAAACCCCCGCCGGCGCCGGGGAAGATTTGCCACGCGCGGCGCCGCCTGTCTCGCTGGGTCGCCATGGCCGACACGAAACACCGGGCCCTCCATCACGCCGCCTCGCATCCCGACCTCGAAGAGGTGCTGTTCACCGAGGACGAGATCAAGCAGCGGGTCCACGCGCTCGCGGGCGAGATCAAGCAGGTCTACGGCCCGGGTGAGTTCACGCTCGTGTCGCTCATCAACGGCGCCGTGATGTTTACCGCCGATCTGATGCGCGAGATCGACAACCCGGTGCGGCTCGATTGCATCCGCGTCAAAAGCTACGGCACCGGCACGCGCTCGGAAGGCACGCCGCAAGTCGTGGCGTCGCTCACGCTCGATGTCGCCAATCGCGACGTGCTCATCATCGACGATATTCTCGACACCGGCAAAACGCTCGCGCTCGTCTGCGATCTGGCCTGCAAGCTGAAGCCGGCCAGCCTGCGCACCTGCGTGCTGCTCGACAAGAAGGCGCGGCGCGAAGTGCGATTCGAGGCGGACTTCGTCGGATTCGAGATTCCCAACAAATTTGTGGTCGGCTACGGACTGGATTTCGCTGAGCGCTACCGAAACCTCCCCTGCATCGGCGTGCTGAAGAAGGAACTGCAGACGGCGCCGGCGCCGTAGACGTCCGCACGATAGGACGCGTTATCGCTGACGCGCCGCGCCCGATGAAAGGCCCTGCGCCGGCGGGTTAAGGATAACCCGCCCTACCCGTCGCGCGTGTTCGTAGGGTCGCCATGGGGGCGCGAACGGGGTTCGCTCAGCGGTTACCGCCGCCGGCCGCTCGCCTTGGCTCGCGGTTTCCGACTCGGATATTTCGCGGCGAGCGGTTTCGCCGGCTTGCGATACTCGCCCGACTTGAGCGCGTTGATCTGATCGCGCAGCACCGCGGCGCGCTCGAACTCCAGCCGGCCCGCCGCCTCCTGCATTTCGTCTTCCAACTCGGCGATCACGGCGGCGACGTCATCGACTTCCTCAGCCACCGCCGCCTCGTCGCGTTCGCCACTTCCATCGTAAACATGCAGGCTCGCCTGCGCCGCGCGCTTCACGCTCCGCGGCGTGATTCCGTGCTCGACGTTGTAGGCGAGCTGTTTTTCCCGCCGGTACTTCACGATCTCCACCGTGCGGCGGATGGATTCGGTGATGTTGTCGGCATAAAAGATGACGCGCCCTTTCTCGTGTCGCGCCGCGCGGCCTGCCGTCTGCACCAGGCTCGTCTCACTGCGGAGGAAGCCTTCCTTGTCCGCGTCCAGGATCGCGACCAGCGCCACTTCGGGTAGATCGAGGCCTTCGCGCAGCAGGTTGATCCCGATCAGCACGTCGAAGTTGCCCAGCCGGAGATTGCGCAGGATCTCGACGCGCTCAATCGCATCGATGTCCGAGTGCAGATATTCCACGCGGATCTTCGCCTCGCGCAGATAACTCGTCAGGTCTTCCGACAGCCGCTTGGTCAACGTCGTCACGAGCACGCGCTCGCCCGCGGCCGCGGCGGCTTTGATTTCGCCAATCAGGTTCTCAACCTGTCCCTTCGTTGGCCGAATCACGATCTCGGGGTCGAGCAGCCCCGTCGGTCGGACGAGCTGCTCCGCGACGACCGTCGAACGCTTCAGCTCGAACTCGGCCGGCGTGGCCGAGACATACAACGCCTGGTGCGTGATCTGCTCGAACTCCTCGAAAGTCTGCGGCCGGTTGTCCAGCGCCGACGGCAGTCGGAAGCCGAAATCGACCAGCGTCTGCTTGCGCGCGCGATCGCCGTTGAACATGCCGCCGATCTGCGGCACGGTCGCGTGACTCTCGTCGATCATCAGCAGAAAATCCTTCGGGAAAAAGTCGATCAGGCAGAACGGCCGCTCGCCCGCCTTCCGACCGGTGAGATGCCGCGAGTAGTTCTCGATGCCGTTGCAGAAGCCCATTTCCTGCAGCATCTCCAGATCATAGTTGGTCCGCATCCGGACCCGCTGCGCCTCGAGATACTGGCCTTTTTGCTCAAAATAGGCCACGCGCTCGTCGAGCTCCGCCTTGATCGAGCGGATCGCCGGGTCGAGCCGGCCGCGTGAGGTGACATACTGGTTCGCTGGGTAAAGATCGAATTGCTCGAGATTGCGCAGCACCTTGCCGGAAACCGGATCGAACTCGGTGATCGCCTCGACCTCGTCGCCGAAAAACTCGACGCGCAGTCCGTGCTCCAGATACGCCGGCATCACGTCGACGACGTCGCCCCGCACGCGAAAGGTGCCGCGCTTCAGCTCGTAGTCGTTCCGGTCGTAAATATTGTCGACCAGCCGTTCGAGGAAGCGATGCCGACCGAGCTGTTCGCCACGCCGGAGCGGAATCCGCAGCTCGGTGAACTCCTCCGGCGAGCCCAGGCCGTAGATGCACGACACGCTGGCCACGACCACCACATCGCGCCGCGACACGAGCGAACTCGTCGCCGCGATCCGCAGCCGTTCGATCTCCTCGTTGATCGACGAGTCCTTCTCGATGTAGGTGTCGCTCGACGCGATGTAGGCCTCGGGCTGGTAGTAGTCGTAGTAGCTGACGAAGTATTCGACCGCGTTCTCCGGGAAGAAATTCTTGAACTCGGAATAGAGCTGCGCCGCGAGGGTCTTGTTGTGCGAGATGATCAGCGTCGGCCGCTCGCACCGCGCAATCACGTTGGCCATCGTGAAGGTTTTGCCGGAGCCGGTGACGCCGAGCAGCGTTTGATGGCGATTCCCGGCGTGGATCGAGGCCACGAGCTGCTCGATCGCCTGCGGCTGGTCGCCCGTCGGCTGGTAGTCGGCGTGGAGTTTGAAGAGCATGCGAACCCACAAGCCAGCGCAAGAACCCGCGGTTTTCAACCCGGCTCTCGTGCCGCGGGCGTCCCGCCCACCTGGACGCCACTTCACGGCGGCGGGCTACAACCCGCGGAGGTCAACCGCTCGCCGATTGCTAAACCCGCGGGATTAACCCAACCTCCCCGCAAACGGATCCGTCAACCCCGACCCTCCAACCTCCTCTTCTGCATGTCCAAGGTCATCATCTCGACGCTGTACGACTCAGACGTTTTCAAGATGGCTTGCCGCCAGTTCGACAAGGCTGCCGACGCCATCAACCTCCCCGAAAATCTCCGCGATCGGACGAAATACCCCAAGCGGTGCCTCGCGGTCGCGCTGCCGATTCGTCGCGATGACGGCAGCATCAGCGTGTTCGAGGGCTACCGGGTGCAGCACAATCTCTCGACCGGCCCATCGAAGGGCGGCATCCGTTACCACCAGAACGTCACGATCGGCGAGGTCGCCGCGCTCGCGATGTGGATGAGTTGGAAATGTTCGCTGGTCGGCCTGCCCTACGGCGGCGCCAAGGGCGGCGTCGTGGTCGACCCACGCGAGCTTTCCGACGGGGAACTCGAGCGGCTGTCGCGCCGCTACATGCAGGAGATGGTGAATTTTCTCGGGCCCCACGTCGACGTACCCGCGCCGGACGTCGGCACCAACGAGCGCGTGATGGCGTGGATGATGGACACCTATTCGAACCACGTCGGCCACATCGAGCCGTCGATCGTGACGGGCAAGCCCATTTCCGTCGGCGGGTCCCAAGGCCGGCGCGAAGCCACTGGCGCCGGCGTCGCCTATCTTGCGACGCGTTATCTCGAAGATCTCGGCCTTTCGCCCGCTTCCTCCACCGTGGCCGTGCAAGGCTTCGGCAACGTCGGCAGCGAAGCGGCCCTCGCCTTCGAAAATTACGGGGTGAAGGTCATCGCACTCTCCGACTACACCGGCGGCGTCTACAATCCGAACGGCATCAACGTCCGCAAGGCCGTCGCCTATGTTCGCTCGCAAAAGGTGCTGCGCGATCTGCCTGACGCCGAACCGATCACCAACGAACAATTGCTCGAGTTGCCGTGCACCGTTCTCGCGCCGTGCGCGCTCGAACGCGTCATCACCGAGGCCAATGCGTCCAAGCTCCGCTGCCGCGTGCTCGCCGAAGGCGCCAACGGACCGACCACCAACTCCGCCGATCGGATCATCGACGAACGCGGCGACATCGAGCTAATCCCCGACGTGCTCTGCAATTCGGGCGGCGTGGTCGTTTCCTACTTCGAGTGGATTCAGAATCTGCAGAACTATTATTGGGATCGCGACGAGGTGATGAAGAAGCTGTATGCGATCCTCGACAAGGCGCGCGAGTCGGTGGAATACCAGAAACGAAAGCTCAAGTTCAGCCGACGGCTCGCGGCGTTGACGCTCGGCATCCAGCGCGTCGCCGACGCGAAAGCTGCGCGCGGTCTGTTCCCGTAAGCGGGGTGGCACGGGCGTCCCGCCCGTGATTGCAGGTGGGGCCGCCGGAACGGCGGGCTGTCCGTTTTGTCGGGGGGCCGGCTTTCGGCGCCCAAACCCTGCGGCCGAGGACGGCCGCGCTCCCACGCACGCGTGCTCGTGTCGTCGTCAGCGATCCCGTAGCGGGACGCGTCAGCATTCGCCACGCGATCCGCGCACTGGCGGTCAAGGACGCTCCGGCCGAAGCCACGAACGTGGTCCGATCGGACCACGTTCGTGGCTCCCTCCGGTTTTTGCGGATCCGAATTTCCGGGCCTGACGCACGCCAATTTCCGACCAAACGCACTTTCATTTTGCCCGATCGCCTGTCGCGCGGCCGGCATTTTGCACGCGTGTTCGCCACCGAAATTTCCCGCCGGAAAATCTCGCCGCTGATCGCCTGCAACTTACGCCGCGCAAAATCGTGGCACGTTCGTCGCTAGGGCAATTGACGCGAACGTTATCCATCGACGCCGGTCGATCGACCTTCACCGCATCAGCGGCCGCCGCGGCTGCGACGTGCTCATTTCCCACACCGCCTATGTCGTCTCCTCACTCCTCACCCATTCCTTTCACTGCGCTGCCCCCTCTCCTGCGTCGTACCGAATCCATTCTTGCCCATCACTCGAGGAGTAGTGATCGCAGTCGTGACCGCCAAAGCCCCTGGGCCGGCCCGTCCCCCGCCACCGTTCCGCCCATCATCGCGCTGTGTCACCTCAGCTGGGACTGGGTCTGGCAACGGCCGCAACAATTCCTCTCCCGGCTGGCGAAGACGCACCGCGTGCTCTTCGTCGAGACCTACTGTTCCGACGTGGCGAGCACGACCGTGCAACTGCGCGTCGCCGACGGGCATCCGAACGTCACCGTCTGCCAGATGTTTCTCCCCGCGAGCCGCTGGGCCGACGGCAAATTCATCGATCGCGAGCGCCGCCGCGCGCTCCAGCGCACCCTCGCCACCGACCTCGCCGGTCAATTCGACGACGCGATCCTGTGGTTTAACGACCCGATGGCCGTGACCGCCTTCGCCGGCCGGCTCGACGAGTCGCTCATCGTCTACGATTGCATGGACGAGCTCTCGCAATTCAAGGGTGCGCCGCCGGCGCTGCTCGAACGCGAACGGGAATTGCTCGAACTCGCCGACGTCGTTTTCTGCGGCGGCCGCAAGATGCGCGAGAAGCGGCTCCGCTATAACGCCAATTGCCACTTCTACGGCACGGGCGTCGACATCCAGCACTTCGGTGCCGCACGCTCGGACACTCTTGCCGTTGCGCCGGAGATCGCCGAACTCGGCGGACCCGTGCTCGGCTACTTTGGCGTGATTGACGAGCGGATCGACTACGAGCTGCTCGCCAAGCTCGCCGATGCGAACCCGAAATGGCACGTCGTCATGGTGGGTCCGACGACGAAGGTCGATCCGGCCACATTCCCGCAGCGGCGGAACTTGCACTGGCTCGGCGGCCGGCCCTACGCCCAGCTGCCGGCCCTCACCAAAGGTTTTTCGGTATGCTTGATGCCGTTCGCACTCAACGAGGCGACGGAATACATCAATCCCACCAAAGCGCTGGAATACATGGCCGCCGGCCGGCCCGTGGTATCGACCGCGCTCGACGAGGTGAAGTCGAACTTCAGCTCCGTTGCGCGGATCGGCCGCTCCCACGCGGAGTTCATCGAGTTCTGCCGCCGCGAGTCCGCGGTCCCGTCCGAAACGCGCGTCGCCCGCGGTCTGCGGCTCGCCGCCGACAACACTTGGGAAGCCATCGTCGCGAAGCTCGAGGGCCACGTCGCCGACGCCCTGGCCGCGCGCCGCGAGGAGTCCGCCATCGAAGTTTCCACCGTCGTGCCGCTCGTCGGCAACCAAACCGCCTATGTTTGATTATCTCATCGTCGGCGCCGGATTCGCCGGCAGCGTCCTGGCCGAACGGCTCGCCAGCGTGCAAAACAAAAAGGTGCTGCTGATCGACCGCCGCGCCCACATCGGCGGCAACGCCTACGATTGCCACAACGAGCACGGGATCCTGATTCATCGCTACGGCCCCCACATCTTCCACACGAATTCGGCGGAGATCTTTAACTATCTCTCGCGGTTCACCGAGTGGCGGCAGTATCAGCACCGCGTCCGCGCGATGGTCGACGGCCGGCTGCTGCCCATCCCGATCAATCTCGACACGGTGAACGAGCTCTACGGGCTGCACCTCACCCCGGACGGGATGAAGGAGTATCTCGCGTCGATCGCCGAGAAATGCGAACACGTGCGCACCTCCGAGGACGTCGTCGTCGGCAGCGTCGGTCGCGATCTCTACGAAAAATTCTTCCGCGGCTACACACGCAAGCAGTGGGGCCTCGATCCCTCCGAGTTGGATGCGCAGGTCACCGCGCGCGTGCCGGTGCGGTTCAACCGCGACGACCGCTACTTCACCGACACTTACCAGGCGATGCCGGCGCGCGGTTTCACCCACATGTTCGAGAACATGCTCGATCATCCCAACATCAAGATCCTGCTCAATGCCGACTACCGCGAGGTGCGCGACGAGGTGTCATTCGACCAGCTGATCTTTACCGGGCCGATCGACGAGTACTTCGACTACACGTTCGGCCGGCTGCCCTACCGCTGCCTCGAGTTCAAGCACGAGACGCATCACCGCCCGGTGTTTCAGCCCGCGCCCGTCGTGAACTACCCAAACGAGTATGCCTACACGCGCGTGACGGAGTTCAAATATCTCACGGGTCAGGATCACCCGCTCACGAGCGTCGTCTACGAGTTTCCCAAATCCGAAGGCGATCCCTACTACCCGATCCCGCGCGCCGACAACGCCGCGCTCTACAAGCGCTACCAGGCGCTCGCCGCGAACACGCCGGGCGTGCATTTCGTCGGGCGGCTCGGCACCTACCGCTACTACAACATGGATCAGGTCGTCGGCCAGGCACTCACGGTCTTCAGCCGGCTGGCGCAGACCACGCGCGCCGAAGCCTTGGCCTCCGCGTGAACCGATCCGGCTGCGGGTAGTCTACGAGCTTCTGTCATTCTGCGGCGCAGCCAAGGAATCCAGCGGACCTCCGGGTGGGTGGAGGCTCCGCTGGATTCCTTGCTGCGCCGCAATGGCTCAATGCGCGTGCACCGTTAGCTCGCAGGAACCTCGTCCTTTTTGCTCATGTTTCCTAGCTCCGCCATCCCCCGCCCCGAATATCCCCGGCCTGACCGACAGCGCGGTTTGATCGAAGGCGTCGACTGGCTCAACCTGAATGGCCCGTGGCAGTTTCGCTTCGATCCGCAGCGCCGCGGCCATGACGAGCAGTGGTTCGGGCGCAGCGGCCCCGAATGGCGCGAACAGATCATCGTCCCCTTCTGCTGGGAATCGCTCGCCGCGTGGGGGGAAGCCGACGCCGCCGGCAACGACCACTTCTACTCGACCCGCGTCTTCCTGAAACCGCTGGAGGTCACGCGCGAAAATCACCGCATCGCCGCGCGCCACGAGGTCGGCTGGTATCGGCGGCGGATCGAGATTCCGGACAACGCTCACTGGCGGAATCATCGCATCATCCTGACGATCGGCGCGGCGGATTTCGCCACCGACTGCTGGTGCAACGGCGTGCACTGCGGTCATCGCGAGGGCGGCTACGTGCCGCACGAGTTCGATCTCACCGACGCGCTCACCGCCGGCGATGCCGATTCGCCGGCGCGCGAGGCGTTGCTGGTGCTGCGGGTCGAGGACCCGATGGACAACCGCGAGCAGCCCGTGGGCAAGCAGTGGGGCTGGTACACTCCCACCAGCGGGATCTGGCAAACGGTGTTCCTCGAGCCGCGGGCCGCGACCTACATCGACAATTTCCGCATCGTTTCCGACATCGACCAGGGTCGCGTCTCGTTCGAGGTGGCCTGCGCCGGCCTGCAGCCGAATACCACGGCGCTGGTCGCGATCATCCCCCCGGACGCTCCGCCCCATCAGCTCGCGCTCACGATCAGCGGCTCGGTCGCGACGGGCGACACGGAGGTTTATCCGGTGTCGCTCTGGGACACCGCCGATCCGAAACTGTATCGCGTGGTGTTCCGGCTGCTCGAGGACGAGCGCGAGGTCGACGTCGTCCGCAGTTACTTCGGCATGCGGAAAATCGGCACCGTGCCCGCGACCGACGTGAACGCGCCGGCGATGCTTTCGCTCAACAACAAGCCGATTTACCTGCGCGGCGCACTCTACCAGTCCTACCATCCCGACGGCGTCTACACGGCCACCGATGCGCGCACGCTGTGCCGCGACATCAGCTTCGCGCGCGAGGCCGGCTTCGATTTTCTCCGCATCCACATCAAGCTCGATGATCCGCTGCTGCTCTACCACGCCGACACTCAGGGGATGCTGCTGATGCAGGATTTTCCGAACTTCGGCGAAGGCGGCGACACGCCGCTCGGTCGCCAGCGCTTCGAGGAAATGCTACGGCTCGGTTTGGCGCGCGACTTCAACCATCCGTCGATCATCGCCTGGTGCATTTTCAACGAAACCTGGGGGTTCGGCGGTCAGACCGAGCTGATGAAAGTCATCCTGCCGACCTCCCGCGCGACAAAGGAAGAGGTCAAGGAAGCCGCGCAGAAGTTGATCAACACCTCGTCGTTCAAATGGGTCCACGAGATGTGGCAGCTCGCGAAGTCGCTCGATCCCACGCGGCTGATCGAGGACATGAGCGTCGTCGCCTGGGAACATCTCGCCGCTTACGGCCACGTCGACACCGACATCAACTCCTGGCATTTCTACCTCGACGATTACGCGAAGGCGAAGGCGCACATCGAGAACGTGATTGCGAAGACGCACACGGGCTCGAGCTTCAACTACATCGAGGGCTATCAGCAGCGCGGCGTGCCGCTGATCAACAGCGAATACGGCGGGGTCGGCGCGCTCGACGGCGATCGCGACGTCAGCTGGTCGTTCAAGTTTCTCACCAACGAGCTCCGCGTGCACGGTCAGCTCTCCGCCTACATCTACACCGAGCTGCACGACGTCGAATGGGAATACAACGGGCTGCTCAACTACGACCGGACGCCGAAGGAATTCGGCTATCCCCCGAGCATGATCAACCAGGGCGACGTGCTGCCGATCAACGCGCCGCCGATCGCGCAACACGCGCCCGGATCCACCGTCGAGGTCGAGGTGTTCTCGTCGCATTTTTCCCGGCGCCGGCGCGAAGGCGTCACGCTGCAGTGGCTGGTGTCGGGCATGGACACGCTCGGCACGCATCACCCGCAACTCACCCGCGGCCGCGCGCGCATCCCGTTCACGCATCATCGCGTCGAGCTCGCGCAGCGCATTCAGGTGCGCCTGCCCGAGCAGCCGATGCTGTGCGCGCTCTCGGTCGCCGCGGTCACGGCCGACGGCCAGCCCGTCGCGAGCAACTACGTGCAACACTTCGTCTGCGGCGCGCCGCCCCCCGAGCGCGAGGAGACGGCAAACTCGCTCATCCTCCGCCGGCGCGTCACCGACTGGACGGACGCCGAATGGAGCGAGTCGCACGCGACGCGCGAGGACGCCATCAAAGCGGGTTGCTGCTACGGTTACGGCGCGGGCTATTTCGAATGGGAGTTCACCGACGAACTCATTCCGCTGATCGGCCAGGCGCGCCGCGTCCGCGTGCTCTGCGAGGTGTCCTCCCGGCGGATCGATACGCCGCAGACCGACGCGCATCGCCACCCGACGTCGTTCGAACTGCTGATCAACGACCTGCCGGTTCATCGCACCTTGCTCCCCGATCATCCGCACGACAGCCGTGGCGCGCTCAGTTATCTCCGCGGCGGCCGCGGCGGATTCGGTTACCTGATGCGCGGGGCGATCGAGGGCGAACTGTTGCAGCAAGTCGCCGCCGCGGGCGCGCGCCACGGCACGATGCGGCTGCGCTGCGCCGTGCCGGCTGACACCTTTCCCCAAGGTGGCCTGTCCGTTTACGACTACGACTGCGGCCGCTATCCGATCGGCCCGACGATTCTGATCGAGTGGGAGCAAGGGTGACGTATCGCGATGGCAGGGTCGTCCCGCCCGTGGGCGGCCTGCAGCGCAAAAACGCTCGCGGGGGAGCGCACCTGCCCCCGTCCGCTTTCCCACCCGCTGCGGGCGCTCCGGGATATCTTCGACCTGCGTCTCCGGAAAGCGCCCCACGGGTGAGCTGCGCCTCTTTCTTGCGGGACTGCAACCCGGCGCCGCCGTCGCGGTCTGCCGCCCCATGGTCGACCTGCGTCAGTCCCATTTCGGCAAGCTCGTCGCCAGCGGAGGATTTCTTTGGTGCACCGGGATCGAGGACACGTTCATCACGGCGCCGTCGCCCAAGACCGGCCGCACTCTCGACGAATACGAGCTCACCGGGCACTACGAGCACTGGCGTGAGGACATCGATTTGATGGCGGAACTCGGCGTGCCGGCCGCGCGCTACGGCATTCCCTGGCATCGGATCTGCCCACAACCCGGCGTCTGGGACTGGCAATGGGCCGACCGTCCGCTCGAACGCATGCTCGACCGCGGCATCGCGCCCATCGTCGATCTCGTCCACTACGGACTGCCGGCATGGATCGAACCGGCGTATCTCCACCCCGACTATCCCAACCACGTCGCCGAATTCGCCGCGCGCGTCGCCGCGCGCTTCAAGGGCCGGATCTTCGCCTACACGCCGCTGAACGAGCCGCGGATCACCGCATGGTATTGCGGCCGGCTCGGCTGGTGGCCGCCGTTTCGCCGCAGCTGGCGCGGGTTCGTCGCCGTCATGCTCGGTGTTTGCCGCGGCATCATCGCCACGCTCGCGGCGCTGCGCTCCGTCGACCCCGAAATCCTGCCGGTTCACGTCGACGCCACCGATCATTACCACGCCGAGGATCCCTCGCTCGTACTCGAGGCGGAGCACCGGCAGGCGATCGTGTTTCTCGCGCTGGACCTCATTAGCGGCCGGATCACCGACGACCATCCGCTCTTCGGCTGGCTGCTGAGCCACGGCACGACCGAGGGCGAGCTCGCGTGGTTTCGCGACCACGCCGTGCCGCTGCCCTGGCTCGGGCTGAACCTTTATCCGATGTTCACGCGAAAGGTCCTGCAGCGCACCGCGAGCGGCCACACACGAATCAGCATGATCTACTCCACCGAGCAGCTCGTGGAGGACGTCACCCGACTTTACTGGGAACGCTACCACGCCCCGCTGCTGATTTCGGAAACCGCCTCGTCCGGCTCGATCCGGAAGCGCCGGCTCTGGCTCGATGGTTCGGCCCGCGCGGTGCAACGGCTGCGCGCCGAAGGCGTGCCCCTGCTCGGCTATACCTGGTGGCCCTTGTTTGCGCTGGTCACGTGGGGCTACCGACAGGGCGATCTTCCGCCGCAATCCTACTTTCGCCAAATGGGGTTGTGGGATCTCGATCCACACCAGCAGCGCGCACGCACCTCGCTGGTGGACCGCTACCAAGAACTCGTCCGCGGCGGAACCGGTTCCGCCGGTCCGCTGTCCGCCGCCGCCTCACGTGCGCCTGTTCGATCATGAATTTCCACCCACGTTTTACCGGGCACGCCCACCCCAGCGTAGCCTCACCGAGGCCGGCTACCGCACCGGCGAGCTGTTCACCAGCGCTCGAGCACGCGGCTCAGATCTTGGTTCAGCGCTCCGCTCTGGACTCCCAGCGCTAGACTCATTCGCCCATGTTCCGCAGTTTCTTCATCGCCGGATTCGAAGGCGCCACCGGCTACAACGCCCAAGGCGAGTGGATCGACCAAGTCGCCGCCACGCACCACGATCGGCACGCGGACGCCGACTACGACCGACTGCAGGGAGTCGGCATCCAGGCCGCGCGGGAGGCGATTCGCTGGCCGTTGGTCGACCGTGGTGGTCGCTACGATTTCAGCTCGGTGCGTCCGTTCGTCGACGCCAGCCGCAAATACCAGATCGATGTGATCTGGGATCTGTTTCACTACGGCTACCCGTCCGACCTCGATCTCTTCTCGGACGAGTTTGTCCGCCGGTTTGCGGACTACTGCCATGCCGCCGCCCGCTTCGTCTGCGCGCACCAGGAAGGCACCTGCTATTTCACGCCGGTGAATGAACCTTCCTACTTCGCCTGGGCGGCCGGCGAGGTCGGCCGTTTCGCCCCCCACGCGCGGGGTCGCGGCCCCGAGTTGAAGCTCGCGCTCGCGCGCGCCGCGATCGCCGGCATCAACGCCATCCGCGCCGCCGTGCCCGGCGCACGGATCGTCAACGTCGATCCGATCTGTCACGTGGTGCCGCCGCAGGGGCGCTTTGATCTGCTCGGCGACGCCCATGCCTTCAATCATCAGGCGGTGTTCGAGAGCTGGGACATGCTCGCCGGCCGGCTGCATCCGGAACTCGGCGGCAGCCGCGAGCACCTGGATATCGTCGGCGTGAACTACTACTGGACCAACCAGTGGGAGCTCGGCCAGGACGAATCGCCGCTGGCCGACGACGACTATCGCCGCGTCCCGCTCTCGCGGCTGATCCGGCGCGTCTGGAAAAGATACGATGGCGAACTGCTGGTCACCGAGACCGCGCACGTGCACGAAATGCGACCGCGCTGGCTCCGCTACGTCGCCGACGAATGCGAAGCGCTGCTCGACGAAGGCGTGCCGCTCCGTGGCGTCTGCCTGTATCCGATTCTCGGCATGCCCGAATGGCACTCGCCGCAGGAATGGGTGCGAATGGGGTTGTGGGACATCGCGCACGACCAACCGTCACTTCGTCGGCAGATCTGTGCGCCGATGTGGGACGCGCTCCGGCAGGCGCAACGGTTGGAGTTTCGCCACGGTGAACACCCGCTCTCGGGTCCCTCCGCTGCGTGAGGCCGAGCTGCCCAATGTAACCTCCTGGGTTACATCGGGCGCGAGCCACCGTGCGGGCAGCCTGGGCTGCCTACTCGACGTGGAACCCGATCTTCACGGTCACCTGCCAGTGTTTCACCTGGCCGTTGTCGATTTCCCCGCGGGTTTCGGTGACTTCAAACCAGCGCAGATGCTTGAGGGTTTTGCTTGCGCGCTGGATCGCGCCGTTGACCGCATCCTCGATCGAGGTGGTGGAAGTGCCGGTGAGTTCGACGATTTTATAGACCGGATCGTTCATGGGAATCGAATGTCGATGGTTGTGGTTTTCTGGAAGCTTGCGCCCTGATCGAGTCAACCGTGCGCCAGGGCCTGGCCGCGTTGCTCGAGCGCCGCGTTCACCATGATCATCTCGCTCACATTCTCCAGGGTGAGCAGCCCGACGATTTGCCCGGCCTGCACTACGGGGATCGTGCCGCATTGCCGCTCGTGCATCGATTCGACCACGCGCTTGAGTGAACTGCCGGCCTCGGCGGTCGCGCACTCACGGCACATGACTTCGCTCACGGGGGTGTCGCGCCGATTCTGACCCAGCGCCTTCACGAGGTCGTTGCGTCGCAGGATGCCGACTGGCGCGCCCTCGGCGATCACCGGGAAATCTTGCTGCGAGCCCGCGAGGAGTTCGTCGGTCGCCTTGGCCAGCGTGTCGTCGGCCCCGAGCGTGCGAAACCGCGTCATCATCGCATCGCGCACCCGCAGCCCCTCGAGCGCCGACTGCATCTCCACCATGCCCGCCTCGGCCTGGGCCCCGAGATAGACGAAGATCGCGATGAACACCAGGAACGGGTTCGACATGAACCCGACAATGCCAAACACGATCGCCATGGCCTGGCCGACATTCGCCGCAATCGCCGTCGCGCGCCGCCGGCCGAGCTTCGTCGCGAGCAACGCCCGCAGCACGCGCCCCCCGTCCATCGGGAACGCTGGCAGCAGATTGAACAGCACGAGAAACACATTCACGACCATCAGCCGCTGCAGCATCGCGCGGAGATCGAACGGCACGTCGAGATTCGTCGCCTCGAGAAATCCGCCCGTGAACGCGAGTCCGGCATACAGCACCAGCGCGATCACCACGTTCACCGCCGGCCCGGCAAGCGCCACCCAGAGTTCCTGCAGCGGATGCTCCGGCATTCGTTCCAACCGCGCGAGCCCGCCGATCGGCAGCAGCGTGATGTCGCGCGTCTCGATGCCGTAGCGGCGCGCCATCAGCGCGTGGCCGAATTCGTGCAGCAGCACGCAGCCGAACAGACCCAGGATGAACGCCACCCCCGCCAGCGCGGCATAAACGTCGTGCGTGCGCTGCCACGTCACGAAGCCGAGAAACGCCAGCAGGAGCAGGAAGGTGAAGTGAACGTAGACGTCGATGCCGAACAGCCGGCCGATGCGAGTGGACCATTTCATGGCAAAGCCTTTCTAAACCCAAACCGCCGCCGCCGCAACGTGGGCGCCTCGCGCGCGATCGGCGATCGCACGCTTCTTCGTTGTAGCCGGGCTCGGTGAGCCCGGACCGGCCTCACCGAGGCCGGCTACAGCGCAATGGCGACGCCCTCGTCGCCGGTCAGAGACCGTCGCCCTCCCACCCGGCTGCGACGAGGGCGTCGCAGCTCCAGCAGCTCCTCCGGGAAGCAGCTACAGCAGCAGGAACGCCAGCGCCATGATCACCGTCGGCGCGAGCGCACCCAACAGCAGGCCAAGCGGCGAAACGCCGTCCGGGAAATACCGTTGCAGGATCGTCTGGCCGGCAGGATTCGGCGCATTGGCGATCACCGTGAGCCCGCCGCCAGTCACCGCGCCGGCGACGACGGCGTATTTCAACGGTTCGGTAAATCCCGGCACGAGGGTCGCGAGATACGTGATGGCCGCATTGTCGTTCACCGCGGTGAGCGCCGTCGCCCCGAGGAACAGCGGCAGCTCGGTCAGGCTGCTCAATACGGGCTGGATCCACCACGCCTGCAGTCCGCCGTGGATCACGAGACCCGCGAGGAAAAATCCGACCAGCAGCGGCGCCCGCAGATCCAGCCGGCTTTGGTGATGCGCCGTGGCCTGTGCGAACGCCAGGAAGAAGAGAAACCCGCCGATGAACAGCGCCGGGTAATGCGCGACAAATACCGTCAGCGCGAGAAACCCGAGTTGCACCACGGTGATCCAGGCCGGAATCGGCGGCCGGGCGTTCGCGGCGTTCTCCCCGCCCTCGGCCAGCCGGCTGCGCACCAGCTCGAGCGTTTTGAATTCATGGCGGAACGCGGCGTAATACGCCAGCGTCGCCACAAGGATGCCCACGAGCGCCTTCCAGCCAAAATGTAGCATCATGAAGGGCGTGTCCCAGCCCCACGGCGCCGCCACCATCAGCACCGGTGGCGCGGCGAAATGCGTCAGGGTCCCACCCACCGAGACATTCACGAACAACAGCCCGATCGTGGCATAGCGCAGCCGCAGCGAGGGCTCGAGTTGGTAGAACTGCCGCGCGAGCAGCAGCGCGGCGATCGTCATCGCCGCCGGCTCCGTGATAAACGAACCCAGCACGGGCGCGATGATCAGGATGGCCAGCCACCACGCCGCCGCGGAACCGCGGCCGATCGACGCCACGGCGCGCAGGCATTGCTCCGCGACCGTCAGCACCGGGCGGGTCGAAGCGAGCGCCATGATCACGACGACGAACATCGGTTCGGTGAACGTCACCCGCTGCCCAACGTAATCCACCACCGTCGGCCAGCCTTTGAACCACACGATCGCACCGATCAGCACCACGACCCACGTGCCGAACACGGCCTCCACCTCGCCGAGAAAATGCAGGATCTGGCCTTTGAAGCTCACTTCGTCCGGCACGTCATCCTCGTCAGTATCGGTTGCGGGTGCGGCGCGCTCCTTCAACCGCGCGCAGTGCGCGGCTTCGACTTCGTGCGCCCAGTGCCGGAACTTCGCCGTCAGAAAGGTGTGGATGATCGCGAGCAGGAAGATGCCCGTCGCAACCAGATTGAAAGGCTCGATACGCGCGCGCTCGCGCAGCGTGGCCCAGACGCCGTCGGCGGCGCCGGGATAAGCGTCGAGCGGCAGCGGAAAATCTCCTGCCGGCGCCCCCGCGGCATGGGCCAGCGGCACCGTCATCACCGTTCCGAGCACGAGCAGCCACGCGGGGATATGCGCTGGAGTGGGAGCCATAGCGCGGAGGCAACCCGCCGTCGCGCGCTTGGCAAGCAGCCGCTTACGATTTTTCGGTGGCACGGGCGTCCCGCCCGTGGACGAAGCATGCGGGGCACACGTCAGCCGGATGCCCACCCGCAGCCACACGGGCGAGACGCCCGTGCCACTGGCCTAGAACGTGTGCACGAACAACCCTGACCGCAGCTTCGGTTCGAACCACGTGCTCTTCGGCGGCATGATTTGGCCGGCGTCGGCGATGTCCATCAGCTGTTCGACCGTCACCGGATAAAGCGAAAACGCCACCCCGCCCTCGGCGTCGACGCGTTTCTCCAACTCGCCCGTGCCGCGAATACCACCGACGAAATCAATCCGCTTGCTCGTCCGCGGATCGTCGATCCCGAGGATCGGGGCCAGCAGCCGGTCCTGCAGGATGCTCACGTCGAGCCGCGCCACGGGATCAGCCTTCGAATCCGCCGTCAGGCGCAGGCCACGCCATTTTCCCCCAAAGTACAGGCTCGCCTCGCCCACCCGCGCCGGCGACGGCGACGCGTTCTCCGTGAGGCCGAACCGCGTTTCCACCTCGTCCAAAAACGCCTCCGGCATGCGGCCGTTCAGGTCGTGGACGATCCGGTTATACGGCAGGATTTTCAGCTCGCTCGCGGGAAACATCACGCAGAGGAACCAGTTGTAGTCCTCCGTGCCGTTGTGCTGCGGATTCCGCTCGCGCCGCAGCCGCGCCACCCGCGCCGCGCTCGCAGCCCGATGATGTCCGTCCGCGATGTAGGTGTGAGGCACCGCACCGAACGCCTTGATCCAATCCGCGCCGCCGGCGATCCGCCAGACGGTGTGCTGCACGCCATCGGGCGCGACGAAATCGTGCAGCGGTTTTTCGCGCACCTTCGCCTCGACGAGCGCGGTCACCGCCGGCTGGTCGCGATAGGTCAGGAACACCGGGCCGGTGTTCGCGCTGATCGTATCGATCAGCCGCGTGCGATCGTCCTCCTTGTCGCGCCGCGTCTTCTCGTGCTTCTTGATCAGCTCGGCGTCGTAGTCCTCGACGTGGCAGACCGCGACCAGCCCGCGTTGGCGGTGCGCGCCCATCCGCTGCTGGTAGACGTACAGACACGGCTCGGTCTCGCGCGTCAGCACCTGCGCGCGCTGCAGCGCCAGGAAATTCTCGCGCGCCTTGGCGTAGACCTCGTCGGCATGCGGATCGGTGCCCGGCGGCAGATCGATCTCCGCGCGGTCGACATGCAGCAGGCTATGCGGACGGCCCGCGGCCAGCGCCGCGGCTTCCGCCGTGTTCACCACGTCGTAGGGCACGCACGCCACTTCGGGCGCGAGCGCGGGAGGGGGCACCAGACCTTGGAAAGCGCGGATTCGCATGGGAAGAAAGGAACACGAAATACACGAACTGCGCGAAATCACGGGCAATCTTATCTTTTCGCGGAGCGTACCTCGATTTTGAACCTGGGGACGCGACGCCCTCGTCGCGTCGCGCTGTCATGGCCCCGCGGCGAGGGGGAGCTGAACTGGATCTCCCGCGGGCAACAAAAAGCCCTCCGTCACCGGAGGGCTAGAAAAACCGTTGCTGGCGGGCGCAGACGCTTACTTCTTGGCGCCGCGCTTGAACTTCGAGGTGAACTTCTCGACGCGACCGGCGGTGTCGACGAGACGCTTCTCACCGGTGTAGGCCGGATGCGAGTCCATCGTCACGTCGCGGGCGATCACGAAGTATTCGGTCCCGTCGATGTTTTCCTTACGGGCGGACTTCATCGTGGAACGGGTGAAGAAACGCTTGCCGGTTCCGATATCGAGGAAGCAAACGTTGTTGAGAGTGGGATGGCCTTCGGCTTTCACGGCGGGAAAAAAGGGTGTAGATCAGCCTTGGCGCGCCTTATAACGCGGCTCGACTTTGTTGATGACGTAGATCTTGCCGCGACGACGCACCACCTGGCACGCCGGGTGACGCTTCTTGGCAGATTTGATGGAGGAGACAACTTTCATAAAAGACGGGAAAACAGAGTGCGGCTTCCCCCCTGTCAACCGAAATGTCCCACGAGCGGAGCCGAGAGCTGAGAGTCCATTGTCCAGAGCCTGAAAACCAGTGCCCCGGAACCGCTTGGCACATCGCCACCGCCAAACCGTACCATCACCCATCGTAGCGCCGTTCCCCGACCGGCGTGCGCCAGTCGAAGGCTGGCGCCGCCTCTCCCCTCAACTCTCCTCCCGCTCTAGACTCTTCCGCCCTCAGTTCGCACTCAGGTCATCCGGCTCCTGCGCGAGCAGCCGCCATTCCTCGCCGAGCGAACTCACCACGGAACGCCACATCGCGGCGTCTTGCGGACCCTCCAGCAGCCCGGCTGGCATGTCCGCCACCAGCCAGGTCTTCTGCTTCAGCTCCGCTTCCAGCTGTCCCCCGCCCCAGCCTGAGTAGCCCAGGAACGCCCGGAGCTGCGTGCCCTCCTCCGCCGCGAGTTGCATCGCGCGCTCCGGCTCCACCCCAAAGTGCAGCCGGAACCCGTCTTCCTGCGGCTGCCACGCCACCAGCACGAGTTGCTCGGTCTGCACCGGTCCGCCGTGAAACAGCGGCACGCTCGCCAGCGAGCCGAGGGCGAATTCGCCGTTCAGCTCGCCGAGTCGCTTGCCCATCGGCCGATTGAGCACCACTCCCATCGCGCCCTCGGCGTTGTGCACCGACATCAGCACGATCGCGCGCCGAAAGTTCGGATCGCGCAATGCCGGATGCGCCAGCAGCAGCGAGCCAGCGAGGCTGGGCCTGGAAATCTTGCGGCTTTCGCGCATGGGCCTTCGGTTGACCGCAACCCGTGCGGCGCGTTTCACAATTGCACGATTTTGATTCCCGCGTCCGCCACGAGGTCCGCCACCAGAGGGTCGTTGTTGTAGTCCCGCCGATAGCGCACTTCGGCGATCCCCGCCGCCGCGAGGATCTTGATGCAGTTGATGCAGGGATAATGGGTGACGTACGCCACGCAGCCCTCGACCGAGCTGCCGCGCCGCGCCGCATCCGCGATCGCATTCTGCTCCGCGTGCACGGTCGCCTGCTCGCGTCCGTCGCGCAGGCGCGACGTGTGCGCCGCGCCCGGCAGGAAACCGTTGTAGCCGGCCGCGACGATCCGGTTCTTCCGGTCGCCGCCCGTGACGACCACGCAGCCCACGTGCAGCCGCTCGCAGTTCGAACGCGTCGACAGCAGCACCGCCGTCGCCATGAAATACTCGTCCCACGAGGGACGTCCGGGAAAGTGCTCGGTCGCCGCCGCGATCAGGTCCACCGCCGAGGGCTGAGCGGACGGGACGGAGATCGGCGGAACCGCGGCGTCATTCGCCAGGGAAGTTGGGATCGAGGGCGGAACGCTCATGGAAAACGCCCGCCAGTGTGGACTTCACCGGCCGCTCGGCAACCTTCCTCTGAAATCATGCTGCGAGCGATCCAGCCCGAGCTTCTCGATGGTCTGCCGCCGGAGCATCCCGACGCGCTGGGCAACCGTCGTGACCTCCGCCGACTCAACCAGCTCATGGGCAACCACCGCTGGATCGCCCGCACGCTCGATCGCCACCTGCGGCCGCGGGAATACGCCCTCGAACTCGGCGCCGGTCAGGGCGAACTGACGCAGCAGCTGTTTCGCCGCGGTCTGCGCGCCGACGCGCTCGATCGCTGGCCCCGACCCGCCGGCTGGCCGGCGGCCCTCGCCTGGCACCAGGCCGATCTGCAGACGTTCGATGCCTACGACCACTATCCGGTGGTTTTCGGCAACCTGATCTTCCACCAATTCGACGACGCTCAACTCGCCGCGCTCGGTGCGCAGCTGCGCCGATCCTGCCGGCTTATCGTCGCGTGCGAACCTGCCCGACGGAAGTCCTCGCAAGTCGCATACCGGCTGCTGGCACCGCTGCTCGGGTTCAACCGCGTCAGCCGTCATGATGGCCACGTCAGCATCGCTGGCGGTTTTGTCGGCACGGAACTGCCGCGCGCGCTCGGATTCACGCCCGCGGACTGGGCCCTGCGCTGCCGCACCACGTGGCGTGGCGCCTATCACTTCGTCGCGATCCGACGATGAACACTTCCCGGCCCATCGAAATCATCGGCGGCGGACTCGCCGGATTGTCCCTCGGGCTCGCGCTGCGTCGCGCCGGCGTGGACGTCAATATCACCGAGGCCGGCTCCTATCCGCGGCACCGGGTTTGTGGCGAATTCATCACCGGATTGCCCGGGTCCACGCGCACGGCGCTCGGGCTCGACGCGTTGCTCGCCGACGCGGTGGTGAACCGCCAGGTGGCTTGGTTCGCGGCGGGCGAGCCGGCCTGGTTTCAAGCACTCCCCTCGCCCGCGCTGAGTCTCAGTCGTTACGTGCTGGATGCGCGGCTGGCCGAGGCGTTCGTCGCCGCCGGCGGAGAACTGCGATCGCAGACCCGCAGCGCCGCGCACGCCGACGCGCCTGGTCGCGTGTTTGCGACGGGCCGCCGCCGCGCGCGCTCGCCGTGGATCGGACTCAAGCTTCACGCCATCGCACTGCCACTCGCCGCCGATCTGGAAGTTCACCTCGGCGCATCGTGCTACGTGGGACTCGCGCGGATCGAATCCGGCCGCGCCAATATCTGCGGACTTTTCCGCCGCGCCGCGCTCACGGGCCACGCTGGTGAACTCCTGCTGGCCTACCTGCGTCACACCGGACTCAACGCGCTGGCCACGCGACTGGCGGCTGCGGAATTGGACTCGGCTTCGTTCTCGGCCGTAGCCGCCGTCGAGTTCGATCGCCGGATCGCGCCGACGCCGCAGGCTCGTCTGGGTGACGCCTGTGCGGTGATCCCGCCGTTCACCGGCCACGGCATGGCCATGGCGTTTCAGAGCGCGGAAATCGCGCTCGCGCCGCTGCTCGCCTACGCCCGGGGCCATGCCGCCTGGCCCGCCACCCGACGCGTGATTCAGTCGGAGCTGCGGCGTCGGTTTCGGGTGCGGCTCACGTCCGCCGCCGCACTGCACCCGTTCCTGCTCGAACCGCCACGCCAACGCTGGTTCGCGCGGCTCGGTCGCGCCCGGCTGCTCCCGTTCGGCCCGCTCTATCACCTGCTGCACTGAAACCGGACGAGCCGTCGAACGCGGCGTTACGTACCGGCCCGCGGCAGCGTTTTGCCGGAAACCTCATCGTTTCCGCCACCAGCCGGTTGGCCGCCGCGTGCCTGCACCCGGAAACCTTCGGCCGGCGCATTTTCCCGCGATCCAAACGCCCATTACGCGGTCGGGTGTGTCATGTATCTCCATGCGCTCGCCACCGCCGTGCCCTCGGCCACGTTTTCCCAATCCGACTGCCTGCAGCTGGCGCAGCAGCCCAACGTGCACGCGTTGATCAACCGCCGCTCCAGTTTGATCCTCAGCAGCATCCTGCGCAGCGACCACGGGATCGCCACGCGGCATTTCGCCGTCACCGATCCCGAACACGTGTTCGAGTATTCCGCCGACCAGCTCAACGAAACGTTTCGCACCGAAGCGCCCCGACTCGCCGGTCAGGCCCTCACGTCCGCGCTGGCGCAGATCGGGCTCCGCCCGGACCAGCTCGACGCCCTGCTGATCTGCACCTGCACGGGATATTTGTGCCCGGGGGTTACGAGCTATGTGGCCGAGCAACTCGGGCTGAGGCCCAACGCGTTTCTCCAGGACCTCGTCGGGCTCGGCTGCGGCGCGGCGATCCCGACGCTCCGTGCCGCCTCGCATGTCCTCGCTGCGAACCCGAATGCCATCGTGGGCTGCGTTGCGGTCGAAATCTGCTCGGCGGCGTTCTACCTCGACGACGATCCCGGCGTGTTGATCAGCGCCTGTCTGTTCAGCGACGGCGCCGCCGCCACGATCTGGCGCGCCACACCCGGACCGAGCGGACTGCGCGCGTTCGATTTCGACACGCTGCACCGGCCCACCGACCGCGACAAACTCCGGTTTGAGCAACGGCAGGGCAAACTCCGCAATCTTCTCCATCGCACGGTGCCCGAACTCGCCGCGGGCGCCGTCAGCGAACTCTGGGCACGCCGCGGCTCGCGTCCGGTCCGCGCCGTCGTCGCGCATCCGGGCGGTCGCGACGTGCTTGAAGCGCTCGCGCCCGTCGTGGCTCCGTTCGAGCTGACCGCCAGCATCGAGACGCTGCGCGATAACGGCAACATGAGTAGTCCCTCGGTGCTCTTCGCGCTCGAGCGCACGCTCGCGCGCACCGATCCCGCCAGCACCGGCGATTTCTGGCTCGTCAGTTTCGGGGCCGGTTTCAGCGCGCACAGCTGCCGGCTGGGCCCCGCGTGAATTCCTGCGGTTCCGATCGGATCGTCGCCTCGTTCTCTTTCTCGTAATCGTTCTCGTTCTCCTTTTGGATGGCGTCGTCGAGAACGAGAAAGATTACGAGAAAGAGAACGATACCGGAACCAACACCAGCGTGCCGACGGGCTGAGCTGCAAAACATCCTTCCCTCCATGGCGAAACTCTCCGATCTCGTCGCGTATTGCGACCGCCGCACCCGGCGTACGGCATTCGAGGATTATCCCGGCTCCTGCAACGGGCTGCAGCTCGCCAACCGCGGGCAGGTGACGAAAATCGGCGCCGCGGTTGATGCCGGCGTGATTCCGTTCCAGCGTGCCGTCGACGCGGAGGTCGATTTCCTGATCGTCCACCACGGGATGTATTGGGACATGCCCCGGCCGCTCACCGGCCCCGCTTACGATCGCGTCGCCACGCTGATCAACGGCAACTGCGCGCTCTACTCGAGCCACCTCCCGCTCGACGCGCATCCGCAGATCGGCAACAACGCGCTTCTCGCCCGTCAGCTCAAGCTGAAGCTTCATCGTGGTTTCATGCCCAACGCCGGCGGCGACGTCGGCGGCATCGCGCTCAGCCGCGGGCTGAGCCGCGCCGCGCTGCGCGCGAAGCTGGAGAAACTTTACCCGCGCGTGATCGCCATCGAATACGGCTCGCCCACACCGCGCGAAATCGCCTTCTGCAGCGGCAGCGGCTACAGCGCCGTCTCCCACCTCGCGAAGGCCGGGGTCGACACGCTCGTCACCGGCGAAGTCCGCGAGGAGATTTTCAACCGCGCCCAGGAGGAGCGACTGAACCTCTACTTGTGCGGCCACTACGCCACGGAGGTGCATGCCGTGCAGGCGCTCGCCGCCGAAATCGCCAAGCGCTTCCGGCTGCCATGGGAGTTCATCGCCACGGACAACCCGCTGTGATCCGTGCCCACCCTCTTCGCTTTTGCGAAGATTCCTTGGCAATCCGTGCCGATTAGCGTGGATTCAGAGCCACCTCCCTGTCCATGAAACGCATCGCCATCGTCAACGGCCCCAATCTCGACCGGCTCGGCCAGCGCGAACCCGAGATCTACGGCCGCGCCACCCTCGCCGATCTCGAGCAAGCGCTGCGCGCGGAGTTCGGCAGTCAGGCCAGCCTCGAATTCTTCCAATCGAACCACGAGGGCGCGCTGATCGATCAGATCGCGGCGTTCGGTGCCGCCCGCTACGACGGGCTCGTGCTCAACGGCGCCGCGTTCACGCACACCAGCGTCGCCTTGCGTGACGCGCTGGCGGGCAGCGGGCTGCGCACGGTCGAGGTGCACATCTCCAATATCTACCGCCGCGAGTCGTTCCGCCACCAATCGCTCACCGCCCCGGTATGCGTCGGCGTGATCAGCGGACTCGGCCTCGAGGGCTACCACGCGGCGGTGCGCTTCCTCCTGAAAGCCTGAGCGCATGCCGGAACTCCTCGCTCCTTCCGTTCCGTTGCCATCGACCCCAGCCGCGCCGGCCAACGCGGTCTGGCTGGTGTGTCACACCAAGCCGCGATGCGAGAAGAAATTTGCCGCGTTGATGGCGGCCGAGCGCTTCGAACACTACCTGCCGCTGGTCGACAGCGTCCGCAAATACCGGCAGCAAACGAAGCGGTTCACGAAACCGCTTTTCCCGGGCTATGTCTTCGCCTGCGTACCGAACGAAAAGCGCGCACGCATCTTCCAGCAGGACCTGCTCGCGCGGGCGATCGACGTCGACGACGAACGCCGGTTCCTCCGGCAGCTCGACGACGTCCGCGCGATCGTCGCGTCCGGCTATGAGTTGACCGTCCTCCCGCTGCTCACGCGCGGCCGGCGGGTGAAGATCGTCGGCGGTCCGTTGCATGGGCTCGAGGGCTTCGTCGACGATCCTTCGAACCCGCGCGGCGTCGTGCTGTCGGTGGACGTGCTCCAGCAAGGTTTGCTGGTGAAACTCCCCGCCGAAAATTTGCAGGTTCTCCCATAACTCACCCCATGCTTTCGCGCTCTTCGCCCTCTTCAGCGCCGCGGATCCGGAGTGCGGGTGTGAGCCTGCTGCTCCTCGCCCTCGTCGCCGGGCTGCACGCGCAGTCGGTCGCGGTGGCGCCGGCGGAGAATGGCCGCCGCCCGAGCGAGTTCCTTGAGAGCTTCATCGATCGGCTCCCGGAGTTGCTCGATATCGGCCTGCCGAGCTTCGCTCCGCCCGGCGCCGTGCGGCTCTATGCGCATCCGCGGCTTGGTGACCTGATTCACGAAGACTATTTCCGGCTGCCCGTCGGCGCGCGCGTCAAGGTCAACGAACGCGTCGAACTGCGCGCCGAGCTGGGCACGTATTTCACCCACGGGCTCGGCGATTCGGTCGGTTACGGCCTTTACCAGGGTCGCATCGGCATCACCAAGGAACATGTGCTGTGGCGTGACGCCGGCCTGAGCACCAGCCTCGAGTTCGTGACGCCGTTGAGCCGGCCGCCGCGCGAAATCACCGATGGCGTCCGCCACACGCTCCCCTCGATCACGTTCACCCGCACCGTGGTGCCACGTTGGGGCATGGTCGGATTCGCCACCGTCGGACTCGATCTGATCGATCACACCGTGCTCGAACCGAATTTCCGCGAGAATCAGCTCCGACAGAATTCCGCCATGGTCATGCTTGGCGTCGCGCGTGAGTGGCGGCGAATGCACCTGATCCTGCGCGTCTTCGACGCCAACACCGCGCCCATGGGCTATGAGGCGGAAAACGTGTTCGGCATCCGCCCGAGCATCGGCGTCCCGTTGCTCCGCCGCGACGACGGCACGCCCCGCGCCACGGCCACCTTCGAAGGCCGCGCCATCTGGGGTCCCGATGGATTCGAGACGGGCGTCACCACGCGTATTCGCGTCGATTTGCGCTACCGCCCCGGCGAATCCCGTCGCAAGCAGCGCGCGTTTCAGTTCGCGCCGTAGCAGTAGGCCTGCGTGTTTGCCGGTTCGAGCCAGCAAAAACCGGCAGGCCAAGACGCCTGCCGCCACGGGAAACAGCGGGGAGCTCGTTTGAACGCTGCGCGGCGTGAGCGAACTCCGGTCGATCGCTCAACGCAGCGCCACCCGCACCGCGTTCACCGCCACAGCATCCACGCGATGCGGCCCAGGTGCAGCGTCCCGCATGCCACGAGCGCCGCGGCGAGATCGTCCATCACCACCCCCCAGCCGCCCGGCAGGTCCTGCAGTTTTTTGATCCCGAACGGTTTCGTGATGTCGTAGAGCCGGAACAGCGCGAACCCCGCGAGCAGCACCGCCCACGCGGGGAAATGCCGCGCCAGCAGCGGCCAGCCGAGGAAGCACAGCGGGATCGACACAAACTCGTCGAGCACCACCTCGCCTGGATCCTTCCGGCCGAGCCGGAACTCGGCCTCGCCGCACAGCGCCACCGCCAGGTAGGCGCCGACCGCGCTGCAGATCACGTTCGCCGCAATCGATGCTTCAAAAAAGAAAACGGTGAAATACAACAGGCCCGCGACCGAGCCCCAGGTGCCGGGCGCCGGCAGCTTCCGACCGATCGGCCCAAGCCGGGCCAGGGTCAACACAGTCGCCGTCGGCAGGAACCGCGGCCAGATCGGCTGCTGCAGGCGCATGTCAGCTCCGCTCCGCCGCTCGCGCGCTGCGTGCTTCGGGCTTCGCGACGCACGTTCCGCCTGCGCTTCCCGTTGCCGGGGCGCCGGCTCGGAACTCCATGCTCAGGCCTCTCAGCGCTGGACTCTGGACGTTCACCTGCATCGCTCAGCCCAGCACCACGTGCCCGTGTCGCCGGAAATAGGTGACGCCGGAGGTGATCGTCAGCAGCACCGACAACGCGAAGAGCCCGATGCCGCCCCAATTCACCGCCACGATCCACCAGCGCTCGCCCCCTCGGAACAGCTCGCCGAAATCCCGCGCGAACATCTGCGCGCCGAGCAGCCAGCCGATCGCGTTGAGCTGGATGAAGGTCTTCAGCTTCCCGCCCGCGTCCGCCTCGACGACGACGCCTTTGGTCGCCGCGACCATGCGCAGGCCCGAGATCATGAACTCGCGGCACAGGATGCAAAGCAGCGCGATCATCGCCGGAATCGTGTGCCCCATGAAATAACCGCCATTCACCAGTGCGATCATCACGCCGATCACCATCACCTTGTCGATGACCGCGTCCATGAACCGCCCGAAGGTCGAAACCTGATTGCTGCGGCGCGCCAGCATGCCGTCGAACCAATCGGTCAGCGCCGCGGCGATGAACAACCAAAAGGCCAGCGTCGCCGCCCACTGGAAATCCGAATACATCAGGGCCACGATCGCGAACATCGCTGGCAAGCGCGAAAACGTCAGGAGGTTGGGCAGATTCATCGAAGCAAGGCCGTGAAAGCACACTGAGACGCCGGCAAAGGCAATAGCAGAGCCGCCACGGATCGCGCCGAGGCGTTCGACCCGTGTGCTTTGCACCGCGGAACATGTGGCACGGGCGTCCCGCCTGTGGACGACGCTCCGCGTCGCCAAGCCAAGCGAAGCCCCTGGTCAACGGATCACGGGCAGGATGCCCGTGCCACCAGCGCGCGCGCGCCGGCGAAAAACCGCATCGCTTCCGCCGCGACGATTCGTTTTGTTCGATCAGCCATGCGCCATTGCATTTATCCTGGCACCTTCGACCCGGTCACCTACGGGCACCTCGACGTGCTCGCCCGGGCCGTCAAACTTTTCGACCACGTCACCGTCGCGGTCGCCGAAAACACGCCCAAGGGACCGTTGTTCACGTCCGCCCAGCGGATCGCGATGCTCCAGCCCAACGTCACCCGGTTCCCGAACGTCTCCGTGACGTCCTTCAACTCGCTGCTGGTCGAGTTCGCGATGGCGCAAAAGGCCATCGCGGTCATCCGCGGCCTGCGCGCGTTTTCCGACTTTGAGTTCGAGTTCCACATGGCACTGATGAACCGTCACCTCGAATCGCAGATCGAAACGATTTTCGTGATGCCCAACGAGCAATTCAGCTACACCAGCTCTTCGCTGGTGAAGGACGTGGCGAAACACGGCGGCGACGTCTCGCACTTCGTGCCGCCAAATGTCGCCGCGGCGTTGGAAGCCGTGTTCGGCACAAAGTAGGCGGCAGCCACCTTGCCACCTTGACGGTTCGGTGCCGCGACGATTGGCCGGTGGCGAATCGGCGTCACCTTTGCATCCTTCACGCGTCTTTACGCGAACAGTTCGACCGCGGCCACCCGGTGACCGGCGGTCCTCGTCTGCTTCCTCCCTACTCTCATGGCTCGAACCAAACGCACCGGCGGAATCGTACTCACCTTGCTCGTTCTCGCCGTCGCCGGCGCCGGCCTCTGGTACTGGCTGAACCGCCGCGCCGAAAAGCCCGCCGAATACGTCACCGTTCCCGTCACGCGCGCCGACCTGACGCAGGTCGTCACCGCCACCGGCACGCTGCAGCCCGTCATCACGGTCGAGGTCGGCAGTCAGATTTCCGGCATCATCGACAAGGTGCTGGTCGACTACAATTCCGTGGTGAAGAAGGGCGACGTCGTCGCCCACATCGACGCCGGCACGTACGAGACGCGGTTGCGTTCGGCCGAGGCCGATCTCGCCAACGCGCGGGCGAACTACCGGCTGGTTGAACTCAACGCCCAGCGCATCCGCTCCCTGCGCGAACAGGAACTCGTGCCGCCGTCCGATCTTGACCAGGCGCTGGCGCAACTCGCGCAGGCCGAGGCGCAGGTGCAAACCCGCACCGCCGCCGTCGAGAGCGCGAAGATCGACCTCTCCCGCTGCACGATCTATTCGCCGGTCGACGGCATCGTGCTCTCCCGCCAGGTCGACGTCGGCAAGACCGTTGCCGCCAGCTTCAACACGCCCGTGCTCTTCACGATCGCGAACGACCTCACCAAGATGCAGATCGAGGGGGCGATCGCGGAGGCCGACATCGGCAACGTCGAGGTGGGCCAGGCGGTGAAGTTCACCGTCGACGCCTTTCCCAACCGCCAGTTCGAGGGCCGCGTCTCGTCGATCCGCAACTCGCCGGTCACGGTGCAGAACGTCGTCACCTACGAAACGATCATCGACGTGCGCAACGACGATCAGAAGCTGCGCCCCGGCATGACGGCGAACGTCTCGGTGATCGTCGCCCAGCGCCCCAACACGCTGCGGATCCCGAACACCGCGCTCCGCGTCCGCTTGCTCGACGTGCCTCCGCCGCCGCCGCCCGCCGCGACCGCCGGCGCACCCGCCGTCGCACTGAAGCCGCTGCCCAACGAGCAGCGCCGCCCTTACATGGAAAAAGCCGGCTGGACTCCCGGCAGCGGCCGGCCGTCGGAAGACGTCATCGCCCGCGCGCGCGAGCTGGCGAAAGCCGACGGCTACGAGTGGCCCGCGTTCGGCGGACGCGAACGCCCCGCCGCTTCGGACGGACCCGTCGTTCGCGCCGTATACCGATTGGAAGGCACCGGGCCGAACGCCCGGCCCGCCGCGGTCAACGTGAAACTCGGCATCTCGGACGGCACCCAAACGGAGGTGCTTGACGGCCTCGCCGAGGGCGACCGCGTGATCACCGGCATCGCCGCTGCGAGTGCCGCGCCGCAGCAGGCCGGCGGCAACAGCCCCTTCGGTCCGCCGCGCCGCCGCTAGCCACTCGCCGCCTCTCGGTTCGCTGCGATTCCGTCTCTCAACTCTCAACCCTCAACACTCAACTTTCTTCCGCTCCGCTCTAGCCTCTCAGCTCTAGACGCACTCGCCCGCCCCATGCCCACGGTCGTCCAACTCCAAGACATCCACCGCGTCTACAACTCCGGCGAGGTGCAGGTGCACGCCGTGCGCGGGGTCTCGCTGGAGCTGCATCGCGGCGAGTTCCTCGCGATCATGGGCGCGAGCGGCTCGGGCAAATCGACGTTGATGAACACGCTCGGCTGTCTCGATCGGCCGAGCAGCGGCACCTACCGGCTCGACGGCGTTGACGTGTCGCAGCTCGACCGCAACGAGCTCGCCGACCTGCGCAACGAGAAGCTCGGCTTCATCTTTCAGGGTTTCAATCTGCTCGCACGTACGACCGCGCTGGAGAACGTCGAGCTGCCAATGCTCTACGGACGCCGGCATCACTCTAGCCGCGAGCTGCGCGAACGCGCCATGAGCGCCCTCAGCGTCGTCGGCCTGGCGGATCGCGCCGATCATTTTCCCAGCCAGCTTTCGGGCGGGCAACAACAGCGCGTCGCGATCGCGCGCGCGCTCGTCAACGAACCGCAGGTGCTCCTCGCCGACGAACCCACGGGCAACCTCGACAGCAAGACTTCGGTCGAGGTGATGGGCGTGTTCCAAAAGCTCAACGACGACGGCATCACGATCGTGATGGTCACGCACGAACTCGACATCGCGCAGTATTGCCGGCGCAACGTGATCATGCGTGACGGCCGGATCGTGAGCGACGTGCCCGTCGCGAAACGCCTGCTCGCCGCGGCCGAGATGCAGAAACTCCACGCCGCCGAAGCCGAGGCCAAACTCACCGGCTGATTTTCCCGTGCGCTTCCGCTCCATCATCATCGTCGCGCTCCGCGCCCTCCGCCGCAACAAGCTGCGCTCGATGCTCACCGCCCTCGGCATCATCATCGGTGTCGCCGCCGTGATCGCCATGGTCAGTATCGGCAACGGCGCAAAAGCGCAGGTCGAAGCGCAGGTCGCCAGCCTCGGCCAGAACGTCATCACCGTTTTCTCCGGCAGCTTCACCGGCGGCGGCATGCGCGGCGGCTGGGGCAGCGCGCCCACGCTCACGGTCGAGGACGCGCTGGCCATCGGCAACGAGGTGCCCGGCGCCATTGCGGTCAGCCCCGAGGTCCGCGATCGCAACCAGGTTCTCGCCAACGGACTCAACTGGAACACGCTCGTGAACGGCGAATCGCCCGACTACGGCGAGATCCGCGGCTGGAAGGTCGCCAGCGGCACGATGTTCACCGACCAGGATGTCCGCAGCGTGGCCAAGGTCGCCGTCATTGGGAAGACCATCGCCGATCAGCTGTTCCCCAACGAGGATCCCATCGGCCAGACGATCCGGATCCGGAACATCCCGTTCAAGGTCGTCGGTCTGCTCGAGGCGAAGGGCTTCAATCTTTTCGGACAGGACCAGGACGATATCGTGATCGTCCCCTACACGAGTCACATGAAACGGCTGTCGCGCCGCACGAACGTCAGCTCGATTCTCGTACAGGCGCCCAGCGCGGAACAGATCCAGCGCGTCCAGGACGAGATCACCGATTTGCTCACGCAGCGGCGCAAGGGCAAGGAGCCAGACTTCACCGTGCGCAACCAAGTCGAGCTCGCGCAGGTCGCGACGGCGAACACCCGCACGATGACCATCTTCCTCGGGATCACCGCCAGCATTTCGCTCATCGTCGGCGGCATCGGCATCATGAACATCATGATGGTCTCGGTGACTGAACGCACCCGCGAGATCGGGATCCGGCTCGCGGTCGGCGCGCACGGCCGCGACGTGTTGCTGCAGTTCCTCGTCGAGGCGGTGATCCTCAGTTCGCTCGGCGGGCTGCTCGGCATCGCGCTCGGCGTCGGCTCGTCGAAACTCGTTTCGATCATCAACGACTGGCCGGTGCTCGTCTCCACGCCCTCGGTCGTACTCTCGTTTGTCGTGAGCGCGGCCGTCGGAATGTTCTTCGGCTTCTACCCCGCCCGGAAAGCCGCGCAGCTCGATCCGATCGACGCGCTCCGTTACGAGTAGCTCGGCACCACCTGGCACGGGCAGCTTGGCCGCGGGTTTTCCCTCTGTCGCGCCCGAGGCTAAACACGGTCATGCACTTTCGAACAACCGTTTTAAAGGTAGGGCGGGCATTCCGCTGCCCGCCGAGAGGATGCTCGCCCTACCTTGCTCTGCTCGTTCCGCGTGGAGGAATGCGACGACGGACGGCGCTCCACTTGCGCCATGCTCGCCTTCGCGTAGCCGCCGCTCCAGACTCCGCCCATGCCCACGCGTATGCTCCGCGCCTCGGTCATCGCCATCGTGATCACCGCCAGCTTGGTGGTGCGCGCGAGCCCCGAGCCTTCAGCCCGTGAGCTGCACCGCGCGGGCGTCGAGGCCTTTCAGCGCGGGGACTACACTGCCGCCGCCCACGCGTTCGCCGCGGCGGCCCAGCTCCGTCCGGATCGACCTCGCACGCTCTACAATCTGGCCGTCGCACGCATGAGGGTCCACGACACCGCCGGGGCGATCGAAGCCCTTCGCCAACTCAGCTCGCTGGGCTTGGTGCTTCCCCTCGGTGACGACGAGGAGTTCGCCGCGTTGCGCGAGAAGCCGGAGTTCCGTGCCGTCCTTGCAGCCATGGCTGCCCACCGCGAACCGCGCGGGAAGGCGACTCCCCTCTTCACGTTGCCGAAACACGCCGGGATCATCGAAGGCATCGCCTGCCGTCCTTCGACCGGCGACACCTTTCTTTCCGACGTCCACCTGCGCTGCATCTGGCGCCGCACGGCCGCGGGCGCAGTAACGCGATTCACCGCGGCCGACGATAGCATCGGCGGTATGTTTGGACTGGTGATCGACGAGCCCAACCAACGGTTGTGGGCGGCCACCTCGCTCATGTCCGCTGTCGCCGGTGTCGCTCCGGATACGCGCAGTTCCGGCGCACTCGCCGCCTTCGACCTCGACTCCGGCCGATTGCTCGCGCGCTATCCGCTGCCCAACGACACCCGCGAGCATCTGCTCGGCGATCTGACGCTCGCCCCCGATGGCTCGATCTACGCGCCCGACAGCAGCGCGCCGACGATCTGGCGGCTCGCCCCCGGCGCCGCTGCTCCCAAACCCTGGATCACGTCCTCCGTGTTCGAATCGCTGCAAGGCATCGCCCTGCTCGACGACGGACGGAAGCTGATCGTGAGCGACTACGCGAACGGCCTGGTTCTGATCGACGTCGCCACGTGCGCTCTGCACTGGCTGGCCGCGCCAGTGAGCACGACGCTGGTCGGCATTGACGGACTCGCCGCGCGCGGAACCGCCGTGATTGCCGTGCAGAACGGCATTGAACCGCAGCGCGTCGTGCGCCTCTCGCTTTCCGACGATTTCAGCGCGATCACCTCCGTCACCACGCTCGCCTCATCGCTGCCGGGACTCGACGATCTCACGCTGCTCACGCTTGGGGACGGCCTACCCACGGTCATCGCACACAGTGGCTGGGCGCTGTTCGACCCCAAGAAATCAGCGTCGATGTCCGCCCATGACGTGCAGGTCTTCCAGCTCCCACCGCTCGACTAGAGTCACGCCGGCCAGGTAGGGCGCGGATTCCGCTCCGCGCCGGGAGTCCCTCTGGTAACTGCGGCGCCAGAAATCGGCCACCGGCCGGGTCCACAGCGCCACCGCTGTCCGAACGGCTCAGCCGCGCACCGGCTCGGCGGCGTCCGCCAGCAGTTGCTTACGGCGTGCGGCGTCGTGTTTCCGATCGGTCCGCAACTCCAGCACGCGAATGCCCTGCTCGGGCAGCGTCGCGATAAGCTTGCTGAACTCCGGCCAGCCGCGGATGAGCACGTGCTCGACATCATGCGCCGCGCAGAGCTTCGCGAAATCCACCGCTTGCGGCGTCGCGAAAAATTCCTCGAACGGCGGGTCAAACTGCGCGACGGGCAGATGCTCGAAAATCCCGCCGCCGGCATTGTTGATCAGCACGATCGTCAGCGACCCGCGCAGTTTCGGCCGCAGCAGAAATCCATTCGCATCGTGCAGGAGTGCGAGATCGCCGGTCAGCAGTACCGCCGGCCGGTTGCCGTGCGCAATCCCGAGCGCGGTCGAGAGCGTCCCATCGATGCCGTTCGCGCCGCGGTTGAAGTAAACGGCCTGCTGCCGTTTCGTCGCCGGCCAGAAATACTCCACGTCGCGCACCGGCATGCTGCTCGCCACAAACACCGGCGTGTTTTTTGGCAGATGTTGCGCCAACAACCAGCACGCCTTCGGCTCGAACAGCGCCTTCTCCTTCTCCAGCACTACGTCGAACTGGCTCCGCGCCCGCACCTCCGCCTGCTGCCACGCCGCGCGATAGCCCGCGTCGTCCGCACGCCGGCCGGTGACGGCCAGCGACTCCACGTCCGCGATGATCTGCCGCGCGCGGCCGTGCAGCGCGTCGCGATTGGCCGCCGAGGTCGCCACGAGCAACACCTCCGCGCCACTCGTCTCGAGCCAGCCGCGCAGCACCTTGCTCGTCGGCCAGCCGCCGAGACACAGCACCGCTTCCGGTCTGAGTCGCTTGGCCACCTGCGGCTCACGGAGGATCGCATCGTAACAGGTCACGATGTCGGCCGCAGCGAGCTGACTGCGCACGGGCGAAAGCGCATCCGCCAGCACCGGCCAGCAGAGCATCGTCGCCAGCGCACTGACCTTCTGGGCGTAGATTGCCGGATCCGCCACATGCGCCGGCCCCGCGACAATCACGCCGCGTCCGGTCATCGGTGCCGCCCACGCCATCGTCGCGGCCCCGACGGGCGCCGGCCGATCGAGATGCGCGAAAAAATCGTCGCCGATCTGTCCCGCTAGCGCGCGCACGCTGGCGTCCTCGATTGGCGGCAGCGGATCACGGAACGGCGCGTTCAGGTGCACCGGGCCCGCCGCCGGACTCTGCGTGCGCATCACCGCATGCGCAATGGTCTGCCGGAGATACGCAAGGCGGTCGAGCCGCGGCTCGGGCACGGCCAACTCGTGATAGAAATTCGCGTGCCCGCCAAACAGACGTTGCTGATCGATGGTCTGGCCGGAGGCGCAGTCGCGCATCTCCGGCGGACGATCCGCGGTGATCACCAGCAGCGGCACATTGCTCTCCTGCGCCTCGATCACTGCCGGGAAGTAGTTCGCGCCTGCGGTGCCGCTCGTGCACAACAGTACGACCGGTCGCCGGTGCTGCTTCGCCAACCCGAGCGCGAAGAACGCCGCGGAGCGTTCGTCGAGCACCGGCACCGCTTCGATCTGCGGATGCCGCGCGAGTGCGATCGTCAGCGGCGTCGAGCGTGAGCCGGGCGACACCACCGCCTCGCGGACGCCGCAGCGCGCGAGCGTCTCGACAAGCACGCTGCCCCACAACGCGTTGGTGTTTCGGAAATCGAGCGTGGCGCTCATCGCGTGTCAGTTGGCCGGCGTCGGCAGCGGTGCGGCCGGGGCCGGTTCGCTGGGCAGGTTGGCGAGCAGGTAGGCGATGAGCGACTCGATTTGCGCGTCGTCGAGCACGCCGCCGCGCTTCTTGTCCCACGCCGGCATCAGGGTGCCTTCCTTCCCATTGCGAATCCACTCGTTCCAATACGCCCCATCGCGCCGCACGGTTGGCGGCGCCTTCAAGTCCGGCACCATGCTCGCGCGGTGTTCCGCGCCGTGGCAGACCTGGCAGACTGCCTGAAAAAGTTCGCCGCCCATCCTGCCGGCCGCTGGCGTGACATGGCAGCTGACGCAGTCACCACGCAGCACCGCTTGCCGGTCCGCCTGCGCCACCATCATGTTCATTTCGCGTTGAATCGCCGGCGGCGTTGGCACCTGCACGTGCACCAGCAGGAGTTCCTCGCCGGCGGTCGTGTCGACATAGACGGTCTTGGTCAACGCGCCGCGCCGGCTCCGAAGATCGACGATGACGCGCAGCGTGTCGCTCGCGCCAGGCGCGATGATCCACGGCTGGGCACGCATGATGCCGGCGGTGCAGCGACACGACGTGCTGATCCCGCGCACCTCCACCGGCGCGTCGGACACGTTGCGGAATGCAAACGAGAACTCCGCCGTCGTCTCGCCGGGTTTGGCGTCGTAGCTCTGCTCGAGCGTCTCCCACGCCAGCGCAGCCGCCGTCACACTCTGCATCTGCCCCGGCACCGCGGCGCGGGTCGGCATCGGCAGGCTGGCCAGCACGGCAGATATCACGGCGATCCAACGGAAAGCCAAACGCCCGCGCATCGCTGGTAGGGCGCGGATTCCGCTCCGCGCCGTGGCCGTCTCCGGCATACTCGGCGGCGAGAGGACTCGCCGCCCTACCCTTGGCATGTCGAATCTTCCGCAGCGTTTCGGAAATCGCATCACAGCTTCAGTGCCTCCTGCATCGCGCGAAATTTCAACTCTGTTTCCGCCCGCTCCTTCTCCGGCGCCGATCCCGCCACGATTCCGGCCCCGGCGAACAACCGCGCGGTACATCCGTCAACGAGCGCCGAACGCAGTCCCACGAAAAACTCGCCGCCGCCTCGCGCGTTGATCCAGCCGATCGCGCCCGCATACAGCCCGCGCGAAAAGCCCTCCAGTTGCCGGATGCCCGCGATCGCCGCGGCGCGCGGCGAGCCGCCCACCGCCGGCGTCGGATGCAGCTGGGCCAGCACGTCGAGCAGCCGCACGTGCGGCGGCAGCACCGCACGCACCGGCGTGAGCAGGTGCTGCACATTCGCGAGTTTTTTCAGGATTGGCTCGGCGGGAAATTCCAGGGCAAATCCCAGCGGCGTCAGCCGGCGCTGGATCGAGTCGAGCACCAGTCGTTGCTCGCGCCGGTCCTTGTCGCTGCGCAGCAACTCCGCGCCGAGACGCGCATCCTCAGTCGCCGACGCGCCGCGCGGCGCCGACCCGGCCAGCGCCTCCGTTTCCAGCGCCCCGCGGCTCACGCGCGCCAGCCGCTCCGGGGTGGCCCCGATGAAGCTCTGCCCGCGTCCATTCGCGATCGAGAAGGCGTGACATTCGGGAAAACGCTGCCGCAGCTGGTTCAGCATCTGCAACGGATGCAGCGGCTCGCTCGCCTGCACGGTGCGGGTGCGCGCCAGCACAATCTTGCTGAACTCGCCCGCCGCGATCCGCGCGATCGCCTGCGCCACCGCCGCCGGGTAGTCGCCCTGATCCGTCACCTTCAGCGTCGCGCGCGCGTCCGCTGTCTGCGTCGGTGGCTCGGGCGCCGCATATTCGAAGGTGCGGAACTTCCCGTGGGCGCGCCACACCTTTTCGGCGAGCAGTTCGAGCGGCGCGTCCGGGGTGACGAGCAAGTTCGCCACCGCGGTCGTGCCGCTGCCGGCCCGCGCCACCTGCCACCGAGGCACGAACACGCGCGCCGCGGGGAACGGCTCGCCTGGCGCCAGTTCGTTCTCGAACGCAAACGCCGCAAAAAAATGCGGTCCGCCGAACGCCGCCTCCACTTCCCCGACGGCGATCGTGTGCGCCAGCGTCTCGTCGATGAAACGTTGCGCCGCAGCAAAACGCTCGGGGCCGTGCGCGTCCGTCGCCACTACCGCCTCGGCGCCCGCGATCGCGGTGTCGAGCGACACGCGCTCGGCATAAAAATGCGGCTCGTCCGGTTCGAAGATCGACTCGAGCACCGCCAGCGGATCCAGCGCGTCGACGGCGATCGAGATGCTGACGAGCTTCGCATGACCGTCCCGCTGCGCCGCGGTCCGGCACGTCGCCAGAAATCCTCGCAACGCCTCCGGCGTCGCGTTGGCCACAGGATCGATCGGCAGGATGGTCATGGCGGGATCGTTCTCGCTATCGTTCTCAGCGCCCATGACAGGAGAACGAGAACGAAACGGGAAAGAGAACGACAGGCTTATGACTTCGCCGGTTTTCCCGATTGTTCGGGCTTCTCCGCCGTCGGCCGCGGGAACAGCACCAGTGCCGGCGCCACCTTCGCACCGGTGAGCTTCGTACCCCAGACGAGCTCGTCGCGCCACACCGGTCCAGGCGTGTAGCCGAGCACGCCGTTGATCTTCTCGGCCGCAGCCGGTATCACGTGCTGCACCGAAGCGACCGCGAGCCGGAGCGCCTCCGCCATCGTGGCGAGTGACGTCCGCAGCAGTGCCTGGTCATGCGGTTCGGCGGACTTGCCGAGTTTCCACGGCGCGCGTTTTTCGATGTAGGCGTTGGTCGCGGTGACGAACGTCATCGCCCGCTCGAGCGCGGTGTGAAACTGGAACTCCTCGTTGAGCGGAAGGCATTCGTCGCGCGTTTTGTCCCACAGCGCGCGCAGCTCGCGCTCGGTGTCGTCGCCCGCTTCCGGCGCCGGCAGCACGCCGCCGGCGAACCGCGTCGTCATGTTGAGCGTGCGGTTCACCAGATTGCCGAGATTGTTCGCCAGTTCGCTGTTGTAGCGGACCAGGAACTGTTCGCGGGTGAAATCGCTGTCCTGTCCCACGTTCATCTCGCGCATCAGGAAATAGCGGAACGCATCCGCGCCGAACTCGCCCACGAGATCCAGCGGGTTGAGCGCGTTGCCCGTGCTCTTCGACATCTTGGCGCCGCGCTGCAGCCACCAGCCGTGCGCGATGATGCCGCGCGGCAGTTCGATGCCCGCGGCCTGCAGCATGATCGGCCAGTAAACGGCATGCGGCGGCACGAGGATGTCCTTGCCGATGACGTGATACGCCGGCCAGGTGCCGGGTTTATCGACGACGGCGGAGTAATAGTTCAGCAGCGCGTCGAACCACACGTAGGTGACGTAACCTTCATCGAACGGCAGCGAGATCCCCCACTCCAGCCGCTCGCGCGGCCGCGAGATGCAGAGGTCGTTCAGCGGCTCCTTCAAGAACTCCAGCACCTGCTTCTGCCGGTAGCGCGGGAACACGAAATCCTCGTGCTGCGTCAGATACTCGATCAGCCAGTCCTGGTAGGCGCGCAGCTTGAAGAAGTAGTTCGACTCGGTGATCTCGGTCACCTCGCCGAAAATCTCCGGCCACGAGCCGTCCGGGTTGCGGTCCTTGTCCTGCAAGAACTGCTCCTGCCGCGTCGAGTAGAAGCCCTTGTATTCCGCCTTGTAGATTTCGCCCTTGTCGAACAGCCGCTGCAGCACATCGCGCACGACGCGCTTGTGCCGCTCCTCCGTCGTGCGGATGAAGTCGTCGTTCGAAATGTTCAGCTTGGGCAACAGCGCCCGGAACTCGGCGCTGACCTGATCGGCGAACTGCTGCGGCGGGATCCCGAGCTTGCGCGCACTGGCTTGCACTTTCTGGCCGTGCTCGTCGGTGCCGGTGAGGAAATGCACGCGGTCGCCCATCTGCCGCCGGAACCGGGCAATGACGTCCGTCAGCACCTTTTCGTAGGCGTGGCCCAGATGCGGCGAACCGTTCACGTAGTCGATGGCGGTCGTGATGTAGAATGACTTCATGCGGAAGCCGCTTAACCAAAGCGGCCGCACCGGAAATGTCGAAAGCCTTTTGCCCGGCGGCTGGGCACCGCCACTCTCTGACATGGGCGGGACGCCCATGCCACGTGGCACGGGCGCCTCGCCCGTGGGTTTGCAGAAAAAAATATACTTCCTCACGACAGTCTCGCGCCAGCAAAGCTTTGACCGACGGCTTGGGCCACCGCAGAATCCAGCGCACGCATGAATCCGCTGCCGCGCTTCCTTGCTCTCGGCCTGCTCGTGATTCTCGCCGCGTTGTCTGCGCTGCTGTCATGGCCGACGCTGCGACGCTCTGGCATCCCGACTCCTCCCGACCACGGCGCCACCAGCACGGCCACCGCTTCGGCACCCGCGGTCCGCGCCGTGGAGGCCGCCCACCGTGCGGCGTTCCCGCTGGCGCTCGCGGGTTGCATCGTCGCGCTCGCTCTGGCCGTTAGCTTGGGCCTTCGCGCGAGCCGGCACCCCGAAAACGATGCCGCGCCTTCGCCGCATCCCGCCGATCTCGGCGCGCTCGCCAGGCTCGCGAAAACCTCCGTCGCCCAAGGCGAGGAGCTCGCCCACGAACGCGACGTCCGCCAGCGCGCCGAAGCCGACGCGTTGCTCAACCAGCAGTTGTTGAACCGCTCCCTCGAGGAAAAGATCCGGCTCGGTCGTGATCTCCACGACGGCATCATCCAATCGCTTTACGCCGCCGGGCTTTCGATCGAATCCGCCCGCGCGCTGGCTCGCACCGATGCGGTCGCGGCCGATCGCCAGCTCGCCGCCTGTCGTGAGAACCTCAATCAAACCATTCGCGAGGTGCGCGCTTACATCGCCGGGCTCGCGCCGGAAAACCTGCGTCAGGCGAATTTCGCCGACGCACTCAAGGCGCTCGTCCATGAACTCGACGCCGGCCGCGACGTGCAGTTCGAGCTGCGCGTGGACGAAGCCGCCACGGCCCAGCTGACGCCGGAGCAAAGCATCGAGGCTCTGCAGATTGCGCGGGAAGCCGTGAGCAACAGCCTGCGCCACGGCCAGGCCACGCGCGTCAGCGTGCGGCTGCATCCGGGTGACGGCGAAACCTGTCTCGCCGTGCAGGACAACGGTCGCGGGTTCGATCTCCAGTCACGCCGCGGCACCGGCCACGGTTTGGGCAACATGCACGCCCGCGCGGAACACCTCGGCGGCCGGCTCCGCATCGAGAGCGCGCCCGCCGGCGGCACGCGCGTGGTGTTCACGCTGCCGATGCGGACGGGCTGATCCGCGGATCTGGCGATTGGGCCACGCCGCAAACTGCCACGTGGGTAGTGACCGCTCTCCGAGCCGTCCGCGATATCGGAGGCTCCGCAGTGCCTTCAAGTCGGAAGTGTGGCCACGGAAGGCACAAAGGACACCAACGCTCCCCTGTGCTTTTTGTGTCCCTCGTGGTCATTCGCACGCCCACCGCCTCAGGATTTGACCTGCCGGTCCGCCCACCCATTGTGCGCCGCGATGAAAGTCCTTCGTGCCAAGAGCGCCGGGTTCTGTTGGGGAGTCGAGCGCGCCATCGAGATCACGCGCGACTACGCGCACCAAGGACGGAAGCCCGTCTACACGGATGGCCCGTTGATCCACAACCGCCAGATGATGGAGAAGTTGTCCGAGGAGGGCATCCGCGAGGTCGGCGACTACCAGAGCCGCGCGAACATCGCGGTGAACCCCGCCGCCCCGGGCGAGAATCCCGTGATGGTGGTGCGCGCGCATGGCATTTCGCCGGAGCGGCGCAACTACCTGAAAAGCCTCGGCATGGACTTCAAGGACGCGACGTGTCCCGACGTCGGCATCATCGCGGGCAAGATCCGGCTGCACGCCAAGAAAGGCTACGCGACGATCATCTTCGGCGACAAAAATCATCCGGAAGCGATCGGGCTGTTGGGTTACACGGAGGGTCGCGGCTACTGCATCACGAGCAAGGCGGACATCGATGCGCTGCCGGCGCTCGAGCGCGTGTGCATGGTTTCCCAATCGACGATGTTCATGCACGAATTCGCCGAGCTCTCCGAATATGCGCGGCAGAAGTTCAAGGAAGTGCTGGTGTTCGACACGATCTGTCAGGCGACGAAGGACCGGCAAACCGACGTCGTCGCACTCGCGCGTCAAGGCGCGCAGGCGATCGTCGTCATCGGCGGCCATCACTCGGCGAACACGGTGAAACTGGCCTCGCTCGCGCGGTTGCAGAACCTGCCCACGTATCACATCGAAACCGCCGCCGAGCTTTCGCCGGAGGAGATGAAAAAGTTCACCGTGATCGGCGTCACCGCCGGCGCCTCGACGCCCGAATTCCTGATCAGCGAAGTCTGCGCGAAGCTCGAGGCGTTGTGAGCGGCGAGCGAGCTGAGAGCTCGCAGTTGAGATGAGAGTTGAGGGTTGAGAGCCGGGGGATCGTTGGCGCGCATACGAGAACGTGGCGCATACCTCCGTAGGAGCCGCTTTGCGCCACGATCAGTTACCGTCAGAGCAACGATATCGCGGCCTAAAGCCGCTTCTACCGTCGCTTGGTCGCGCGCCGGCCTCAGCTCTCATCACTCAACCCTCAACTCTCAACTTCTCCGCCCCCACTCCGCCAGCTGCGCCCACGCGCGGGCGCGATGGCTGATTCGGTTCTTCACGTCCTCGCCGAGTTCCGCGTAGCTCCGGTCGAAACCGTCCGGCACGAAGATCGGATCGTAGCCGAACCCGGCACTGCCGCGCGGTTCGCGCAACAGCCGCCCTTGGCAGCGCCCCTCGAACACGTACTCCGCGCCCGCGCCATCCAGCACCAGCAGCAAACAAAAGAAGTACGCGCCACGCCGCTCGTCGGGCACATCCGCCAGCACACGGAGCAGTTTTTCATAGTTCGCGCGACCACTCGCCTCCGGACCGGCGTAGTACGCCGATTCGACGCCCGGCCCGCCGTGGAGCGCGTCCACGCACACCCCACTGTCGTCCGCCAGCACCCACGAACCCGCCGGCAGCCGCACGCGCAGCGCCGCCGCTTTCTTCCGCGCATTGCCAACAAACGTGCCTGTGTCCTCGACCACCTCGGGCATGCCACCCATCGCCCGCGCGGAGACGATCTCGATCGCCGGCGCATCGTCGCGCGCCGATGCCGCGGCCAGCACCGCGAACTCCTCCGCCTTGTGCAGATTACCCGACGCGAGATGCAGTTTCATCGGGAGCTTTGAACCACGCGCGCGCCGCCCGAGGCAACCCGCTTCGCGCCCGCCCGGCCCATAAGCCCTATTCGATCCCATCGGTCCCATGGGTCCTACAGGACCCGCCATCCCACGCCCTCACCTCACGCCAGGCTGTACGTCGTCTCGTCAACAAACATCTGCGCCGGATACTCCACACAGCCGCGCGTGAGTGTGTCGTCGCCGTGCACTTCGTTGCGCACATCCGACAACCGCACGCCATTCACCGGCTTCTCCGTGCGCAGTCCGTTGAACATCGGCTTCGCGCGATCGTCCGCAAACAACACCGGCGCGCGATAAATGAAAAGATAGTCGAGCTGCTTCTCCTGCAGCAGGTGGCTCACGAGCTGCGCGCCGCCCTCGAACAGCACGCCCGCGACGCGTTCCTCCACGCATTTTTTTCGAAATTCCGACATCGGCACGCGCTGCGTCGGCGACGGGATCACCCACACTTGCACGCCCATCTCGCGCAGTTTGCGCACGTAGCCCAGCCCGCCGTGTGGCGTTGTCACCACCACGGTGCGGCTGTGAAATTCGTCGGTGTAGAGCTTAGGCAACTGCTTGTCGACGACCGTGCGCAGCAGTCCGTCGAATACGAAGCGGATCGGGCACCACTCGGGCTGGCCTTCGACCCGCGCCGTCAGCCGCGGGTTGTCCTTGAACACCGTGCCCGCGCCCACGGCGATCGCGGGGAAAAGCCGCCGCCACACGTGCACGTTCGCGCGCGCCGGTTCGCCGGTGATCCATTTCGATTCACCGGTGCGACACGCCATCCGGCCGTCCAGCGTCACCGCGGACTTCGACGCGATCAGCGGCGTGGCGCGATGAATCCAGTGATTGAAAATCAGGTTCAGGTCCGTGCACTCGCGCTCCAGCACGCCGTGGATGACCTCGACCCCCGCAGCGCGCAGCACCTCGAAGCCCTTGCCGGAATGCTCCGGGTTCGGGTCCGTCGCGCCGACCACCACCTGCTTGATGCCCGAACTGATGATCGCATCCGTGCACGCGCCGGTCCGGCCGGAAGTCGAGCAGGGCTCCAGCGTGACATACATCGTCGCACCCGCGCGCGGCGGCTTGCCGCGGTTCAACAAAGCCAGCCGTTCCGCGTGCGGCCCGCCGTCCTGCGCGTGGAATCCTTCGGCCACGACACGGCCCTCCTCCACGATCAACGCTCCGACCATCGGGTTTGGATGCGTGTCGCCCCAGCCTTTTCGCGCCACCTCCAAAGCCCGTCGCATGAAGGTCTCGTGATTGTTCGTCGTCGTACTCATCATCAGGTTCGCCGCGCGTCACTCACTGTCCCGGCCCAGCCACAGCTCGCTGCAGCCGCCCGTGACAGGCAGCGGTGGTCGGCGACACTGATCGGTTGAAGCGCTGGGATTGGTTCAAGATGGATGGTGCAAATATCGGGCACCCACCCGCGTAGTTCACAGGAAAGTCGCGCCGACGTCCACTGGGATCTGGTGCTAGCCGCAGAATGACAAAATCTTAACCGCGCAGGCGGCGCCCCATCATCCCGAAACATAAGGGTTGGTCGCCATCTCGGCGCCGACGGTCGTGTCCGCCCCATGGCCGGGATAAACCGCGGTCTCTTCCGGCAGCGTGTAAATCTGCTGCCGGATCGAATGTTCCAGCGTCTCAAAGCTCCCGCCCGGCAGGTCCGTGCGGCCCACGCTGCCGGCAAACAGCGCATCGCCCACGAACGCCGCCTGCGCCCGCGGCAGGAAATAGAGCACGTTGCCCGCGCAGTGGCCGGGCACGTGGCGAACCTCCACGGGCTGCCCGAGCGACTCGAACCGCTCGCCCTGCCCGACCCAACGGTCGACGCCAACCGGTTCCACGTCCAACCGCGTTCCCATGAACGCTTCCTGGACCTTCGGCGTTTCCAGCAACGGCCGGTCGTCCGAATGCGCCCGCACCTTCGCCCCCGTTTGCCGCACGATCTCCGCCGCCCCTTGCGTGTGGTCCCAATGCCCATGCGTGATCCAGAGTTCCGTCAGTCGGCACTTCTCCTTTTGCAGGATCGGTTCGACGTCGAGCCACACGCCGGCGGGCGCGTCGATCAGCACGGCCTCGCCGCGCTCCGGCGCGGTCAGCAAGTAGGCGTTGGTCCGGATCGGCCCGGCGGGCAGGACATGAAGATTCATTGAATCGAATCCACGCGATTCGCGCGGCTCGGCAATCCAAATGGTGCCAGGAAACCAGTTCAGCCGAATAGTCCACCCGGACGTTGCACCGCTCGATTCCGCCGGACCGAAAAAACGCCTCCCGTGCGCACGCCCGGCTCGCCAGCGCCGCCCCGTCCGTTCAGGCTGCCAATGTTCCCATGCCGTCGTCTCCGCCACCGCGCCTCGCGCTGATCGCGTGTCGCGTGCTCGAAACCGAGCTCGCGCACTTTCTGCCGCAGGCGCCCCACGTCGTTCGCACCGAATTCCTCGACGTGGGACTGCATGACCGTCCCGGATTCCTGCACACCGCACTTGCGGCCGCGCTCGCCCGCGCCGAGGACGATCCCGCGGTCGAAGCGGTCGCGCTCGTCTACGGCGTGTGCGGTCTGGGCACCATGGGATTGCGGCCGGCGCGCTGCCCGCTCGTGCTCCCGCGCGCGCACGACTGTCTCACGCTCTTCCTCGGCAGCAAGGAACGCTACGCGGACATCATGCGCCGCACGCCGGACGTTTACTGGTACACGCCCGGCTGGAATCGCGCGCGTCGCGTGCCCGGTCCCGATCGCGAGGCGGCCTTGCGCAGCGAATACACGAAAAAATTCGGCGTCGAGGACGCCGAAGCGCTGATCGCGATGGAACGCGCTTCCTTCTTTGAACACGGCCGCGCGGTCTACACCGATTTTGGGTTGCCCGACAGCGCCGCGGAGAAAGCCTATGCGCAAACCTGCGCCACCTGGCTGGGCTGGCCCTGCGAGGAACAGCCGGGCGACAGCTCGTTGCTGCGGGCGCTGCTCGCGGGCGAATGGGATGCCGAGCGTTTTCTCGTCGTTCCACCCGGTCAGCAAACCGCGTTCAGCGCGGATACGCGCGTGGTGAAAGCGGTCGCCACTGGCCTCGGCGCCGCTTGCGAACCGTCGCCGCTGGCGTCGCCTTCATCCGCGCTGCTCCCGCCGGAGCCGTGCCCGCCGCCGGCCACCGTGCCGGTCGTTTCGTGAGGTTCAACGTGCTTCGCCGCTCGCGTCCCACTTCACTCCTCGGCTCCGGTTCGCTCACCCGGCGGCAAGCCGCCGCGAGCGGAGCCTTTCCTGACTCCCGGCCCCACGCTGCACCGGCCGACAACGCGGTCTTTGCCGGACTCCTCGACGCGCTCGCCTTCGATGCATTCGCCGCCGAACACCGCCGCGCCACCGGTTTCGCGCTCGTGGCGACGGATGCCGCCGGCACCGTGCTGCGCGGTCGCGTGTCGGCCTCCGCCGACCCGACCGCGGCACAGACCGCGCGCCAGCAGGCGATCGCCGAGGCGCTGCGCTGGGGTGAGCCGTGCGTGATGGGTGATCCGGACGGACGCGTGCTCTGGGCCGTGCCAGTGTTGCGCAACCAGACGCTGCTCGGCGGTCTGCTCGTCTGCGGCGTCGCGCTGAAACGTCCCGCCCGCGCCGGCGCGCTCGATCAACGGATCCTTCATGCGTGCCGCCGGCTGCTCGAACTCGCCGCCAGGCACAACCTCACCAACGCCGCGCTGCTCGCGGAACGGCGGCGACACGCCCGTCGCGAACGCGAAAAAGCGGAGGCGCTGCACGCGTTGAAGGAGGGACTGCACGACGACATCCGCAGCATCTACCTGCGCGAGGAGCCCGCGCTTATCGCCGCCATCCGCCGCGGCGAACGCCCCGCCGCCCGCGGCGCAATCAATCGCGTGCTCACCGCGATCTATTTCCTCGGCGAGTCGCGGATGGAGCTGCTGAAGAGCCTCGCGCTCGAGCTGGTCGTCACGATGACGCGCACCGCGGTGCAGGCCGGCGGCGATCCATCGCAAATCCTCGGGCTGAACTACCAATCGATCACGACGCTCGCGCGGATCGCGTCGCAGGAGGAACTCGCCACCTGGCTCTGCGAAATGCTCGAGCTGCTGATCGACGCCATCCAGGCCAATCGCCGTCACCCCAACTCCGTGCAGCTCGCCCGCGCGATCGAATACATGGAGGAGCATCTCGCCGGCGAACTCACCCGCGAAGAGGTCGCGCGCGCGGCCGGACTGTCGCCGAGCCACTTTTCTCATCTGATGCGGGACAAGACCGGCCGCTCGTTCACCGAGTTGCTCACGCGACTGCGCGTGGATCGCGCGTGCCACCTGCTGGCGCGAACCGAAACCGAGCTCGCGCAGATCGCCCAAAGCTGCGGGTTCGGCGACCAGAGTTATTTCACGCGCGTGTTTCGCAGAGCTACGCAGCAGACGCCCGGCGAATTCCGCCGCGCCCAAACGCCCACCGCGCCGCCGGCCTGATCGCGCGCTCCTTTCCTGCGCGCGCTGGGGGATTTCTGGGGACGCGACGCCCTCGTCGCCTCTGAGATGTGGTGGGCGCGCGTTGCAGCCGGGGTCGCCCTCCTTCGCTGAAGCTACGGAGGGCAGGCTGACCCCGGCCCGGCCTCAGCGAGGCCGGCTACAAGCGGCTTGCGCTCCCGCGCGCCCACCTTCGCACCAAAATCCCAAAACTCCGCACCGGAATCCAAGCCAGCGCCGACGTTTCCCGCTACGCTTTCACCTCCGATCTCCGATTTCCTACTCCGAACTCAGAACTCCAAACCCCGAACTCCGTCCCCTCTTCGCCCCAACTCTCATGACTACCTTCGAACAGCTCTCGCAAGCCGTCGTCGCCGGCAAAAGCAAGGACGCCAAGGCGCTCACGCAACAAGCCCTCACCGAGGGCGCGCAGCCCGGCGCCGTCGTCGACCAGGCGCTGGTCCCCGCGATGGCCATCGTCGGCGACCGGTTCCGCGACAACCAAATATTCGTCCCGGAAATGCTGATGTCGGCACGCGCGATGAAAGAGTCGCTCGCGATCCTCGAGCCCAAGCTCCTCGCCGCCGGCGTGCAGCCGAAATACACCGCCGTGATCGGCTCCGTGCACGGCGACCTCCACGACATCGGCAAAAACCTCGTCGCGATCATGTGGAAGGGTGCCAACTTCCGCGTCGTCGACCTCGGCGTAAACGTCTCCCCCGCGAAATTCGTCGCCGCCATCCAGCAGCACCAGCCGCAGGTCGTCGGTCTCTCCACGCTGCTCACGACCACGATGCCCGCGATGGTCGAAACCGTTCGCGTCATCCGCGCCAGCGGCTGCCCGCCCGTCAAGATCATGGTCGGCGGCGCGCCCGTGACGCAGCAGTTCGCCAACGAAATCGGCGCCGACGGCTACTCGGCCGACGCCAGCGCCGCCGTCGAGGTCGCGCTCAAGCTCATCGGCGCCTGACCGGTGGCACGGGCATCTTGCCCGTGTCGTCGCCGGACTTCCCGATTGCCCACACGACGTGCTGTCCACGGGCAGGATGCCCGTGCCACGTGTGCCGCCTTTCACCGCCCGCACCTCATCACTCCCGCTTACGTTTCGCTCGCCGCTAACGCCTCCGAGGTCGAGCGCGTTGCCCCCAACGCGCTTCGTTTTCACTCCGCTTCCACGCTTCTCGTCTCTCCATGGCCCGCTCCACTTACCTCGCTCTCGCCGCGCAACGTCACCGCCTTCCGATCGGCGTCGACCTCGTGCTTCGCCGGCACGCCGATCACGAGGCGATCCTGACCGACGGCGAGCGACTCGGCCGGGTGATCGCGGAAGCGGCGGCGGAGTTCCAGACGCCGCTCGCGTTTCCGCTGATGGACCTGAAGCTCGAGAAAGCCACGTTGCTTTCGTTCTTCGACGTCCCCGCCGCAGACTCGGATAGCTTCCACTTCACGGAGGCGCCCTCCGCGGAAGCCGTGGCTCGTTTCGAATCCGCCCTCGCCAGCAGCCGGCCGTCGCCGCGCGTCGCCGCGAATCTCGGCGCGCTCCGCTACATCACCGGACAAACCACCTTGCTGCCGGTGGGCATGAGCATCGGCCCGTTCTCGCTCGCCACCAAGCTGCTCGCCGACCCGATCACGCCCGTGTACCTGGCCGGCGACGGCGCCACCGCGGCCGACGAGCCGGAGGTCGGACTCCTCGAAACCGCGCTGCGGCTCGCGCTTGCGACCGTCCGGCACGCGATCCGGCAGCAGCTCGACGCCGGCGCCCGCGCGATCTTCATCGCCGAACCCGCCGCCAACAAGGTCTTCTTCTCGCCGAAACAAATCGCCGGCGGCAGCAACGTCTTCGACCGGTTCGCGCTCGCGCCCAATCGCGCCATCGCCGCGCAACTCGTCGCGCGCGAGGCGGACCTACTCTTCCACTGCTGCGGCGAACTCGTCGACGCGATGCTCGACGGTTTCTGTTCGCTGCGACCCGCGCTGCTCTCGCTCGGCAGTTCGCGCCGACTGTGGGAGGACGCCGCCCGCGTGCCGAAGGACATCGTGCTCTACGGCAACCTGCCCTCGAAACAGTTCTATTCCGACAGCGTGATGCCGCTCGAAAAAGTCGGCGCACAGGCGGGTGAACTGCTCGCGCGGATGCGCCAGGTTGGGCATCCGTTCATCCTGGGGACGGAGTGCGACACGCTGCACGTCGACGGCTGCGATGACGCGATCCGCGCGAAGGTCGCACACCTGCTCCGGATTCCCGAGCCGGCCGCTTGAGCAGCAGGGGCGCAGGCTTGCTGCGCCCACTGGTCGGGAGCCGCGCAGCCGATCGGTGGAGACGCGACGCCCTCGTCGCATTCTTGTAGCCGGGGTCGCCGACCCCGGCCCGCTCCGTGCCTCTAGCGAGCCATACTGATAGCAGTGGCACCGCTTTGGATAAGGCGGTACCGCTGGGCCCGCCGCCACTTCCTCGCTGTTGGCTCGGCCATCCGGCCCGCCCGGCGGGCGGGCCCAACCTTTTTAGCTCCCCGTTCGCGCCGAGCGTCCGAAGGGCAACCCGCCGCCACGGGGTTGATCCGCTCAGCGCCTGATCACCCGATGTCGCCCCGCGTCCTCCTGTCCCGCGTTTTTTCTTTTCGGTCGCTCGCTGCGGTCACGCTGGGCGTCGCGATGCTCGCGCCGCCGCTCGCCGCCCTCGGCCCGGAAACCGTACAGTTTCGCGCCTTCGCGCTCGCCGACCTGCAGCGTGATTTCGACCAGGTCCAGCGGCTCATCGAGACGCAACATCCGCAACTCTACGCCGATCGCGCCGCGGTCCAGCAGGCGCTGGTGGATGAACGCGCGCACCTCCGCGAAGGCATGAACGAGCTCGAGTTCTACCGGCTGCTCGCCGGCGTCGTGCGCCGGCTCAACTGCGGCCACACCGCGCTTTCGCTCTCCAGCAGTACCGACACCACGCTGCACGCGCAGCGCCGGCTCCTGCCGCTCGCCGCGAAGAGCATCGACGGCCGGCTGCTGGTCATCCGCGCCCTCCCCGGCTTAGCCGTCCCCGTCGGCGCGGAAATCACCGCGATCAACAGCCACACCGCAACCGCGGTCGTGCAGCAGCTCCTGGACGGGCTCACGGCCGACGGCGCCAACCTCACCCGCAAGCTCCACTCGCTCAATCGTCAGTTCGCCCAGCTCTATCATCTCCTCGTCGACACGTCGTCGGAGTTTTCGATCACCTACCTCGATCCGCAAACGCGCCTGTCCCACAGCGTCACACTCAACGGCGTCAGCGAAACCGACTGGAACGCGCTGCGCGATCCCGAGCCGGCGGGCGCCGACGACCTCGGCTCGTCGGAATTCGCCAGCGATCACGCGGTGCTCTTCGTGCGCACCTTCAACTACTACGACGCCGCCGGCCACACGCGGTTCTTCGCCTTCATCGACAATTTCTTCAACGAGGTTGCGGCCCGCCGGATCCAGAACGTCATCCTCGATCTGCGCGGCAACGGCGGCGGCGATCCGTATTGCGGCTCCTATCTCTTCCAGCGGCTGATCGACCGCGCCCGCTCCTACTTCGCGAGCACCTCTCCGTTCTACACCGATCTCCGCGTTCCGCTCGCGCCCGCGGCCAACGCATTCACCGGCTCGCTGGCCGTGCTGATCGACGGCGGCTGTTTCTCCACCACCGGCCATTTCTCGTCGCTGCTGAGCTACCACCGCATCGGCCGGTTCATCGGCGAGGAGACCGGTGGCTCGTTCGCCTGCACCGCAGCCAACCAATCCGTCACGCTCGTCTACACGCAGCTGCGGTTCAGCTACTCGACGAATACCTTCACGACCGCGGTGAGCGGACTCACCCCTGGCCGCGGGATCATGCCCGACCTGCCAGTCACGCCGACCGCGCAGGACTGGATCAGCGGCAACGATCCCGTGAAGGCTGTCGCACAACGCCTGCTGCGTCGCGGCGCCGCAGCCACGGCCATCACCCGACAGCCGGCGAGCCTCTCCGCCGCCGCCGGGGCCGAGGCCCATTTCTCGCTGCAGACGATCCCCGCGGCGCTGCACGCGTGGGAGCTCAACGGCGCTACGTTGGTGAACGGCGACGCAGCTGAACTGGTGATCGATCGCGTCGCGCGCTCGCATGCCGGCATCTACAGCGCGTTCGTCACCGCGGAGGGCCAGGCTCGTTACACGCATCCGGCCATTCTGGGATTGCTCGCCCAGGCCAAAGCTGAGGGCGGCGCCGAGATCGGGCCCGACATCGTTCATCCAAACGGCAATGTCTACGATCAGGTGCTGCTCGAAGATACGTCGATCGTCGTCACCGCCGACCCGGACCAGATCACGCGAGTCTCATTCGTCGATTTGCAGGACGACATCGTGCAGGTGGAATTTGCCGGCGCCGGCACGTTGACGCTGACGCTCGACGCGGCATCGGAGGCCGCACCACCGCGCAATTACCAGCAGCCCGACATCCGCTACCGCAAAGGCCACGCGCGAATCGTGATCGCCGGCGCCGACGAAACGACGCACCTGGGTGTGTTCAGCGTCGGCCGCCGCACGGCGCTGAACCCGTCGCTGTTTCGCGACGACGTCAGCTATGACGGCTGGGCCGATCTCGCGAGCGTCGCGATTCTCAGCTCGAACGGGCGGTTTGGTGGCGTGCGCATGGGCAACGCGATCTTTTCCGGCGTGCGCGGCCACGTCGGCCTGATCGCGCCCGGCGTCGAGTTCACCGGGCCGGTCGTGTTCGGCGATCTGCACGCGTCCGAGGAAGCGCTTCCGACGCTCCTCCTCGGGCGCGTCGATCGCCTCCAAATCGCGGGCGGCAATCTCGAACAGCTCAACCATCGCCCCGTCGAGGTGGGCGGAGAATTTGTCCTCTCGCTCGAAGCCGGCACGGACTCGCACAACCGTCCGCGCACTGCCCAAACGCTCTGCGCCCGGCTCGAGCAAGACGGCGTCGACGTGACGCCCCGCTAGCCGCCGCGGCTCCGTTACTGGCTGCCGCGTTCGCTCATCCGGTCTCGCACAGCGCTGGCCAGTTCCCGAAGTGCGGCGATCCCCTCGGCGCTACAATACGCCTCCGGGCCCGGCGGCGGGAACTGATCGGGAATCGCAATGCACTTCAGCCGGACGTCTTCGAGATACGCGTCGTGCTTTCGAATTGAGATGAATTCGTCCCAATCCCACATGCGCCCCGTGCCCGCGGCAAATGCCTCGATGGCTGCCGCCGTTTTTTCGTATTCGCCCGTCGAGATGCCCTTCGGTCGAAACAATCCGCTGAGCAGCTTCATGATCGTTTAAGCTAGCGAGTCAGCCCCGAGCCGGCGAGACCGGAATCGATCCCCGTCTCGAGGTGGCTGCGCTTAGTCGCGACGGCCGTGCAAACGGCTGCTTGCTTCCATCAGTGGCAGCCTGGCACGCGACCCATCATTGCAGCCGCACCGTCCACTCGCTGGCCGCTCCGGGAACGTGCTGGAACGTGACCGGCCCTGTCGCGCCTGCCTCCGGCCGCACCTGGTACTCGCCATAAAACCCCCGCAGCGCAATCCGACCGTCCGCATCAGTCTTGAGCGTGGCGTGCGTTTTCCACGCGTGATTGATCAGCTGATCCAGGACTTCGTAGGCGGGCTTCGGCGTCAGATCTTTTCGTAGCAGCGCGCTGCCTTTGATGTAGGAATCGTTCTCGGTGAAATCCCACCACGTGAACGAGACCACCGATGGGTGGCCGAACCCGAGCGTATACATGATCCGGGCGAACTCAGCCTGATTCTCCTCCGACCAGACGCCTTCCTTGTAGCCGCCGGAAATCGGCGCGCCGAGCGAGTGCGGATGAAACTCCGTGAAATGAATCGGCAGCCCGAGCTCGCGACAACGCTCCAGCGTGTCCCAGACCTTCTGCGGATGAAACCATTCGGTGCGCGGCTCGTGGGCCTGCAGCCCGATGCCGTGCAGCGGCGTGCCGCGTCGCTGCAGTTCCTTGACCAACGCGAAGAATCGCTCGCGGACCGGCGGCCACGCGATCTGGCCAAAATCGTTCAGGAGCAACGTCGCGTCCGGGTTCGCGGCGTGAGCCCAGCGGTAGCAGGGCTCGATCCAGTCGGCGACTTCCGCAATGGACGGCCCCGCCGCCGGGTAGCGCTCCCCCTCGATCCGCTCCGGCATTTTCATCGCTGCGTCCCATACCACCGTGTTGGCCGCTTCGTTCGCGACGTCCCACAGGTCGATCGTCCCCGCAAAGCCTTTCACATTTTCGACCACGCGCGCTTGCAGCAGCGACCGGCTGCAATCCGGCGGCAGCTCGGACAGCCAGGCCGGCGTGCCCGCCACGTGCGTCCACGCCAGCGGGTGCCCCTTCGGCGTGATGCCGTGGGCCTTGCACCAAGTCGCCACCTCGAGCATCCGCTCCCAGCCCGGGCGTCCCGGCACCGGTTCGTAGCCGTCCCAGTAGAACGGCAGAATCGCCAGATTGAAGAGCTGCGTGAACCGCTGCTTGAACACCGCCTCCTGCTCCGGCGTGAAGTGGTTCGCCGGCAGCAACTCGAACGCGATCGAGCCGAACCGGAAATGATGCGTGCGCTGGTCCACCGTCACCGTGACTCCGGCCTGCGGCCGGCCGGCGGCGTCTGTCACGCGGATTTGGATATCTCCCTTCCGCTGTTGCTCGATGTTTTGGTTGGCACGCGCCAGCAGCGCCTCCACCGCATCGGAATCGGCGCGCGCCGCCCCCGCGACCGCGCCGAGCCAGCTGAACCCTAAAAGAAGAACACGCAGCAAGGTTTTCATGGCTGCTTGTTTACTACTCCACTGCCGCTCCGCCGTCGATCTCTATGCCGCAGCGAGGATGGGAATGCTCCGGCCGGAGAGCGCGGGCATCCTGCCCGCATTCCGGTGTTGGCTGAGCACCGCCCGCAAGGACCGGAATCTGCATCCTGCAGCCACGACGAGTTTACCCCGGCTCATCGTGACCGAATGCGAATCAACTCCGAGCCCAGCTGCCGTGTGATCCGGGGTGTTCCGTGGGCAGTTTGCTACGCCCTGCGGCGAGCTCAGGCCTACGGCTCGCCGTTTCGCGTCCGAGTTCAACGTTCTTGGTTTTGCGGCGATACCAGATCGGGCTCCAGTGGATCCAACGCGGGCGCTACGCGCTCCATCTGCGACGGATCGGATCCGTGGCCATCCGCGTGATTCGCGGGAGAAATGTCTTCCGTGTGCTCCGTGTGTTCCGTGGGCTGCTCGCTCCGGTCGCGGTCTGGAGTTCGGGTTCGGAGCTCCTGTGCCTTCGGCGTCCTTTTGTGACCCGCCCTTGTTTTATGTCTTTGGTGTGTTTCGTGGTTCTTCGGTCCCCTTCGGTCGCGGCCACGCCCGCTCGAGGTGATCGTGATCGAATCGGGATCGGAAGCGCCAATGAATGACGAGCGAGACCCAGCCTTCGCCGAACGCTACGGCAGCAAGCTGCCCGTGCCACGGGAAAGCGGCCGAGGGCGGCCGCCCTCCCAACACCGCTAAAACCCCCTTGCCACGCCACGCCGGCGCTTGCCAACCTGACCCTCTATGCCGTCGCTCAAGTTCGCCGTCCTGGCAGGTGATTACATTTGGCCCCGAGGTCATGTCTGAGGCGCTGCGCGTGCTCGAACACGTCGCCCGCCAGGAAAAGCTCACGCTGAGCTACCAGCAGGCCGACGTCGGCGGCGCCGGCATCGACCGTCACGGCCAGGCGCTCCCCGCCTCCACGCTGAAGGTCTGCGAGCAGTCCGACGCCATCCTCTTTGGCTCGGTCGGCGGCCCGAAATGGGAAAAACTCCCGCCCGCGCAGCAGCCCGAGCGCGCCTCGCTGCTCCCGCTGCGCAAGCACTTCACGCTCTTCGCCAACATCCGGCCCGGCCTGCTCTACCGTGAACTGACCGACGCCTCCCCGCTCAAGACCGAACGCATCCCCGACGGCATCGACATCGTCTGCATCCGCGAGCTCACCGGCGGCATCTATTTTGGGAAAAAGGAAACCACGACGCTCGCCGACGGCGACGTGCAGGCGATGGACACGATGGTCTATCGCAAGAGCGAGATCGAACGCATCCTCGCCACCGCCGTGACCACCGCGCGCGCGCGCAAGAAAAAGCTCTGCTCGATCGACAAGGCCAACGTCCTCGAGACGTCCGTGCTCTGGCGCAAGACCGTGATCGACTATATCGCCAAAAACGCGCCGGACCTCGAACTGTCCCACATGTATGTCGACAACGCCGCGATGCAGCTCGCGCGCAACCCGAACCAGTTCGACGTATTCGTCACGGAAAACATGTTCGGCGACATCCTCTCCGACGAGATGGCGGTGATCTGCGGTTCGCTCGGCATGCTGTCGTCGGCCTCGCTCGGCACCGGCAAGAACTCGCTCGGATTGCCGTTCGGGCTGTACGAGCCGGCGGGCGGCACCGCGCCCGACATCGCCGGCAAGGGGATCGCGAATCCCTGCGCGCAGATCCTTTCCGCCGCGTTGATGCTTCGTTATAGTTTCGGACTCGGCGAAATCGCCACGCGCATCGAGGCCGCCGTGAAAAAGACGGTCACCTCCGGCACGCGCACCGGCGACATCGCTTTCGGCCGGCCGGCCGTCGGAACGAAGGCGATGGCCGACGCGATCATCGCGAATCTGTAGTCGGCCCGAGCGGAACGCGTCAGCGTTTCGTCTGCCCGTTCGCGGCGCATTCGTCGCACAGGCACGAAAGCCTCCCGACTTCCGCTACGCCGCCCAGCGCGTTGAAGGCAACGCGCTTCACCTCAACTCTGCATCAGGTGGAGCGGCTGGCCCCCAAGCCGCTGGTTCGCCTCGCACGCCCATAGCGGCAGGCGTCTCTGCCTGCCGAGCGAACGCCAACGCTGCACCGTCGGCAGGCGCGGAGGCCTGCCGCTACGATCGGGCACCCGAATCGCAGCCGCGCCGGCCTGCTCACCGGCTCACAACGCGCCGCATCGGGAAAACTCCCGCAAGCGCGACCGCCGCTTCCCCGTT